>NZ_KZ454938.1:1908499-2243057 GCF_002797325.1 Bacillus sp. FJAT-45037 | reverse complement strand
TGAGTCCAAAAACGATTATCGAGAAGATTCTGGACCAGCACGAGATTATGCAAGAAGAGGGGAAACCAAGCCTACTGTATATCGATTTGCATATGGTGCACGAAGTGACCTCTCCACAGGCGTTCGAGGGCCTACGTCTAAACGGACGTAAAGTGAGAAGACCAGATTTAACATTTGCCACGATGGATCATAACGTTCCTACGGTTGACCGTTATAATATTACGGATCAAATTGCGCGAACACAAATTCAAACATTGCAAAATAACTGTGATGAGTTTGGTATTGATGTAGTAGATCTCGAACATCCAGAAAACGGGATTGTGCACGTTATTGGTCCAGAACTAGGGTTAACTCAACCAGGAAAAACGATAGTTTGTGGGGATAGTCATACATCGACACATGGTGCGTTTGGTGCGTTGGCATTCGGAATTGGAACGAGTGAGGTTGAGCATGTGTTAGCGACTCAGTCCCTTTGGCAATCGCGACCTAAAACGCTAGAAGTCAAAATCACCGGCACGCTTGATCAAACTGTGTCAGCGAAAGATGTGATTCTTGCTATCATTGCAAAATTTGGTGTCGACATTGGCACAGGGTCTGTCATTGAATTTACAGGAGAAGCGATTCGAGGCATGACGATGGAAGAAAGAATGACTATTTGTAATATGTCAATAGAAGCAGGAGCGAAAGCTGGCTTAATCAGTCCGGATCAAGTGACATTTGATTACTTAAAAGGTCGACAATATGTACCGAGCGGAGATGCATTTACTGAATTAACAAACGTATGGCGTGAACTAGCGACAGATGAAGGAGCGACCTATGACCGGACGTTGACGATCGACGCTTCTGATATAGAGCCTATGGTGACATGGGGGACGAACCCGTCACAAGGGATTGGCATCTCAAAAGTTGTCCCATCACCAGAGGATGCAAACACTGAAGCGGAAAGACGGGGAATTGAACAAGCTCTAGAATACATGGATTTACAACCAGGGACACCAATCAACGAGGTGAAAATTCAGCATGTGTTCATTGGCTCCTGTACAAATTCGAGGTTAAGTGATTTGAGAGCGGCAGCTTCTATCATTAAAGGAAGAAAAGTAGCAGAGGGTGTGCGTGCGTTAGTTGTCCCAGGTTCTCAAAAAGTGAAGAAGAAAGCAGAAGAAGAAGGATTGGATCAATTGTTTATCGAGGCAGGATTTGAGTGGCGAGATTCGGGTTGTAGCATGTGCTTAAGTATGAATCCTGATGTTGTCCCACCAGGAGAACGTTGTGCTTCTACTTCCAATCGGAATTTTGAAGGCAGACAAGGAAAAGGTTCACGCACTCATCTAGTCAGTCCGCAAATGGCAGCATTAACCGCTACATTTGGACATTTTGTCGATGTGAGGGCATTCCAAGAGAAAAAAATAACAACGTAAAGGATGGATTGTGATGGATGCGATTCAAGTTCATAAAGGGACGGTAGCTGCGATAAACCGTGTTAATGTTGATACAGATCAAATTATTCCGAAACAATTCTTAAAGCGTGTAGAGCGAACAGGATTTGGCCAGTTTCTATTTTATGATTGGCGTTTTCAAAGTGACGGATCAGAAAATGAACAATTTGAATTGAATCAACCGCACACCAAGGGTGCTTCCATCTTAGTAGCAGGACATAATTTTGGCTGTGGGTCCTCACGGGAACATGCACCGTGGGCGTTGCATGATTACGGATTCCGTGTCATTATTGCACCCAGCTTCGCGGATATCTTCTATAACAATTGTTTGAAAAATGGGATGTTACCGATTCGATTAGATGAAGCGTATGTATATCGTCTTTTTCAACAAAGTGAAAACGAGGTCGTACAGTTGACCGTTGACTTAGAAAAGCAAGTAATTGCAACGAATCAGTTTAAAACGTCATTTTCCATTGATCCTTATTGGAAACAAATGCTTCTAAATGGATGGGATGAGATCAATTTGACCCTACAATACGAAGAAAAAATTAAAGAGTATGAAGAAAAAAAATCTTTTCAAGTGCAAGGGTTATAAAGAAGAAGGAGAAAACAGTTTCGACTGTTTTCTCCTTCTTTTAATTTTGGTTAATGCGATGAGCTTTTGAGGTGAGGTCTGTCCCGAGTTTTGAGATTTCATTTGTAGTTTTTTGGATGTAATCAATAGAAGAAACAACCTCATCCATGTCCTCTTTATTCTTTTTGAATAGCTCAATATATTGTTCCATTTCCATTTTTATCGTCTCAAGGCCGTACTTCACGGTTGTCATATTTTTATGTGAGGTCGCTCTAGAATCATTCATCGCGTTCATTCCACCAGATAAGGACTGGATATTCTGGTTGCTACTAGTGATTAATTTTGAAATCGAATTACTCATGTCCTTAGATTGCTCTGCTAACTTACGTACTTCAGATGCAACAACAGAAAATCCTTTGCCGTGTTCGCCAGCTCTTGCAGCTTCAATCGAAGCATTTAAAGCGAGTAAATTTGTTTGATCCGAAACAGATTCAATTTCTTTAACCATATTGTTAATATCATCTGATATTTGTTTGAGCTTATCTGCCTCTTGAATCGTTTGTGTTACTTGCTTTTCTAGTAGCTCAAACGTATCAAACATGCTATTGACATCAGATACATTTTGAGAGATGAGATGTTGCAAGTTCTCACTCGATTTTACCGTTTTCTCCGTGTCTGCACCAATTCGCTTAGCGCGGTCGGCGGTAGAGGTTGTTGACTCGTCTGTATCAGTAATCATACTAGCTAGTTCCTGACTAATGGCAAGCAGTTCATGCTGAAGAGACGCATTAGCTTCATGATACGTGTTGATTTGGTTGATTTTTGAATTTAAATATTCTTCGACAATCAACTGTGAATCGTAATTAAATCTGCCTGTTACCGCTAGTAAATAAGCAGTGAGTTTCTCTGGTTCTTTCGAGAAATTTGAAACAAGTTGTGGGATCAACAGTTGTAAAAAAACTTGGTATGTAGCTAAGAACCAAGCAATAGGTAGTTCACTGCTATTGTGTACACCTCCGACACGTTTTTTTTGACGAATATCCTCTTCTGACACATCACCTTCTACAACCGTTTCTAAGTACAGCATAAAGACGTGCTTTAATCGTTCACGAGTAGAGTGAGCATCGGCAATCTGTTTTAATTGAGGAAATGAATACACATGATCTAACGTGGCTTCAAGTATTGTATCTGCATGTTCATTAATAAATGGTTTTAGTTCTTGAAGGCTTTCTGAACTATGTTGTGTGAACCCCATATACTGCAAACGAGTATTGATTTCTTTATTTGAAGTGCTATGTGACGGGGATGTCGGTATATTAAAAGTTGGGTTATATGAAGGAACCTTTTTTTTAGAAGTGAATAACAAGTAGATCATCCTCTGTATAATTATTTTAAAAGTATTGTATAACTATTATGTGTCTAAATGGTTTGAGTTGTCAAAGAATAAATCATTCGAACCGCGACTTTTTTATCTAAATTCGTCATTGTGCCCATTTTTAAACCCATATCTAATCCAATTAAAGAAATCGTTTACATTTTTTTGGGCGTGTGCCGTCAATCAAGGGATGTTATGGACGGTTCTAATTGTAAATACGATGTCAAGCTGATAAACTAATAAGAATAACTATAATTTTTTTGTATACTATAGAAAGCAACATGTCAAAGAGAGTGGAGCGATTCCATGGACGGCAAAAAAGGCACGAAAAAGGATACGAATGTTATCCCATACCCTGGACTTGTTAAAAGGCTGATTGAAAAAGGGATGGATGCTCTAAAGGCAAAGGATGCAACAAGTGCCTACAACCATTTCCTCACAGCTGAACAATATGAGCCCGATCATCCGCAAGTAAGATTTGGAAAAGTATTAAGTCTTATAGAACTTGGTCAATTAAAGGAAGCTGTCATACATACAAGTGCTTTATTAAATGAAGGAATAGGCGACTACTACGATAATTTGCAAGTACATATCTCGTTACTAGTTCAGTTAGGAGAATACCAAGAAGTCGTTGATATCCTTGAAGCGGTGTTAAGTGAAAATAATTTACCTGCCCAATCAGCAGAATCCTTTTATCAACTGCTTCATTTTAGCAGGCAGATGATTGATGACTCAGCGTTACTTGCTACGATTGAAGAATCTGTTGAAGAGTCAGAGCATGAAACGAAGTCTCCATTAATAGAGGTGGAAAACCAATTAAAACAAGGGACAATTAAAGAACAATGGCAAGCTTTATCCTATTTAAAAGAACGTGAGCTAGATGATACCATCGCCCCTTTGATCAACTACATAGAAGGCGAGACAAACGATTGGTTACTTAGAAGTTATGCCTTAGAGATTCTACATAGTAAGCAGTGCGAAGATTTAGTCCATATTACGAAAGCAAGTCAGACGACAACGATTATTCCTAAAGAACTACTCGAAATCACTGAGCAGCCATTCTCCATTCAATTAAAAGAAGAACTTTCACAACAACTAGCGCATGTTGATCCGCTCTTAGCTCAAATGGCTGAACAAATCGGATATCTTCATTTATTCGCTTGGTATCCATTTATCCCAGAACCTGACTCAGTGACATTATGGGCAGCTGTATATCACTATTTAGCTAGTGAGCGCATAGGGGGAGAAGGCCACCTAGATGAAGTTGCCGATCTGTATCAGTGTGATGAGGAATTAGTGAAAGAAAAAGTAACAGAAGTGACTTTACTAGAAGAAAAAGTATTTGAGGCGTATACTCAGTTTTCAAATTGATCCTTGCTACCATGTAAGATTGGTTTGAAAACTGATAGTGTTATGTTATAATAGAGTGGTTGTAAATCATGATCATATAAAACGTTCGATATTCGAACATGTGTATAGTTGGAGGGAAAACGTAATGACTACAAAATGGGAAAAGTTAGAAGGAAACGAAGGCGTTTTAACAATTGATGTTGAAGCCGAGAAAGTGGATGCTGCACTTGATGCTGCATTCAAAAAAGTAGTTAAGAAAGTCAATGTACCAGGTTTCCGTAAAGGGAAAGTACCTCGTTCATTATTTGAAAAGCAATACGGTGTTGAGTCTCTTTATCAAGAAGCTCTAGATATTCTTTTACCAGAAGCGTATGCTGCGGCAATTCAAGAAACAAAGATTGAGCCAGTAGACCGTCCTGAAATTGATGTCGAAACAATGGAAAAAGGCAGCAACCTTGTTTTCACTGCGAAAGTGATCGTAAAACCTGAAGTAACTCTTGGTGAGTACAAAGGTCTAGAGGTACAAGAACAAGACACAACAGTAACAGATGAAGATGTTGAAGCGGAACTTACTCAACTTCAAAATCGTCAAGCTGAACTAGTTGTTGTTGAAGATGGCGCAATTGACAATGGCGATACGGCTGTTATGGATTTCGAAGGATTTGTTGATGGTGAAGCATTTGAAGGCGGACAAGCTGAAAACTACTCACTTGAAATTGGTTCTAACCAGTTCATCCCAGGATTTGAAGAGCAATTAATCGGCCTTAAATCTGGAGATGAGAAAGACGTAGAAGTAAACTTCCCAGAAGAATATCATGCTGAAGATTTAGCTGGAAAAGCGGCTACTTTCAAAGTGAAAATTCATGAAATTAAGCGCAAAGAGCTTCCTGCACTTGATGATGAGTTCGCTAAAGATGCAAACGAGAATGTTGAAACGCTTGATGAGTTAAAGAAAGAAATTAAAGAAAAACTTCAAAAAGACAAAGAGCAAGCGGCTGATACTGAAATTCGTGACACTTTAGTTGAGAAGGCTGCTGAGAATGCAACAGTTGATATTCCTGAAGCGATGGTTTCAACAGAAACAGATCGTATGCTTCAAGAATTCGAGCAACGCTTACAAATGCAAGGAATGAACCTTGAAATGTACTTCCAATTCTCTGGTCAAGACGAAACAGCGATGCGTGAGCAATTCAAGACAGATGCAGAAAAGCGTGTACGTATTAACTTAACACTAGAAGCGATTGCGGCTACAGAAAACGTTGAAATTTCTGACGCTGATGTAGATGCAGAGCTTGAGAAGATGGCTGAAATGTACCAACGTTCTGTTGAAGAACTTAAGACAATTTTTGCTGCTCAAGGTGGTATCGAAGGTCTTAAAGGTGATCTTAAGATCCAAAAAGCGGTTGAACTTCTAGTTGAAGAAAGCAAAAAAGCTTAATAATGATTTGGCGATTTAATTGAAGATCGTCTTATGAAGACAAGGCGCATCTTTTGTGCCTTGTCTTTCACACATTTAAACCCTAATGGAAACCTTATTGAAACATGCATTGTACTTTAATAAAACAGTTGAAGTAGGTATGATTCCAAGTTTATATGAACAAGATGTATGTAACGCTCGTAAGGAAAAATAGATTCTTTTCATTCACGATGCAAGAAAGAAAAAAAGGATTTTTTCATGTGAATCTTGAATGTATAGTAAATCCATACATAAACTTAATAAAACAAACTGCCTACCATTGATTAAAAAGGGTAAAGTAGCTTTTTGTTTATCTTTTAGGCAAACGAATTGAATACATATGTAGCGAGCATAATCTTTACGGATTTTGATTGTTCTGTGATACAATAGTCTGACGAACTATTCATACGCAAACGATCATTCTTTTACGACGTTGGCAAGAAAACTCCAAAAAGAGTTTGGCAAATGGGTAAAACAGCTCTGGATGGTACAATATTTTGTGAGGGGTGATTTGATGTTTAAATTTAACGAAGAAAAAGGACAGCTTAAATGTTCTTTCTGTGGAAAAACTCAAGATCAAGTCCGCAAACTAGTTGCTGGACCTGGTGTGTATATATGCGATGAGTGTATTGAATTATGTACAGAAATTGTAGAAGAAGAACTTGGTGGAGAAGAAGAAGTTGAATTCCAAGAAGTACCTAAGCCACAAGAAATTCGTCAAATTCTTGATGACTATGTTATCGGCCAAGACCAAGCGAAGAAGTCGCTTTCAGTGGCTGTTTACAATCACTACAAGCGAATTAACTCGATGAATCGATCAGAGGAAGTTGAGCTTGCCAAAAGTAACATTGCAATGATTGGACCAACAGGTAGTGGTAAAACATTACTAGCTCAAACATTAGCACGTATTCTAAACGTACCATTTGCGATTGCCGATGCAACGTCGCTAACTGAAGCAGGGTATGTTGGGGAAGATGTAGAGAACATTCTACTTAAATTGATTCAAGCTGCTGATTATGATGTGGAAAAAGCAGAAAAGGGAATTATTTACATTGACGAGATCGATAAAGTAGCTCGTAAATCAGAGAATCCATCGATTACAAGAGACGTTTCTGGTGAAGGGGTTCAACAAGCTTTATTGAAAATCTTAGAAGGAACGACAGCAAGTGTTCCTCCTCAAGGTGGCCGTAAACACCCTCATCAAGAATTCATCCAAATTGATACAACGAATGTGTTGTTTATTTGCGGTGGGGCCTTTGATGGAATCGAACAAATTATTAAACGACGTTTAGGTAAGAAGGTTATTGGTTTTGGTTCTGAGGTCAAACAAGAAGAGTTGAGCCCTGGTGAATACTTAAGCAAAGTTTTACCTGAGGATCTTCTTCGTTTCGGTTTAATTCCAGAGTTCATTGGTCGTCTACCAGTTATCTCTAGCCTAGAGCCACTTGATACGGATGCTTTAGTTGAGATTTTAACAAAACCTAAGAATGCTCTGGTGAAGCAATATCAAAAGTTACTTCAGTTAGATGATGTTGAACTTGAATTTACAGATGAAGCACTTGTTGAGATTGCTAAAAAAGCGATTGAACGTAAAACAGGAGCTCGTGGACTTCGTTCGATTATTGAAGGGATTATGCTTGATGTTATGTTCGACTTACCTTCACGTTCAGATGTCGTTTCATGTGTCATTCATGATAAATGTATCACTGAACAAGCTTTACCGATCTTAAAAACGGAAGACGGTACGGAGATAACTTTAACAAAAGAAGAGCCTAAAGAGAGCGCGTAAAGAGATCGAACACACTTCTACAAATTTAGAAGTGTGTTCTTTTTTTAGTCAACTTCATTTCTCCATATTCAGCGTATGTTTAAATTACAAAGTTTCTTTGAGTAGGGTCGTTTTTGTCGGTCATACTAAAGAAAACAGTAGAAAAGACATCAGGAGGTTACAGAATGAGTTGGACAGCGATTGCTTTAGTCATTCAATTATTTTTCGGCGTGATTATTGGGGTGTACTTTTGGAATTTACTTAAAACGCAACGAAATCAACGTGTAACTATTGATAGAGATTCAAAAAAAGAAATGGAACAATTAAAAAAGATGAGAGATATACAATTAAGCGAGCCATTATCGGAAAAAGTCCGTCCGGTTGACTTTGATGATATTGTCGGCCAAGAAGAAGGAATTCGCTCTTTGCGTGCAGCGTTATGTGGTCCAAACCCACAACATGTGATTGTTTATGGACCTCCAGGTGTGGGAAAAACAGCAGCAGCAAGGCTCGTCTTAGAAGAAGCAAAGAAAAATTCTCAATCACCATTTGCGAAAGAAGCCGTCTTTGTAGAGTTAGATGGAACGACAGCTCGGTTTGATGAGAGAGGAATTGCTGACCCGTTAATTGGTTCAGTTCATGACCCGATTTATCAAGGGGCGGGAGCGATGGGACAAGCGGGTATTCCACAACCAAAGCATGGTGCTGTCACAAAAGCTCACGGTGGAGTATTATTTATTGATGAAATTGGAGAGCTACATTCGATCCAATTAAATAAACTACTAAAAGTATTAGAGGATAGGAAAGTTTTTCTTGAAAGTGCCTATTATAGTGAAGAAAACCAGCAAATTCCTAAGCATATTCATGAAATTTTTCAAAAGGGATTACCTGCTGATTTTCGTATGATTGGAGCGACAACAAGAACGCCACAAGAATTACCCCCTGCAATTCGGTCTAGGTGTTTAGAAGTGTATTTCCGTTCTTTAAAACCTGAAGAAATTATTTTAATTGCCCAAAAAGCAATAAAAAAATTAGCTTTTAATGCCGAAGACGTTGCGATAGAGCAAATTGCAAAATATGCAACGAATGGTCGTGAGGCAGTCAATATCGTTCAGATTGCTTCAGGGATAGCAACGTCAGAAGGAAGAGAAAAAGTAACGTTACGTGATGTCGAATGGGTCTTACATGCCAGTCAATTAACCCCTCGACCTGAGCGTAAAATCCATCAAGCGCCTGCAGTTGGTTTAGTCAATGGTTTAGCCGTTTTTGGGCCGAATATGGGCGCGTTACTTGAGATCGAAGTGAATGTGATTGATAATCCAGGCAAGGGCTCTGTGAATATTACCGGGATAGCAGAGGAAGAAAGCACGGGGAACCAAACGCGGTCAATTCGGAGAAAAAGTATGGCAAAAGGATCGGTTGAAAATGTCGTAACTGTTCTCAGACGTATGGGGATACCGACAAATGACTTTGATATTCATGTGAACTTTCCAGGTGGGGGTCCAGTGGATGGTCCATCTGCAGGGGTTGCTATCGCGACGGGAATTTTCTCGGCGATTCAAGGACTAAAAGTAAAAAACACCATTGCAATGACAGGAGAATTAGGCATTCATGGTTCCGTTAAACCCATTGGTGGGGTTGTTGCAAAAGTAGAGGCGGCAAAGTTATCAGGAGCCACACAGGTGATTATTCCAAAAGAAAATGAACAAGCCATTTTACAAGAAATTGACGGAATTGAAATTATTGCGGTTTCACATCTAGATGAAGTTCTAGACCTAGCAATTGAAGGACTTAATCAAGAAGAAGAGGTTATTCCGGCAAGTGCGAGTATAGAATCAACAATTAGTCCTGTGTAACATTATGTGCTCAATTGCAGATAAACAAGGTCGTGGAGCCTTATATTTCTTTCTATTCTTTGTTTATGGTTAGACAAAGAATAGGGGATACGATAAAATTAATGAAAGGTCAAACTTCTTTTCTTCATAATAGTCAAAAATACGCATATTTTAAGAGCGATCTTTCAGTGGAAAATGTTGCTGCTCGTACTGCTTGCGTATGAGATTAATGAATGGGTGAAAAGGGTAATGATACGGAACTAGGAAATTTGGAGGTGTATGCGGATGGTCGCAGAAAAAACAAAACGACAAATTCCGCTTCTGCCATTACGCGGTTTACTTGTTTTTCCATCTATGGTGTTACATTTAGATGTCGGGAGAGCAAAATCGGTACAGGCATTAGAGTTTGCAATGGATAGGGATCATGAAATTCTCTTATCTACACAAAAAGAAATTTCAATTGATGAACCAACTGAGGAAGAGATTTATACAGTAGGAACAATTGCGAAAATTAAACAGCTTTTAAAGCTGCCCAATGGAACAGTTCGCATTCATGTAGAAGGTCTACATCGTGCGAAAATTGAAAGTTATCTTGATGATGAAGAGTTTCTAAAAGTTGAAATTACGGAATTAGAAGATACAAGAGAAGAACGAACGACGGAAACACAAGCTATTATGCGTAGCCTGCTTACAATGTTTGAACAATACACGAAGGTGAGCAAGAAAGTATCTCCTGAGACATTAGCGACGACGTCTGATATTACCGAACCAAGCCGTTTTGCTGATGTCCTCGCTTCAAACCTTCCATTAAAGCTCATTGAAAAACAAGAAATCCTTGAGATCACTGACGTTGTGGACAGACTTCTTCACTTAATTGATATCTTAAACAATGAACAAGAGGTATTAGGCCTTGAGAAAAAAATTGGACAACGAGTGAAGAAGTCCATGGAAAAAACCCAAAAAGAATACTATCTTCGTGAGCAGATGAAAGCCATCCAAAAAGAGCTTGGTGATCGCGAAGGGCGAACGGGTGAAGTGGCATCTATGCGTGAGAAAATCGAAGAAGCAAAAATGCCTGAATCAATTTTAGAAAAAGCGTTAAAAGAGCTTGATCGCTATGAAAAAATGCCAGCTAATTCTGCCGAAAGCTCGGTCTTACGAAATTATATTGAGTGGTTAACTCAACTTCCATGGAACTACGAAACAGAGGATCAGCTTGATGTCAACCGAGCAGAAGACATCTTAAATGAGGATCACTATGGTCTTGAAAAAGTCAAAGAGCGTGTGTTAGAGTATTTGGCGGTTCAACAATTAACAAATGAACTAAAAGGACCTATTCTTTGTTTGTCGGGGCCGCCTGGTGTCGGTAAAACTTCCTTAGCTCGTTCAATTGCTCGTTCACTTGACCGTAAATTTGTTCGAATCTCGCTGGGTGGAGTACGTGATGAAGCTGAGATTCGTGGTCATCGACGTACATATGTAGGGGCTATGCCTGGTCGAATGATACAAGGAATGAAAAAAGCAGGTTCGATTAATCCTGTGTTTTTACTAGATGAAATTGATAAAATGGCTAATGATTTTCGTGGAGATCCATCTTCTGCCCTGCTTGAAGTATTAGATCCAGAACAAAATCATACGTTCAGTGATCATTACATTGAAGAGCCTTACGATTTATCTAAGGTGATGTTTGTAACAACTGCTAACAATATTTCAACAATTCCAGGCCCGTTGCGTGATCGAATGGAGATCATTCATATTGCTGGCTATACAGAAGTGGAGAAAATGCAGATTGCGAAAAATTATCTTCTCCCTAAACAAGTTAAAGATCACGGTTTAACCAAATCTACGCTACAAGTGAAGGACGAGGCGATTCAAAAAGTCATACGTTATTACACGAGAGAAGCGGGTGTTCGTAACTTAGAGCGTCAAATGGCGACATTATGCCGTAAAGCAGCTAAGATCATCGTATCGGGGAAAAAGAAACGGGTCGTGGTGACTGCAAAGACGG
Organism: Bacillus sp. FJAT-45037; assembly: GCF_002797325.1. Lineage (GTDB taxonomy): Bacteria > Bacillota > Bacilli > Bacillales > Bacillaceae_D > Alkalihalophilus. The sequence goes on along the minus strand of NZ_KZ454938.1, from coordinate 2,231,255 downwards.
TAGAAGATATGCTCGGTGGCGTTCGTTTTAGATACGGCATTGCCGAAGAGGAAGATCAAGTCGGATCAGCTACTGGACTTGCCTATACTTCAGCAGGTGGAGATACGTTATCTATTGAAGTCTCACTAGCACCAGGAAAAGGAAAACTAACATTGACTGGTAAGCTTGGTGACGTGATGAAGGAATCGGCTCAAGCGGCGTTCAGTTATATTCGTGCGAGATCAGAGGAATTAAACATTGATCCTAACTTCCACGAGAAGCATGATATTCATATTCATGTGCCTGAAGGTGCTACGCCAAAAGATGGCCCATCAGCAGGTATTACGATGGCGACTGCCCTGATTTCTGCCCTAACAGGTCGTGTTGTGAAAAAAGAAGTAGGGATGACCGGGGAGATCACACTGAGAGGTCGCGTCTTGCCAATCGGAGGACTCAAGGAAAAATCGATGAGTGCACACCGAGCAGGGTTAAAGACTATAATTATTCCAAAAGAAAATGAAAAAGATTTAGAAGATGTTCCTGAGAGTGTCAGACAAGATTTAAACTATATTTTAGTCGGACATTTAGATGAGGTTCTAAAGCATGCGTTGGGAGAGAAAAAATGAAGGTAACACAAGCAGAATTATTCAGAGTCGCGGTAAAGCCTGAGCAATATCCAAACACGGGATTACCGGAAATTGCTCTAGCAGGTCGCTCAAACGTGGGGAAATCATCATTCATTAACAAAATGATTAACCGTAAAAGTTTAGCGCGAATCTCACAGCGTCCTGGTAAAACACAAACATTAAATTTTTACGCCATTAATGAGAAGTTGCATTTTGTCGATGTACCTGGATATGGATTTGCGAAAGTGTCGAAAAAAGAGCGCGATACGTGGGGGCAAATGATCGAAACATATATCCAAGAACGTGAACAATTGCAAGCGGTTGTTCAATTGATTGATGTGCGTCATAAGCCATCTAAAGATGATAAAGTCATGTACCATTGGTTAAAACACTTTGGAACATCAGTCATTTTAATTGCTACAAAATGTGATAAGATTCCAAAGGGTAAATGGCAGAAGCATCTTAAAGATATTTCTACAGATCTAGAAAAATATGAAGAAGATCCTTTACTATTGTTCTCATCGGAAACAGGATACGGTAAAGAACAAGCGTGGAAAACGATCATGCAATATGCGGCAAGAAAAGAATAGACAAAAAGTCTGCACCATTTAGGTGCAGACTTTTTGCGTTCTGTCTATTTTCTTTTTATAATAAGGATGAATCCGATCACAATTAAAAGAATCGGCCAAAAATCAAATAACACAGAGCTGGTAGGCTCGAACCAATCGAGTGGGTCGACTGATGATATGCCTATAGCTGAGATAAGCAAAAGGATCATTGCTGGAAAAAGTCCTTCTTTTTTTGTGCGCACATACAAAAGTAGAAAAGATAATCCGACAATTAAAGTATACATTGCCCATGATGAAGGCCATGATGGAACCAGTGCTTGTCCGTGAAAATGAATACCAAGACCCGTTAACATAGCACCTGGGAAAAGTGTGCTAGGATCTTTAGATAGTGTCGATTGAACAAAGAAAGAAATACCAATAATAACTAAAATGGACGGCCAGCTAGTTAGCTGCTCTTGCAAGGGGAAAGAGTACTGACTCATGATTAAGTAAATACCTAACCCTATTAATAAAACTCCAGGGAATATGCGTTGTTTTCGCATGTACATCATCCTCCAATTTAAAACAAAAGGTTATACATTTACCGCTTTTGGTTAACCTAAAAGGAAAGAATTCTCTCACATACCAAGCGCATGCAATTATCCTTTTATGATAGCATAGGCTTCATGATCTGTTCACAATTTTTTTTTGAGTGATTCCATAGACATGTTATAATAAGGTCATTAGAGACACATAAGAAATGAATAACAAACACTTTGTTTAAATAGATTCGTTTTTTTAATGGGTGCAATACGTACGGGTCGATAGATAAAGAGAACGGTGGGGGTGAGTCAGGTAATGCATATTATTGTTGTCGGATTAAACTATAAAACAGCACCGGTTGAAATGCGTGAGAAGTTCGCGTTTCATGATGCTGAGATGCCTATTGCGTTAAATCAGCTTCGCAACATGAAAAGTATTCTAGAATGTACGATTATTTCAACCTGTAATCGGACGGAGATCTATGTTGTTGCTGATCAGCTTCACACAGGTCGCCATTTTACTAAGGCGTTTCTTTCTGATTGGTTTGGACTAGCTAAAGAAGACATTTCTCCTTATTTGGATATCCGCGAAGATCATCATGCGATCGAGCATTTATTTAGAGTTGCCTGTGGTCTGGATTCCATGATTCTTGGCGAGACGCAAATTCTTGGTCAAGTGCGTGATAGTTTCCTTCTTGCACAACAAGAACAAGCAACAGGAACAATCTTTAACCATTTATTCAAGCAGGCTGTGACTCTAGCGAAGCGTGCCCATTCAGGAACAGAGATTGGTCAGCATGCTGTTTCCGTTAGTTATGCAGCGGTTGAGCTAGGTAAAAACATTTTTGGGGATTTTAAAGGCAAGCATGTACTCATTCTAGGCGCAGGGAAGATGAGCGAGTTAACAGCGAAGCATCTTCGTGCTAACGGGGCAGAACGCATTACGGTTATTAATCGCACTGAGGCTCGAGCAGCGGAATTAGCTGCACGCTTCTTAGGACAAGCGAGACCGTTTGAAGAGTTACAAGAAACTTTAGTTGATGCTGATGTACTCATTAGTTCAACTGGCGCACGTGATTTTGTTGTGTCAAAAAACATGATGTCTGGGACATTGAAGAAGCGTAAAGGCCGTCCGTTATTCATGGTTGATATCGCTGTACCACGTGATTTAGATCCAGCTCTTGCTGAACTAGACGATGTGTATTTATATGATATTGATGATCTTCAAAATATCGTTGAGGCTAATTTAGCTGAGCGTAAGCGTGAGGCTGAAAAGATCGAATTGATGGTCGAGCTTGAAATTGATGAATTCAAAGCATGGTTAAATACTCTTGGTGTGGTGCCTATTATCACAGCTCTTCGAACAAAGGCGCTAGCAGTACAAGCAGAAACGATGGAAAGTATTGAGCGCAAGCTACCTAACTTATCAGAGCGAGAAAAGAAGGTACTTCGTAAGCATACGAAAAGTATTGTCAATCAATTGCTGCGCGATCCTGTCACTCGCGTCAAAGAGTTAGCAGGAGAACCAGGCTCAGATGAAACATTAGATCTTTTCACAAAGATCTTTGCCCTAGAAACGGAGCTTGAAGTACAAGAACGTGAAGTGCGTGTAAAGGTTGCTGAACAAGAATGGGAAGCACAAAAGAGCGAGTTCGTCGCTACAAGACAACAGCAAAAAGCAGTCGTTCGCTCCTAATGAAAGGAGTGGCTAAAAACGGATGAATTGGATTTATCCTTTAACGATTGTTTTATACAGTTTAAGTGTTTTTGGCTATTTTATTGATTTCTTACAGCAAAACCGGAAAGTCAATCGTATGTCTTTCTGGTTGCTTTTAATAGTTTGGGTCTTACAAACGGTGTATTTCGTGTACCGAGCATTTGAGTTAAATCGATTGCCGTTAATTACCCCGTTTGAAGGGCTCTTTTTTTATGCATGGATTGTCGTCACACTGTCGCTTTTAATCAATTGGTTCTTTAGAGTGGATTTTCTTGTCTTTTTTACGAACCTAGTTGGCTTTAGTATGATGGCGTTTAGTCTATTTGTTAGAGATAGCGAAATTCCAGAATCTCTTTATACGTTGCTTGTATCTGAGCTTCTGATTATTCATATTTCAATTATTATGCTCTCCTATGCAGCCTTTACATTATCGTTTGCATTTTCGATCATGTATGTCATTCAACATCAAATGTTAAAACGTAAACTATGGGGAAAACGGCTTGTTCGTTTTGGGTCATTATCAAAGTTAGATGACCTAGCATATCGAATGACTATCTTTGCTTTCCCATGTTTCTTAATAGGATTAATATTAGGATTTGTTTGGGCATATAGTCAATTTGGCTTTATCCCAATATCGGATGCAAAAGTGATTAGTTCTATGCTTGTTCTACTTATATATTCGGTGTACCTCTATCAACGAGCGGTCCACTATGTTCGTGGCTACAATATGGCCTTATTGAATATTGCTTGTTTTCTACTTCTCTTGATCAACTATTTTTTGAGTGGTCAATATTCTGAATTTCACCTTTGGTACTAACTGTCGATCTACACTATAATAGAACAAGATGCACTGATAGATAAATTGGAGGTTAATATATGCGTACGATTGTTATTGGCTCACGCCGAAGTAACTTAGCTTTAACTCAAACTGATTGGGTCATTGCTCAGCTTAAGAAAAAGAATGTTCCTTATAACTTTGAAGTAAAAAAAATTGTAACAAAAGGAGACCGTATCCTTGATGTGACCCTTTCAAAAGTTGGTGGAAAAGGACTTTTTGTTAAAGAGATTGAACAAGCGTTAGCAGATAAAGAAATCGATTTAGCGGTTCATAGCATGAAAGATGTTCCGTCTGTGATGCCAGAAGGGTTTATTCTTGGAGCCATTACAGACCGAGAAGATCCAAGAGATGCGTTTATTTCGATCGACAACGTTAAGCTTGCTGACCTACCCGCAGACTCGATTGTCGGTACAAGTAGTTTACGTCGCTCGGCGCAAATTTTGGCGGAAAGACCGGACCTTAAAGTGAAATGGATTCGTGGAAATGTTGAGACTCGTTTACGCAAATTAAAAGAAGAAGAATTTTCAGCGATTGTGTTAGCAGCTGCTGGGTTAAAGCGTCTTGGTTATTCTGAGGAAGTGGTAACAGAGTATCTTGACCCTGAGATGTGTGTTCCGGCTGTTGGGCAAGGAGCTTTAGGAATTGAGTGTCGTAGTGGAGATGAAGAAGTGCTTGAATTGATTCAAAAGCTAAATGACGAAGCAACAGCTCGTACCGTGACAGCGGAACGTACTTTCTTGCACAAAATGGAAGGCGGATGCCAAGTTCCAATTGCTGCTTATGCAACGATTCAAGCTGATGATTCGATTTCTCTAACGGCTCTTGTAGGGTCTCCAGATGGCCATACAATCATTAAAGAAACAATGGTAGGAAAAGATCCTGTACAATTAGGGGAGGAAATCTCTGATCGCTTACTAGAGCAAGGAGCAAAAGAGATCTTAGATAAAGTGAAACGTGAGCTTGATAATTAATGAGTGAACTCTCGCTTTTGGGAAAGCGTATTCTAGTTACTCGGGCAAAAGAACAAGCTCCCCCTTTATCTAAGCGAATTGAACAAAAGGGCGGAATTCCATATGAAATTCCGCTTCTCTCATTTCAAGTGGTTCAAGATGATCAATACATACAACAAGCTGTAGATGAATTAGAAGAGTACCAGTGGATTGTGTTTACGAGTGCCAATGGAGTCCACTTTTTTATGGAAGCATTGAAAAAAGCAGGAAATAAAACGATGGGTCATCAACAGATTGCCGTTGTTGGTCAAAAGACAGCTAGAGTTTTAAAAGCTTTTGGTTATAGTGCAGATCTCTTACCTAATGAATTTGTAGCAGAGGACTTAGTGAGAGTATTAGGAGAAAACGTCACAATTGGGGGCAAGATTTTACTACCTAGAGGCAATTTAGGTCGAATCTATTTGCCTAAAACTCTTACCGAACAAGGTTTTCAAGTGAATGATCTTACGGTCTATGAAACCGTCTGTCCAAAAGAAGCCAAACGTCAGTTACAATCCTTTCTTGAAACGGGCCAACGACTCGATGTGGTTACGTTTACGAGCTCATCTGCTGTGAAGCACTATGTTGAGCTTATTTCTGAATTAGCATGCAAGGACGAGGTTTCGGCTAGTCACATCGCCTGTATCGGGCCAATTGCAAAGAAGACTGCACAAGAGTATGATTTAGAAGTAGATATTACTGCACATACATATACAATCGAAGGACTTGTCGAAGCAATGTCTTCGCATTTTAAGGAGGATCATCAAATATGAAAGATTTAACGTTTGATCGTCATCGCCGTCTACGTCAAACGGATTCGATGAGACGAATGATTCGCGAAACACATCTTAGAACAGATGATTTAATCTATCCGATTTTTGTGACAGAAGGACATGGAGTAAAAAATGAAGTCGCTTCAATGCCAAACGTCTTTCAATGGTCATTAGATTTAGTTGATCAAGAAATTGACGAGGTGGTCTCACTTGGTATTCCTTCAATCATTGTCTTCGGTGTACCTGATACGAAGGATGAAGTCGGTTCGTCCGCTTATCATGATCACGGCATCGTTCAAAAAGCGATTCGTCAAATTAAAGAGAAACATCCTGAACTGACAGTGATTGCCGATACATGTCTGTGTCAATTCACAGACCACGGCCATTGTGGTGTGATTGAAGACGGTAAGGTATTAAATGATCCGACATTAGATTTGTTAGCAAAAACAGCTGTTTCTCAAGCAGAAGCAGGGGCAGATATCATAGCGCCTTCAAATATGATGGATGGGTTCGTAGCAGCGATTCGTCACGGATTAGATGAAGCTGGCTATCATGATGTACCGATTATGTCCTATGCGGTAAAATATGCATCAGCTTTCTACGGACCATTCCGTGATGCGGCTCATAGCTCCCCGACATTTGGCGACCGTAAAACGTACCAAATGGATCCCGCCAATCGACTAGAAGCGCTACGTGAGGCTCAGTCTGATATAGAAGAAGGCGCAGATTTCTTGATCGTAAAACCAGCACTATCATACTTAGATATCATTCGCGAAGTGAAAGATTTTTCTGGAATGCCCGTTGTTGCGTATAACGTCAGTGGAGAATATTCAATGATCAAAGCAGCAAGTAAAAATGGATGGGTCGACGAAAAAGCCATTGTACTTGAGAAAATGACGAGCATGAAGCGAGCAGGAGCAGATTTAATATTAACGTATCATGCTAAAGATGTTGCTACGTGGTTAAACGAATCAAAGTAGAGGAAGGGGATTAATGATGCGATCATATCAAAAGTCAGAAGCAGCTTTTAAGAAAGCAAAGCCACTTATGCCTGGTGGGGTTAATAGTCCGGTACGTGCATTTAAATCAGTAAAAATGGACCCTGTTTACATGGAAAGTGGAAAAGGTTCTAAAATTTATGACATTGATGGAAATGAGTATATTGACTACGTACTATCATGGGGACCATTAATTCTTGGCCATGCTGATGAACAAGTGGTCGAAGCCTTGAAAACTGCCACGGAAAAGGGGACAAGTTTTGGTGCGCCAAGTGAGCTAGAGACAAAGCTTGCTGAATTAGTCATCGAGCGCGTCCCTTCGATTGAAGTTGTTCGTATGGTTAACTCTGGAACAGAAGCAACGATGAGTGCACTACGCCTAGCGCGAGGCTTTACCGGTCGTAACAAGATTTTGAAATTCGTCGGCTGTTACCATGGTCACGGTGATTCGTTGCTAATTAAAGCAGGTTCAGGTGTGGCCACTCTTGGTCTTCCAGATAGCCCTGGAGTACCTGAATCCATTGCTCAAAATACATTAACCGTTCCATACAATGATTTAAAAAGTGTGAAGTATGCGTTTGAACAATTTGGTGACGACATTGCAGGCGTCATTGTGGAACCTGTTGCAGGAAACATGGGCGTTGTCCGTCCAGAGCCAGGTTTCTTAGAAGAACTTCGTGCAATCACCGAAGAAAACGGTACGCTTCTTATCTTTGATGAGGTTATGACAGGATTTAGAGTAGGCTATGAGTGCGCGCAAGGAGTATTAGGCGTAACACCAGATCTTACATGCCTAGGTAAAGTAATCGGCGGAGGGTTACCAGTCGGTGCGTACGGCGGCAAGCGTGAAATTATGGAGCAGATCGCACCAGCAGGTCCAATTTATCAAGCAGGTACATTATCTGGAAACCCCCTTGCTATGACAGCAGGGTACGAAACACTCTCTCAGTTAACGCCAGCTGATTATGACCGATTCGAGCAATTAGCAACAAAACTTGCAGATGGACTATCAGCCGCAGCTGAAAAGTACGACATCCCGCATTCGATCAACCGTGCAGGGTCAATGGTAGGATTCTTCTTCACAGATAAAAAAGTAACAAATTTTGAAGAAGCCTCAACATCAAATCTAGATTATTTTACTCGTTATTTTCAAGAAATGCTTCATCAAGGGATATCAATTCCACCTTCTCAATTTGAGGGAATGTTCCTGTCAACGAAGCATACAGATGAAGATATCGAAAAAACCATTGCCGCAGCAGAAGTGGCTTTTTCTAAACTAAAATAAAGTAAGTAAACGGGTTCTCGATCATGAGAGCCCGTTTTTTTTGGTTGTGCTTAATCTGTGTTCGGTGGTAGAAAGTAACTGAAGTCATTTTCGCGCAAATAGTACCGGTTTCTGCGCAGAATTTATATGTTTTCGAGCGAAATGTCACTACATTCGCGCAAAATAAGCAAGTTTACGCGCAAACGCATGAAGAAAATGGAAAAAAGTCACTGCCGCCCTGCATTTCATACGTCGCTAACCGAGCCCTTTCGCTTTTCGTGTCTAGCTGCGGTTGCCAGAGGCTCGTGGACAAATAACCTGCCAGATGTAAAAGCAAAGAGCGCTTTTCATCTGCCAGAACATTTGCATCCCGCCTCTGAGCAGGCAACCTTCGCTTTTCGTGTCATATTTGTCTAGGCTTGCTCATAGAGTGGTATTGTACTGAATCGTGTAGACACAAAAGTGTGAGATCGATCATGTTGAGGAGGAATGTATTGTGACACAAGAACATCCAACGAAGCTGTCATTTTCAATTGAGGAGTCGGTTTGGTTAAATAAAGGGCAAGAGGTGCAGGAGATTGTAGGGATGTCACTAGAGCCAGATATTACGATTGAAGAGAAGGATCACCATGTATATATTAAAGGTGGTTTACGTTTAGTTGGTGAATATCAATCTGCAGTAAGAGAAGCAGGGATCGATTTAGAAGATGGATCGATTGAGGAACAGTTTTCGTTTCGTTCTGTAGGGGATGTTTCGTTAAGTGAAGATGGCAAAGGTCAAATTAAGCATTTCTTTCCGATTGATGTAACCATTCCGATCAGTCGTATTCAAAATCTAGATGATGTTTATGTTCAAATTGAATCTTTTGATTATGACCTCCCAGAAAAAAGTTGCATTCAACTAACGGCTGATATCAGTATTAGTGGCATGAATCAACCACAAGAAACAACAAATAGAGTATCAGAAGAAGCTAATCAAGAACAAGAAACATCAGACACAGCGTTCTCCTTTGATGCAAAAAAAGTACCAGTAGAAAATCAAGAGCCAGAAGCTCCTGAAGAAAAAGCGTATGAGGTACCTTCTATGAATGCGTGGCAGCCTCCAGCTTTCAATCAGTTTTATGGCTTTCAACAGCCACTTCCTGAACAAGTAGAACCTGAGGAAGAACAGATACAGGAGCAAGAAGAGGTAGATACAGATGTGGTTGCTCAATATGAAGAAGAAACGGAAGAGCCAGTTTTCGAGGAAGTGGAACGTGCATCGAAAGAAGATCCTGTTTTCGAGGAAGTAGAACGTTCGGTGAATGAAGAAGTAGAAATCGAAGAAGTGGAAGAAGACGTGCTTGAAGAAACGGAAGAGCCTATCTATGAGGAGGATGCAGAGGAAGTTGAAGTTGAAATCGAAGTCGAAGCGAATGAGGTACGAACGGAACCAGAGGAAGAGAGATCAGTTGCTCCACTAATGAAAATGGCAGCCAGACCTTCTGAGGATGTAGCTCAACGAGAAGAAGTGGTAGAAGAACAGATCGAAGAAGAAGAGCAAGCAGACTACGTGCAAAGACCTCGAGAAGAGAACGCATTGTATTTAACGAAAATGCTCACAAAAGGAGAAGAGCGATTTTCTAAATGGAGAATGTGCATCATCCAGTCAGATGAAACGATCGATACGATAGCAAGGCGCTATAATGTCAGCACAAGCCAGTTAGCGAGAATGAATCAACTACAAGAAGAAAAAGTAGAAGAGGGTCAAATCCTATACATCCCTGCTAGTACAAAGTCGTAGATGAGGAGTAATCTATGATTGAATTAGTTGATTGGCTTAAAGCCGAGTATGGATTTACAAAAGTAGAATTTTGTAGTGAAGCTATTATTCTTACCGACCAAGGACGAAAACGAATTCGTTCTTGGTCGGATTCATCCTTACTTGATTGGCACATAGAATGGCGTGATCACTGTCATCGTACCCCTGTGGTTCTTACCGATCGCATGATTCGTACAAAAGAAGAAAAGCCAGCTGCAAAATGGCGTGATCGTTGGATTAGCATTCATGATGAAGTCGATGAGGAATATCCACAACTAGAGCATGAACATGCGTGGGGAATGCTGATCGGTTTAATGATTGAACACGGAATAAAAGACCATCACAAAATCCGTCCGATACAACGAGAACGTTTAGAGTATGAGGTTGATCCGAATTGGTTTAAAGGATTACGAAAAGACATCAAAGACCAGTTAGAAAAGTATCAAATGGAAACGAGTGATCGTGCAAAGAAGGCCCGTGCAATCCGAACGAAATTAAGTGATGTCCAACTACCTGTCATCGACCCAATCGAATCAACCACTCAAGCGAGAAAAGTATATGATGTGTTGTTATGGCGCGGGACAAGTGAACAAGCAGAAATAGGCTATTATTCGATTCGTCAGTTTCTCATCCAGTGGCAGAAGGAAAACGGGCAAGGCTCTTTGTATAAGCTCATTCAAGCGATTGGACAAACTGATGGGTTCTGCAGAAAGCAAGCCTTACTTTTGGTCGCTGAGTGTCTAGAGCCATATGAGTGGTTGAATGTGAAACATACGATCGAAACAAATGAAAGCGAACAGAGGATCGAATCGGCGTTAAATGAGATGACCGAAGAATGGGAAGAAGCACGAAAACTTGTTCAACTGATTGGAAAGTGGATTGATGAACAGAAGAAGGTGCTTTCATGAGACAACAGACAAAAAAACCATATGCCTCGATCTTATTTTATTATGACCTTTACCCTGAACAAATTGAGGATTATGGCAAAGTCAAAAAGGTTACCACATCAAGAGGTGTGTTTGCGTTAAAAGAAACAACCATGTCAAGACAGGTAGCGGATGAATTCATTCATGCGATGAGAAAGCTATCGAAACTAAACTATAAACAAGCGGTTCCTATTATCCCAACTAAATACGGAGAGTATACGATATCAACAGGTACTCATACGTATTACGTGATGCCCTGGGTAGAAGCTGCGGAGTACATGGGAAGAGAATCACAAGAAGAGAAGTTAGCAACGCAGATGGCTGTCATTCACCGCTTAACAGTTAAGACGCAAACCTTTGAGAAGGAACAAGTGGACGGGTCTTTTGATCAGTTATTACTGCATTGGGAGAAAAGAAGACTTGAGATGAATCGCTTTGCCGATTTTGCCGAGCGGAAAACGTATATGTCACCATTTGAGTTAACATTTTTAACTCATGCTCACATGCTCGATCAAATGGCTATTAAAGCAGGAGAGCATTTACAGAATTGGTATGATGCTTGTGTAGAGAAGGGAAAGTATCGGACGGTTATTTGTCACGGGAAGCTCTCACGCTCCCATGCAATCTTTAATTTAGAAAATGAAGCGACGTTGTTAAATTTTGAAAAAGCAAGCATTGATACGCCAGCACGTGATTTAGCGAGCTTTTGTCGGTCGAATTTTCGCTATACAATGTGGAATGAAGATGAAGTAATGAGATGGTTCATGAGATACGAACGTCATTTGCCACTATTAGAAGAAGAAAAAGAACTTTTATGTGGATATTTAATGTTTCCAGAGCCAGTGGTGTATGCGATCAATGCCTATATAAATGAACGAGAAGAACGAAGTGAGCTAGAGCATGTCCAGCGCTTAGAAAAACGACTGCTCTCTTTAAGGAAAGTTCAACGTTTAAGCCAAAAACTCATCATAAAAGAAGAAAGTTGACGTTCTCTACTACGCATAGAGGACGTTTCTTTGTGTGAAAAATAGCTCTCTCTTGTTCGAAGCAAAATGACTTTAAAAGAGCCTTAACAAGAGAGAGCAATAGAGAACGAACATTAATGTCAATAAAATCACATCAAAGGTTGTTGGAAATAGTAGTGTACGTAAAAACTGAAAACATATGAGCGGCAATAGAAGCTGTGCAAACATAGCCCTAATTTTTAACCACCACGGTGGACGATGGTAATAACTACGATATTTTCGGCCCTTCATTAGGAGCCCTCCTTCATCATCTTGCCCATGACATAAGTGGTTCACTTTTTATCTGTTACTATACCTTATGCAGCAATCAATGATAGGTGCTAGCCTTTCTTCATTTTTCACGTGTTCCCTTTTCAAATGCTCGGGCATATCTTGGTATACATTCAATAAAAGATGGAAAAGCTCATATTGACGGATGAATAGGAAACAAGCTAAAATATAGAAGGAAATGGACATTACAAAACGTCCTCATAAAAATACAAGAAATGCTTAGAATGGGAAGAGTAAATTCCGAACCTTTCAGAGAGAGAGATCATTTGCTGAGAGATCTCTTAAGATGTACGAATTGAATGTCACCCAGGAGCAATCTTTCTGAAATGTAGAGTAAGAAAGATCGGTTAAATGCCGTTATCAAATGAAGTGTGTAGCTTCTTAAGGATTCTTTATGGATTCACTTTGACGAGTAAGCTACAAACAAAGGTGGTACCGCGAATACAAACTCTCTTCGTCCTTTGGAGGAAGAGGGTTTTTTTATATTCATTTAACTGTAAGTAAAAAGGAAAGAAGGAGACGAGTATGGAGAAAAAAGAATTATCAATGCCAACAAAGTACAACCCAAAAGAAACAGAAGAGAAATGGTACGCGTACTGGTTAGAAGGAAAATATTTTGAAGCAACAGGTGACACAAAAAAGCAGCCTTACTCTATCGTTATTCCACCACCAAACGTAACAGGAAAGTTGCATTTAGGTCATGCTTGGGATACGACGTTACAAGATATCCTTTCACGTGTGAAACGAATGCAAGGCTACGATACGTTATGGTTGCCAGGAATGGACCATGCAGGTATTGCAACACAAGCAAAGGTCGAAGGAAAGCTTCGCGAGGAAGGTATCAGTCGCTATGACTTAGGGCGTGAGAAGTTTGTTGAAAAGTCATGGGAATGGAAAGATGAGTACGCAAGCTTTATTCGCAATCAGTGGTCAAAATTAGGTCTTTCGCTAGACTACTCCCGTGAGCGTTTTACTCTTGATGAAGGTCTTTCAAAAGCGGTTAATGAAGTATTCGTGAAGCTATATGAAAAAGGCTTAATCTATCGAGGCGAATACATCATCAACTGGGACCCAAAAACGAAAACAGCTTTATCGGATATTGAAGTTATTCACCAAGATGTTCAAGGTGCGTTCTATCATATGAACTACCCATTAACGGACGGTAGTGGTCAGATTGAAGTGGCGACAACTCGTCCAGAGACGATGCTTGGGGACACGGCTGTTGCTGTACATCCAGAAGATGAACGCTATAAGCATTTAATTGGTCAAACCGTTACATTACCAATCACAAACCGCGAGATTCCAATTGTGGCCGATGATTACGTAGATATAGAATTTGGTTCCGGTGCGGTGAAAATTACACCAGCTCACGATCCGAATGACTTTGAAATTGGTAATCGTCATAACCTTGAGAGAATTCTTGTCATGAATGAAGACGGAACCATGAATGCAAAAGCTGGCGCGTATGATGGGTTGGACCGTTTTGAGTGTCGCAAACAAATCGTCAAAGATTTACAAGATGCGGGAGTTCTCTTTAAAATTGAAGAACACATGCACTCGGTAGGTCACTCAGAGCGCAGTGGAGCGGTTGTTGAACCTTATTTATCAACGCAATGGTTTGTAAAAATGCAACCACTAGCTGATGCAGCGATTGATCTTCAAAATTCGGAAGAGAAAGTCAATTTTGTACCAGATCGTTTTGAAAAAACATACTTACGCTGGATGGAGAACATTCGCGACTGGTGTATTTCTCGTCAACTTTGGTGGGGACATCGTATTCCTGCTTGGTACCACAAAGAAACTGGCGAAGTGTATGTAGGTCACGAAGCACCAGCAGACATTGAAAACTGGAAGCAAGATGACGATGTATTGGATACATGGTTCAGTTCAGCCCTATGGCCATTTTCAACAATGGGTTGGCCAGATGGTGAGTCCGCTGATTATGAGCGTTTCTACACGACAAATGCGCTAGTAACGGGATATGACATTATCTTCTTCTGGGTATCTCGAATGATTTTCCAAGGATTGGAATTCACAGGAAAACGTCCATTCAATGACGTGTTAATTCATGGTCTAGTTCGAGATTCTGAAGGCCGTAAGATGAGTAAGTCTCTAGGTAATGGTGTCGATCCGATGGATGTCATCGACAAATACGGTGCCGATGCTCTTCGTTTCTTCTTATCAACAGGTAGTTCCCCAGGAAATGACCTTCGTTTCTATTGGGAAAAAGTCGAATCGACGTGGAACTTCGGAAATAAGATTTGGAATGCTTCACGTTTCGCGCTAATGAATATGGACGGATTAACGTATGATGAGATTGATTTAAGTGGAGAAAAGTCAACAGCTGATAAGTGGATATTAACTCGTCTCCAAGAAACGACAGAAGATGTAACTCGTTTAATTGATACTTATGAGTTTGGAGAAGTGGGTCGCCTGCTTTATAACTTTATCTGGGATGATTTCTGTGATTGGTATATTGAAATGGCGAAACTTCCTCTATACGGAGAAGACGAAGATGCTAAGAAAACGACACGTTCTGTGCTTGCCTATGTGTTAGACCAGACAATGCGACTTCTTCACCCGATTATGCCGTTTATTACCGAGGAAATATGGCAGCACTTGCCGCATCAAGGCGAATCAATTACCGTAGCCGCATGGCCAGAGCGCAAAGAAGAGCTTGTGTTTAAAGAAGCAGTAAAAGACATGGAGCTTCTAAAAGAAATGATTCGCTCGGTCCGTAACACACGTGCCGAATTAAATGTTCCAATGAGTAAGCAAATTGAACTTCTGATCAATGCGAAAGATGATGCAACGCTTGCCCAACTTGAGCGTGGAAAATTGTACATCGAGAAATTCTGTAACCCAAGCAAATTAGAACTTGGTACAGGATTAAAAGCACCGGAAAAATCGATGTCTCAAGTGTTATCTGGAGTAGAATTATTCTTGCCTCTTGCAGGACTACTAGATTTAGACGCTGAGATCGCTCGCTTAGAAAAAGAACTCGAAAAGCTCAATAAAGAAGTTGAACGAGTAGATAAAAAACTAGGTAACCAAGGCTTTATTGCTAAAGCACCTGAGAAGGTTATTGAAGAAGAAAAAGCAAAGCAAGAAGATTACAAAGCAAAACGTAAAACAGTAGAAGCTCGTATTGCTGAGTTAAAAGCATAAGTACGTAAAGTCGTCTATCTCATGGTAGGCGGCTTTTTTTGTATGCGTAGAGAATTGTTAGAGGTTAGCTAGACAACTCAATAAAAAAAATTCTTCATTCGTGCAACCTTTCCGTGATAAATTGGCTCTATATGGTAGAGCGACCAGAGATAGGAGATCGTTGGATGAATCATTTAGTTGAACGGCTGAGGACCGGGGAGGAAGAAGCACTAGCGGAGTGGATGGATCGAGACGGGCATACAGCTTTGCGAATCGCATTATTATTTTTGAACGATCAACATGAAGCACAAGATGCTGTACAAGAGGCTTTTATTTTAGCGTATCAAAGAATGGAGCAATTAAGTGATGCAGAAAAGTTAACGAAGTGGCTAACGACAATAGTTATCAGTCAATGTAGAAGAAGAACACGAAAATGGAGCTTCAAGCATATTTTTCTTTCCTATAAAGAAGAACCTCTGGATAAAGCAGGTATTGATACACCACTAAGTATTTTAGAAACAAAGGAAACATCGAGACAATTAGCGGGTATCATTCAACAATTAGAAGCTGAATACCGTGAAGTGATTGCCTTATTTTATTATGGAGAGTACTCCATTAAAGAAATTTCAGATCTAACCAAGACGAAAGAAAACACAGTAAAAAGCCGTTTAGCTAGAGCGAGAAGGCAATTAAGAAAGTTTTTAGAAGAGGGTGAACGACATGAATGAGCGAAAACAAATAAAGTCATTATTAGATGAAGAACTCTCAACAGTAAGATTCAAAAAGAAAGAAGACGTGTTAAAGAGAACGCATCCGAAAACATTCAAGCAAAAATGGGAAGCGTGGCTAAATGAAGAAATCTCGGTTCCGGTTATTCCAACTACATCTTTTACTGTTTTGTTGCTTGCTGTTGGGATCTTTACGATGCTTGAGACGAATCCGGAGACAACGAACCATATTGTAGAATTTGGTGGCAATCTATATTACCAGCATGTTTTAGATGAAAGAGGGGTGTCGTATGAGCGTTAAAATAACGAGAAAACAACTTTTCTTTTATATCAGTGGCTTTATGGTAGTAATCTTTGGATTTATTTTTCTGTTCCAACCAGCTTGGCAGGAGTATCGTGTGCAAGCAGCGGTAGAGCGTGGAGATCTTCATGCGGGCGATAGAGTGACTGATTTAATTGACGGAGCTCGTACTGATTCTAGAAAACTTCATTTAATTGAACAATTTATGCTCGAACATAGTGTGTGTTGTTCTCCTTACGATGTCTTCATAACACCAAATATGAGTTCATATGGAGAAGAGCGTTATTGGAGTGGCTTTACATTAACAGAAATGAAACCGTACCTAGAGTTCTATGAAGAGCGGTCGATACAACGAAATACGTGGCTCGTTGAAGAAGCGATAATTGGATTAGCTGATTATTATGCGAATTATGATTCAGTAGAAAAAGCGATTGATTTCTTGAATCAAAAGAGAGAAGAGTATATGGAGCATTCAACACTAATCCATCCTCCTGAACAAATGACGATTAAGCTCGCTCAATTATATGTTGAACATAGACAGTTTGATGGGGCTATAAATGTAATTGAAGAGTATGAGGATGCCATTCAAGGAGCGAATGACGAGCAAGTAATTTCTTATGTGAACGAAGAGTTTCTCGAAATTAGAATAGAGATCTTACTCCTTCAACAAAAAAAGAACGAAGCCTTACAACTATTAGAAAAGTGGCAAGAACAAACACAAACAGCTGAAAATTATGATGATTACACAGCTAGTGAGCGTGTGACATCGCTAAAAAGGCAGCTTGAGCTCATTGAAGGAGATTTTGCATATGGTACGGTCGAAGGCAATTTAAGAAGGGAGGACGGAACACCCATTGTAGGTGCTGAAATCTTCTTGCGTCAAAATCATCGCGCGAACACGTCTATTCATCCAGAATCTGAAAGGTACCGTGCAACCACCGATCAAGAGGGGTATTACAAATTCTCTCGGGTGATGCCAAATGAATATCAAGTTGGAATAGGTTTTACGTATGAACAGATAGATGGATACTCATGGCCTGTTGATATGGAGGATCGTGTCGTTGTTCAAAGTAGAGAAGATATTGTACATGATATAGTATTGTTGCCGCTTTTAGATGTGTATTTTCCAGTAAATGAGTATGCTTTTACGGAACGGGAGCTTACATTTAGCTGGGAAGAAGACCCTAAAGCGACGACGTATGATATTAGTATGATTAATCATACCGAGAACGGATGGACGTCTCAAGTAGTGAAAAGCGGAATAAAGGACACCACTACGATGATCGATGTAAGAGATCTCTATCATAATCCTTTTAATGTTTCATTTGATAACGATGTATACGACGAGGACTGGTTTGATCCTCGTAGCATGTTGGGGTTTGCTAATACTGAAAGTCAATTTTCATGGGCAATTACATCATACGATCAAAACGGAAATGAATTGAGACGTAGTTTTGGCTATCGTTTAGATGATGAGTTAGTGAGTCAATTTCCTTTTTTTCAATTAAAGCAACGTAAGTTAACAAAAGCGGATCAGCTTTTATTAGATGGCAAGGTCGACCAAGCACTTGAATCATATGAACAAGATCTTTTAACAGAAGAAGGACTTGAACAGGAACATGCACTCATTATGGCAGTGAAAGTTCTCCAATATGTAAAGTCATCAAGGGGTGATGATGATAAAGAGTTACGCATGAGAATGAAGGATCATATAAAAGAACTTTATGAGAGAACAGAGATTGATTATTATGCCGAACTACTTGATGAGGCAGAAAACAAATTGTAAGGACAGGGAGCATATCCTTGTCCTTTTTGATTGCCAATTTCTTTTAAATCTCTTATTACATTGAAATAATAGAGGGGAAATCGATATAATAGTAGAATGATATTGAGTAGGCGTTTTATGCGCTGTAAGGAGTTGGACGGATGAGAACCGCAGAAGAAGCGATTGAGTGGATTCATAGTCTGCTGCCATTTGGAATAAAACCAGGATTGAAGCGTATGGAGTGGATGTTAGAACGTCTAGACCATCCCGAGCGTTCTCTACAAATGATTCATATCGGCGGTACGAATGGAAAAGGGTCGACGGTCAGCTATTTACGCTATATAATTGAAGAAAATGGATATAATGTAGGTACTTTCACATCGCCCTATATACATTGCTTTGAAGAAAGAATTTCATATAATGGTCAGCCCATTGAAGGTGAGGACTTAGTTCAATGTGCGAATCTAGTGAAGCCGCTTGTAGAACAACTGGCTGAGTCAGACCTCGGTTCGCCGACTGAATTTGAAGTGATCACGACGATTGGTTTTCTATACTTTGCGAAACTAAGAAAGCTAGATTTTGTTTTAGTTGAAGTCGGACTTGGTGGTCGTTTAGATTCGACGAATGTGATTGAACCTATTTTGTCTATTATTACATCGATCGGTCATGATCATATGCATATTTTAGGAGACTCCTTAACAAAAATCGCAAGTGAAAAAGCGGGAATTATTAAACCGTGTAAGCCTGTGATATCAGGTGTGACTCAAGAGGAAGCGCAACTTGTTCTAAGAGATGCGGCAAAGGATAAACAAGCCGCTTTTAAACAACTTAATGCAGATTTCAAAGAGGAACTTTTATCGCGAACAGAAACAAGTCAGCTCTTTCGTTTCCAATCAAGCGAGGAAGAGTTTCAGGCGTGTGCCATTCAGATGGCTGGTGATCATCAGCGTTCTAATGCAGCCTTGGCAATCGAAGCAATCGTCACATTAAAGCAATTAGGTTATATAGATTACACAGAGGAAGCATGTTTGCTTGGTCTTCAGAAAGCAAATTGGGCAGGCCGATTTGAACTGATTGGAAAACAGCCAACCGTCATTTTGGACGGGGCTCATAACGAAGAAGGAATGGTTGCATTAGCGAGTACGCTACAAGCACATTACCCGACAAAGCGTTACCGAATCATTATGGCTGCGACGAAAGAGAAAGACATGGGCAAATTACTGATACCATTTAAACATCTCGATGTCTCGTTTACGTTCACCACATTTGATTTCTTCCGTGCAGCTGGTGAGGCCGAATTATTTGAACAAGCTGATGTTTCGCACAAGACGGCTCATTCCAATTGGAAAAAAGCTGTAGATCAAGAGGTTCGGAATTGCTTAGAAGATGAATTGGTGGTCGTGTCAGGTTCACTTTACTTTGTGTCTGATGTGAGGAAATGGCTTATCGAAACGCAGGAACAGAGGAAACTAATCACGACAAATTTATAGTAGAATCTAGAGGTGAGGGGAATGACGCAAGGTAAAGAACGATTGCTATGGTCACTATGGGTTGTTATCTTTTTGACCCTAGCTTATTTATTCGCTACAAATGTAGACGTGATTCAATGGGTTGATTTACTCGCTTTCACTGCCCTCACCGTTTTAACAGCAGTCATGCCTATTAAATATCGTTCACATATGCTGACGATTTTTCAATGGGTTACGCTTGTTATTTTCTTAAAATTCGGATTAGTGATTGAGCTCTTGATTACTCAGCTCGCTCTATTTGGTGCATTATTTGCTACAGGAATTCGAAAAGAAAATGCGTATCGTATTCCAATTAACTCTCTCATTTTTTTTGTGACGTCTTTAGTCGCAGCAAGTATGTTTTACGCTGTCGGGGGGCAAACCAACCAATCAGGAAGTCTTTCAACGTACCAGGATTTCTTAGCTGTCATGGTATATGTTGTCACATTTCTAGTAGCTAATCACCTCTGCATTTATATGGGGAGACGTTTTTTGTTTGGTTTAAAACAGCAACAAGTACTAAAAGGCATGATGATCGAGGTAGCAACAGCTGCTATTTTCTTACCACTTACGCTGATTCTGATCATCTCATATGAACAGATCGGATTAAATGCAATCGTTTTCGCAGGGTTATCATTCATCGGGATCTCTGTTGTGTTGCAGCTTTATAATCGTAGTGAATTAACGAATGAACTATTTAAAGAAGTGACTCAATTTGGTTACGAGTTAAA
The DNA here is from genome assembly GCF_002797325.1 of Bacillus sp. FJAT-45037. Lineage (GTDB taxonomy): Bacteria > Bacillota > Bacilli > Bacillales > Bacillaceae_D > Alkalihalophilus. The sequence continues at coordinate 2,210,779 of NZ_KZ454938.1, read as the reverse complement.
TGCTTCACTTGACCGTTCAGATCTATTAGACCGTCTGTTAGATAAGGTCAATAAGTTTCTACAATGGGATCAATTGTATGTATATGACGTGAAAAATGAGGATTTGTCTTTATTGCATGCTGAAGATAAAGCAGGTGGAGCTGTTTCGATTTCGATGAAAAATGGAGATACATATAGTAAACAAGTCATTACATCGAATGTTATGATGATGGCGAATACTCGCAAGGAGTGGGGAGGATACGGGGAAGAACTCGCTTCAAACTTAGAGTCGATTATTACGATTCCATTAAAAAGAAAAGAAAAAATCTCAGGTATGATGACAATTACCTCCAGGAAGCCACATGCTTTTAAACAACATCAATTAATGACCCTAGAAATTATGGCTAATATGCTTACCATCGCTCTGTCGAATGTGAAAAGTTTCGAAAAAACAAAAGAGCAAAGTGAGCATTGTCAGCTAACGAACCTATATAATTTTAGATATTTTGAAGATCATCTAAAAGAAAAGCTGCAGTCTGATGAGGAGCATCCAATCTCTCTAATCTTATTGGATCTTGATCACTTTAAACGAATCAATGATACATATGGGCATCAAAGTGGGAATGATGTTTTATATGAAATTGCTCTCAGGCTAAAAAATATAGCACCTACAGAAGCGGTAGTGGCTCGCTACGGCGGGGAAGAATTTGTATTATTACTTTCACATACGACTGAAGCAGAGGCAACTTGTGTTGCGAGGGACATTTGGGATGTTTTACGTACAACCCCTATTACGATTCACAATGATTTAACAACTCAATTGGAAACCGATGTGATCGTCACAGCTAGTATCGGTGTAGCCTGTGCAACAGTTAATGAAGAAGGCCTATTAGACGATGCGACGACCCTTATTCGAAAAGCAGACCGAGCCATGTATAACGGAGCGAAGCAACGCGGCAGGGATAAAGTTGCGGTGTTTAGCGAGTTGAAGAAAGATGTTCACGTGTAATAAATAATAAGCCTCGCTCTAAGTAAGATTAGAGCGAGGCTTAGTTCGTTTAATCGGATATTTTTCGATCAAGAAGTTGAGGTTGATCTAGGTTCGTAATGATAGGCTCTTGAGATTTAAGATCGGCATACGTATTCATAATATCTCGGTTATAGAAGACTTGTAGTCTCGAAGGTTGATTGGTTTGAGTCGTTCGACTTTCATGATAGCGTAAGAACTTTCATCATCAATCTCTCCTCGTAAAGAGTAAGGCTATGTAAAAATAACTACTTTTCTTTTTGTTTATCCTCCTATAGTATACAGTATATAGACATGTTTCATTGTAAAAAAAGTAGGATATATGTAGATTTTTGTCCTATTAATGTAGTTAGTTGGTATAAATGTTCTATAATAAAAGTTGAACAGATAATGAGTAAAGCGAGGAACAAATCATGGGTTATCTTTTTTCATTGATCAGTGCAACCGTTGTTTTTTTCGTGTTACGTGCTTTACCCGTTCAGATGTCTGAAAAAACACGGGGTATCATTGTCGGTAATGGACTGCTATTGACTATTCTATTTCTATTAGTAAGTCAAAGTTCGAATTGGTGGATTGCGTTACTACTTGTACTACTTCTTTTACCTTTAACGTCATACCTCATTATGGCGCGATTCTTAACGAATCAGGAACCTGTACTCTCTACAAATAACACAGCTGTTTCTGCACTCGACTCAGAAGGTGCATTTTCTACTTACGACGATACATCCCGAAACACAATGGAAGAGGAACGATTCGACTCAGAAGATATAGATCCAGTAGTGAGCGAGGATATTTATAGAACTACTTCAGATGAAGTATTTGCAGAGGAGCCAGTGGATGAGAAAGAAAGAATTCTCGAAAAAGGAGAAGACGAAATCGAATCAATGGTACGAGAAGAAGAGGTCCCTACTCGGAAAGTAGAGGAGGTTCCAATACTCGAGGATTTAAGTAGCATCGAATCGGTAGAGGACGTTGAACGTTTTGATGAAGTGAGCTTGACGGAACAGAGTGTTTCATCGGAGGAATTATTTGACGAAGAAGAACCTGAAGAAATTGACGTTGTCGATGATGAATTTGACTTTCTTAATCGTCAACACTTAGAAATACTTGATAGTACAGATACGGATTCAGATACATTACAACCTGATCAAGAGACGGATGACATGAATGAATTAGCAGAACGAGACGAATTACTCTTTGATTTAACAGAGGAACAAGAGAGTGAGAATGTCGTAACGGAGTTATCACAAGATCAACCAAAAATTGAATCAATAGAGATGCTCGATCTTGAAGCAGAAAAGGACGATGCATCTGTTAATATGACTGAACTTGATCCACATTCAGAGCAACCTTCACACTTGATCGATGCAAACCTAGAACAGAATGTGTTAATTGACGAGTTAGCTGATATAACAGACGACAAGCAAGCAACAGAAGAAGAGACATCCTTGAATGAAGTTCACACTTTAGAACACGATACGAAAGATGAACTAGAAGAATTATCGGATTCTGTGCTAGAACCTACTATAAGTGGAGATGTAGAAACCATTGAAGAGGACGAGAAAGAACTAACTCCAGCGATTGAAAAAGAAATTCCAGATAATATGTTTTCTCTAATGGTAGAAGAGTTAAACTGGATTAAAGAAAATCGATCAGAAGAAGAATTTATGACGATGATCGACTCGTATCGCCAAAGTTCACTATCTAGTAAAGATTATTACCTTGTTTCTGTCATTCTCAGAGATTTTTATATAAAAAAACGAGACGCACAAGGGGTACGAATGTTAATGGACGAGTTAGAAGGAAAGTACAATCAGTACCCAATACTAATGGAAGAAATTTCGTATTACAAAGATCTTTCGACACAACTGTAAAGTGATATAATAATGTAATGTTATGTAATTGTACGTGTTAGATGGAATAGAAATGAAACGCAAATCTTAAAAGTAGGTGCATACAGCGATGAAGAAAAGTATTGAAGTAACAGGACTTCCACTAATTAGCATTCAAGACGGACAAACGATCGGGAAAATTAAAACACTTATTATTAATCCAGATGAAAAATCAGTCGACTTTTTAACGGTTGAAAATGAAAATTGGCAGATTTCAATGAAGGCGGTTCCTTTTAAGAAAGTCATAGGGGTGGGAGATTATGCGGTCACAATCGAACACGAGAATCATATTATTGACCTAGCGGAAATGCCGATTGCTAATAACCTAGCAAATAATAACATTAGATTAATAGGGAATAAAGTCATGACGAGAAAAGGTCAATTTTTAGGAGAAGTACAAGAGTATTATCTTGATGAGGATTCAGGGAAATTAAAGCAAATTGAATTAGCGGATAGCCAGATTCAATATGATGCTGAATTTATGATTACAATCGGCAAAGAAATGGTGATTGTTCATGAAGATTGCACGAAAGAACAAAATGATAAAGATAACGATACAATGGGCCTAAACGAACAAGATCCTGCTTCTAAACAATCAGATGAAGAAATCATCAAAAAAAGACAAGCAGATCTTTTGACTGGAAAGACCGTTACGACGACGATCTACTCAGAAGAGGGAGAGTTGTTAGCAGAAGAAGGTACGGTGTTAACCGTTGAAGAGGTGAATCAGATTCGAGCGAAGAGCCGTTCGGCGTTTGTCCAATTATCAATGAATGTTAAATAAATCGAAAGAGGGGGACTAGTATATGACTGAAGAGTATAGTGAGAGACCGAATAGTGTAAAGTCATTCATGCTAATAGGCTTATCAGCACTAGGTATACTAGTTTCTTCTTTACTCCTTTCGACATTATTTAACACATTTGTCATCGGTGAACAAACGTTTGATGCTAATACATATGTCGCTTCCATCAATGTGGAAGGCTTAGAGACAAGTGAGGCAGAGCAGCTAATCGATGAACAAATAACAGATTGGTTAATGAATCCACCCGTATACCTTACATATGTTGATGAGCATTATGCTCTAGAAGCATCCATGTATCAATTTAATGTGCAAAGCAGTGTGGACCAAGCTCAATTCGGTGATGTGAACGCTCTTTATGTGACCGTCGAAACCGTTCAATTAAAGGATTTTGTATTAGAATACTTTGGAGAGAACTTGGTTTCGTTTCTCGATTTTGAATCCCTACAACGTGAAATCGAAACGAGAAGCCAATTCTTACCTAACCAAGAGATGATCATCAATTTGAATGATCATTTTAGTGATGTATCGACAAGTGAGGTGACGGTTGCTCAAGCTACTATGCGTGGGATTACCATTACACCTGAAATCGAGCAAACCATTTCGCAATTGTATCCCCTTGTTGTGGAGGCAGAGAGTCTATTCTCCTTTCAATCGGTCCTTCTTGAGCGCGAGCTTGGAAGTGGTGATGAAGACGTGTTGACCATCCTTGCTTCAACATTACATAAGGCAGTCATAGAGACGAATTTTGATGTGTTACGTCGTACCATCAGTTCCGAAGTTCCACCGTCCGTTGAGGTTGGTTATGAAGCATTGATTAACGAAAATACGAATTACGAATTTTTTAACCCAAACAGCGATCTGTATTCGATTCATTTTGAAGCGTATGATCAAGCGGTCTCTGTTTCCATCATTGGGAGAGAGATTCCGTTTCAATATGAAATTGAGAAGGTAGACGAGCGTGAATTAGAACCGCGCTCGGTCTTACAATTCTCCTCTAAATTAAGCCAAGGGGAAACGACTGTGATAGAAGACGGTAAGGTAGGATCTGCGGTGACTTTGAATCGAAAAGTGATTTCAAGAGATGGAACGATCTTGGAGACAGAAGAGTTATACAGTGATTTTTACCGACCGATTCACCGAGTTGTTCAGCGCAGTCTTTTAGACCGAGAGCAATCACAAAATGAGGAAGTTGGCATACCTGGTCAACCTGATCAAGGAGAAAATGTTGACGGGGATTCACTAGTACCGACGGACTCAGACAATGGTCAAGATCCTACTCGAGGTACGGGAACAGATGGCGATCCAACTCATAACCAAGGCACAGAAAATGAGTTAACACCCGGTAGTAATGAGGGAAGAAGAACTCCGACGTCACCAAATGACCAAGAGCGCTCTCCTTCTTCAGACGCTAGAACAGAGGAAGAGCCAACAAGTGAATCAGAGCTTAATCGTTTACCAGTAAAAGGCGAAGAGTGAGGAAATGGGGTGGTCAAGATGACTAAGATTAGAAAAAGATTAGGTGATTTACTAGTAGAGTCGGGCTTGATTACACATGAGCAACTCGAGCTGACATTACAGGAGAAGCAAGATTCACAGAAACTTGGCGATGCTCTTTTAGCACAAGGGTATATTACCGAGCAACAATTAATTGAAGTGCTAGAGTTTCAATTAGGCATACCTCATGTAAGCTTATACCGTTACCCTGTCGATGCTAATGTCATCAGGTTAATTCCAAAAGAAACGGCTTCGAGAAACTTAGTCCTCCCTTTAAAGAAGGATGGAGATAAATTACTCGTTGCGATGGCTGACCCAATGGACTTTTTTGCCATTGATGAGTTAAGGTTAACAACTGGATTTCAAATTGAAGTAGCGATCGCGACAAAAGATGATATTACTCGAGCGATACATAAATATTATGATGTCGATGATGCAGTCGATGAATTTATGGACGAGGCTTCCTCTGTGAACGAACAAGAGCAAGAAGAAGTTGAAAATGAAGACTCTCCTATTGTGAAACTCGTGAATCAATTGTTATTACGTGCTGTTCAAGAACGAGCAAGTGATATCCATATTGATACACAGGAAACAAAAGTCGTCGTCAGGTATCGTGTGGATGGCATTTTAAAAAACGAGCGTGTCCTGCCTAAGCATATGCAAAAGGTTCTCATTGCTCGTCTTAAAATTATGGCAAACCTCGATATTACGGAAAGTCGAATTCCACAAGATGGACGAATTAAAGTGAATCTTGATTTTCACCCTGTTGATCTCCGCGTCTCTACGCTCCCGACGGTGTATGGGGAAAAAGTAGTGATGCGTATTTTAGACTTAGGTGCTGCGATTAATGATCTAAGTAAACTAGGTTTAAATAAGATACACCTTAAGCTCTTTATGGAATTGATCGAAAAGCCTACTGGCATCGTGTTAATTACTGGCCCTACTGGATCAGGAAAATCTTCGACGCTGTATGCAAGTTTAAACCGCTTAAATTCCGAAGAAGTAAACGTAATTACCGTAGAAGACCCTGTTGAGTATCAACTAGAGGGAATCAACCAAATTCAAGTAAATACTAAGGTTGGGATGACTTTTGCTGCAGGTTTGCGCGCGATTTTGCGTCAAGATCCTGACATTGTAATGGTGGGGGAAATTCGTGATACCGAAACAGCCGAAATTGCAGTTCGAGCTTCGTTAACAGGACATCTCGTTTTGAGTACGGTGCATACGAATGACTCGATCAGTACGATTACTAGATTAGTAGATATGGGACTTGAGCCATTTTTAGTGGCTTCTTCCTTAAGTGGAGTCGTCGCACAACGCTTAGTGCGAAGAGTATGTCGAGACTGTAAAGAAGACGTAACTCCAACCGAGAGAGAAAAAGAAATCTTTGCAACTCGAGGAATGAAAGTTCAACAAGTAAACCGTGGAACTGGGTGTCCGACATGTAATATGACAGGTTATAAAGGAAGACTCGCGGTTCATGAGATCTTAGTTATTGATGAAACGATAAAAAAGATGATCATGAACAACAAGTCGATTCAAGACATAAAGTCTTATGCGATCAAGAAAGGAACGATCTTTTTAATCGATGATGGACTGTTAAAGGTGAAGCAAGGACTGACAACGACCGAGGAAATTTTGCGAGTTATCACAAGTGACTAAGCGCAGAAGGGAGAAATAAATGAAGGAGAAAATTGAGCAGTTACTTCGCGCAGCCTTCCAATTAAAAGCTTCAGATGTTCACTTAACCGTCGGCGTTCCTCCGATTTTTCGAGTCAACGGTCAGTTAAAACGATACGGCACGGATAAGTTAGTACCAGAAGATACGGAAAAGATGACGATGGCTCTTTTAACCGAACCGCTAAAAGAAAAGTTAAAAGAGCAAGGCGAGGTTGACTTTTCCTATGGCATTCCTAAAGTATCTCGTTTTCGTATTAATGCCTATTATCAGCGTTCATGCCTTAGTTTAGCGATTCGAATTATTCCGACCGAAATCCCGACACTTGAATCATTGAGGATGCCTAAGGCGCTTCAAAAGATTGCTCAGTATCCTCAAGGACTTGTCTTGGTTACAGGTCCAACCGGGAGTGGAAAGTCAACAACTCTAGCCTCGATGATTCATTATATGAATGAGACGATGAGTCGACATATTGTCACATTAGAAGATCCGATCGAGTATTTGCATAAGCATAAATCATGCATTATCGACCAACGAGAAGTCGGGTTTGATACCGAAACATTTGCTAAAGGATTACGTGCTTCGCTCAGGCAGGACCCAGATGTGATTTTAGTCGGAGAAATGCGAGATCTTGAAACCATCTCAACGGCGATTACCGCGGCAGAAACAGGTCATTTAGTGTTAGGAACGCTCCATACGACAAGTGGTCCTTCGACAATTGACCGGATGATCGATGTTTTTCCACCTAATCAACAACCGCAAATTCGTGTCCAAATAGCATCTGTCTTAAAAGCGGTTGTTTCTCAACGACTCTTCCCTACCCCTGATCGAAAAAGTCGAGTAGCAGCAACAGAAATCTTAATGAACAACTCGGCTGTAGCGAATTTAATTCGAAATGAAAAGATTTTTCAAATTCATAATGTGATGCAGACAAGTAAAAGCGAAGGCATGCACACATTAGAAATGTCGATTAAAGAGCTACTAGATCAACGAAGTGTATCAATCGAGGCTGTTGCTCCTTATTTAAAGGAGGGAACAAGCAACAATGGCTCAATTTAATTACATAGGGCGGGGTACGAACGGGAAAACAAAAAAAGGAGTAATTACCGGTAGTACGAAAAGAGATGCGGCAACTAAATTAAAAGAAAAGCAAATATCTGTGCTCGAATTAACTGAAGCGAAAGCAACAGGGCTAAACAAGGAAATCTCGTTTGGAAATCCAGTTAAACTTCAAGACTTTGCGATCTACTTGCGCCAGTTTTCGACGCTGTTAAAAGCAGGAGTATCGATTGTTGAGGCAACGAATATTTTGAGTAAACAAACGAGTAGCAAAGCGCTAAAGAGATCATTAGAGGCGATTGAAGATGAGCTTCGATCAGGTTTGCCTTTTTCAGATGCTGCAGCCAAGCATCCGAAAATTTTCGAAGCACTCGTCATTAACATGGTGAAAGCCGGTGAAATTAGCGGGGACATCGATGGATCTCTTGATCGTTTAGCCGTTCATTTTGAAAAGCAACATAAAACTAGACAGAAGGTCATCTCAGCTCTTGCCTATCCGATTGTTGTTGGGATTGTTGCGATTGGGGTAGTTATCTTTCTACTCACCTCGGTTGTCCCAACATTCGCTGCGATGCTTAGCGACCTCGGTGGAGAACTACCTTTGATTACGAGATTTGTTATGGGAGCTAGTGATTTCATTCAACACTTTTGGTGGCTATTACTCTTACTAGTCATTGCCATCGTCTTACTGTTTCAAGTGATCCGGCAAAACCCAAAGACAAGCCTATATTTAGATTATGCTTTACTTAAGATGCCGATATTCGGAAAACTACTGCAACGAGCAGCGCTCGCTCGAATGACGCGAACATTAAGCTCACTTTTTTCAAGCTCTGTGCCAATCTTACAAGCAATCTCGATTGTGGAAAAAGTAATTGGAAATGCGGTCATTTCAAATGTGATGAAAGAATCGCGACATGCGCTAGAAAACGGAGAACGTCTGACCGAACCGATGAAAAAATCATGGGTGTTTCCACCACTCGTCGTTCAAATGATTTCAATTGGTGAGGAGACAGGTTCACTAGATCTCATGCTCTCGAAAGTTGCCGACTTTTATGAAGATGAAGTCGAAAATACAACCGATCGCCTAAAAAGTCTGATCGAACCATTAATGATTGTCTTTTTAGCCGCAATTGTTGGAGTCATTGTTATTGCGATCATGGTCCCAATGTTTCAAATCTATGGAGAAATATAGAAAGAGACTACGGGAAAAAGATAGTATTTTGTAGAATGATAGTATAATATACTTGTTAAGAAGGTCATTTAAAAATGGACTAATGATTTTTTAAAAGGAGAGAAATACATGTTAAAACGAATGAAAGCATTAAAAGATCAACGTGGTTTAACGTTAATTGAATTACTAGTTGTTATCGTTATTTTAGGAATTATCGCAGCAATTGCGGTTGTATCGATTGGTGGGATTATGGAGAACTCACGTAAAGATGCCCACATTGCCAATGCACAGCAGATTGTGAATGCTTCTAAATTGTACTTTTCAGCGGAGTATCCTAGTGAAGATGAAGTAAAATTAACTACACTTATAGCTGATGGCTATTTAACGCAAATTAAAGACCCAACTACTGGAGAAAATTATGATGCGGAAGAGGTTGAAGTATCTTATGATGGAGAAATCTATACAATTAAGTTAGAGGGCTATTATGATGGTTCCATTAATGAATTTAACAGGGATTCTTTTGATGATGATGCGAATATTTAATGTAGTTCAAGTAAAGCCCTCATTCTAAATGAGGGCTTTATTCATAGAAAGGGGCATTTCCATGTCGATTATCCTCAGCTTCTACTTCCTTCTCCTCGGTCTGGTCTTCGGTTCGTTCTTCAATGTTGTTGGGTTACGGGTGCCTAAGGGGGAGTCGATTGTTCGGCCGCCTTCACATTGTACAAGCTGTGGTTACCGGCTGCGTGCGCGTGATCTTGTGCCTGTGTTTTCTTATCTATTCATGCGTGGTCGTTGCCGAAAGTGTGATCAGCGGGTCTCGTTGCTTTATCCTGCTGGAGAGGCATTAACTGGTCTTTTATTTATGGTTTCTTTTCTTGTCTTTGGACTTTCCATTGAACTTATCCTTTCTCTTTTATTGCTCTCATTACTGATGATTATTTTAGTGTCTGATTTAGCCTACATGATTATTCCTGATAAAGTGCTATTGTTTTTTGGGGTGTGCCTTCTAATCTATCGACTGATTTTTCCAGCCGATGTTTGGTGGGACCCGTATGTCGGGGCAGTGATGGGGTTTAGTTTGTTGTTTCTCATTGCGATCATTAGCAATGGAGGAATGGGAGGGGGAGATATTAAGCTGTTTGCGGTATTAGGCCTCGCTCTCGGTTGGAAGCTTGTGTTACTTGCGTTCTTTTTGTCTGCATTTTACGGGGCTGTCGTTGGACTCGTGTTAATGGCGATGAAAAAAGTGAAACGAGGGCAGCCGATCCCATTTGGACCATTTATTGTTGCAGGGGCGATTACCAGTTTCTTTTTTGGAGAATCTCTTCTTTCTTGGTACCTAAATAGTTTATTATAAGAGATAGATAGAAAGGAGAGTCATCATGTTTTCATTTCGAAAGTCTAAGCCTTTGGGATTAATCATAAAAGATCATGTGATTCGATGTGTCCTACTACAGAATCAAGATCTAAGCGAAACACCTGTTTACTTTGAGCGTTATTTGCCGAGTGGTGTCATTCGTGAAGGGAAAATTATTGATGAAGATCAGTTCCAAGTCATCTTAGAAGAGTGTGTCACTGAGTGGAACTTAAAAAATAAAAAAGTCCATTTTGTCGTTCCGGATGCTCATGTTTTCTTTCGGGCCATTCCGATGCCGGCAAAGTTAGCAGAAGATGAAGTCAAAGGCTACTTGTTCATGGAACTTGGTAACTCAATCCCTCTACCATTCTCAAATCCGGTATTTGACTACCAACTTACGACTTCAGGAGATAAGCGCTATATTATGTTATTTGCTGCGCCAGAATCGATCGTGCAGACTTATGTAGACATCCTTGATGACTTAAAAGTAGATTTACTATCGATAGACGTCAATGCCTTGGCTTTGTACCGAGTCTTATCGCAACTCGATCAAACGAATCCAAATGTCCATACGATGTTACTAGACTACAATGTCGATGCGATTACGATTAGTATTTTTCATCAACATGAACCGAAGTATATTCATCATTTGGCGACACCGAACTTAATCGATGAAATGGAATACAAAAGTGCGCGATCATCAGAGAAAATGACCTATTCAGGGGATGAAGTCTCGTTATATGGTGATATTCAAGACCAAATTAATGAGATTGAACGCATTATGAGCTTTTATAAATACACGGTACATAAAGGTGAAGAAAGCATTAGTCATGTCTTTGTGACGGGGGATCATCCTTATTTTAATTATATTAGAGAACAACTAGCAGCGAAGACTCTTCTCGATATTCAAGTTGGATACAACAATTTATCCACTTCAGAGTCGGGTCTCTCTCCGCAATTTTTAACGGCAGTCGGACTTGCTTTAAAAGAGGTGAAGTAACAGATGGTAGAAATTAATTTACTCCCTCGAAAAGAAAAAAAACAACTAAATGGCCTGGTCTTTATGGTTGGGTTAACGAGTCTACTCGTGCTTAGTGTGATTGCTCTGTTCCTTTATTCCATGTCGGTAAAAAGTGACATACAAACGATTGAAACAGACATTAGCTCTGTGGAAACCGAAAGGCTCATCAAGGAAATTGAATTAGAAGATACGACAGAAACGACATCGATTGAAGAAATCGAACAAGCCATTGAGTGGGTCAAAAGCCAAGACATCTCGACATCAAAACTATTGTCGTTTTTCGTCAGCCAGCTTCCAGAACGCGGGTATTTCAGAGAATATACATACGTTGATTCAGGGGCAGTCCAATTAAAAATTCAGTTTGATACACAAAGAGAAGTTGCTTCGTATTTGCATCAACTGAATGAAAGTGATTGGGTGACAGAAGCAACATTGCTGACGATTGTTGTTGAAGAGATTAGTGAAAATGAAGAGATTGATCCTGTTCTTCCTCGTTATGTGGCAGACTTTGCAGTTCAGATGGATATGTATGAATTAGTAACGACAGAGGGAGCTGATCAATGATGAGTCAATTAAGTCCGAACATTCGCATCTTGATCGTTGTCTTTGCTTTGTTTCTAGCTATTGCTGTGCCTGCTTTCTATTATTTTAATTCGATTGCTCCGTTAGTGAGAGAGAGAGAGAATGCAGAGAATCAGCTTGTTATTGAAAAGCAACTGTTGCAATCTGTGACAGAACGAGTAGAAAGTCAAGAAACGTTTTTTACTCATCTGTATTCAACCGATTTGCAAGACGAAGTGCCTGTCGCTCCGCTAGTTGATCAATTTTTATTAGACTTAGAAAAGGCAGAGTTATTTTCAGAGAGCCTAATTACGAATTATAACTTCTCAACTAGTCTATTTACGGGTCGGCAATTACTTGAAGTTAATCAAGAGATAAGTAATGAAGATGTGCCGAGGGAGACGATTGAACCTGAAGAAGTAGAAGTAGAACTAACAGATCAGGCGGTAGATACGACACCAACAAATGTAGAAAAAGTGTCTGCGGAGCTACAGGTCGTTTCACCAACGTATATGGAAATGATGGAATTTCTAAAAGAGATAGAAGGGCTAAAACGTATTGTATCGATTGACAGCCTTCGATTTTCTGGGCATGATGAAATTCGCACCCTTGACCAACCAACAGATGATCTTCAATATGTTGTAGAAGTTTCGGCCTATTATTTGCCGACGCTCGATGGTTTATTAGACGAACTCCCTCGTTATGAACATTTACAACCATCAAACAAACTCAACCCTCTCTATAACGAAAAAATAGTTAATACAAGTGACGAATAAAAGAGGCTTTTTTTAGCCTCTTTTCTCATTCTCCCGTTCTATCAATCCTCTCTTATTAATAGAATAGAAGTAAGAAGCTTAGTGAGAGGGGAGAAGCTAGGATGAATAGGGACAAGCGCACGATTTCAGTGAAGTTGAACGGGAAAGAAGAAGTGACAAAAGAAGTAGAGAATGAAGTGACAGCGACGCGTGAGGATAAGTATGTTGAGGAAGATTCTTTTGGTGTCTCCATTCCTGAACCAGATAAAGTCATTGATTTTGAAGCGTTGCAGGCCGAACGTGAGAAACGGAAAGTACCATTTTGGGATGATGGGAATCGAGAGAAGAGTCCGAAGCTTCCTGTGAATCGGAAGAAAAAATCGTCAAGATCGTTTGACTTTATGTTACCGCCATTTTTAAAATCGCTTTCTCTTGTACCGATCGCGGTTTTACTATCGGCGATCATTGTCGGGGTGAGTTTTGGCCTCGTTGTTAAAAATGTCTTCACAGGAGGTGAGGGCCCTCCAGACGTTGCACAACAAATGACGACAGGGGCGATTCCAACCTTCCAAACGACCGAACAAAGCTTGCCTTCGGTGACAGTCGAGGTGATTCAAGGCGGAGCATTCTCGACGATTGAAAAAGCACAAGAGATGGCCGAACATTTTCAAAGAATTGGACTAGCTAGTGTGTTGACCAATTCGACTGACCCTACCTACTTATTTGTAGGATTAGGGGCGGACCGGGCGAGCACAACAGCTCTTGCGACAACGCTTCAAGCAGAAGGCAAAGAAACGTATTTAAAATCGTTTTCTATTAGTGGTGAAGGGATGTCGGGTGTCGATGATGCAGCAAGTGATTGGTATGCATCGGGACTTGGTTTGTTTCAGGCGATGATGCAAGTAACGACCGATCAACTGACGACTGGAGTGAGTGGTTCAGCGGATCAATTAAAACAGATTGAAGCGGGATTACAAGAGTTACAGCAATCACGTGAACAGGCGATTTTCCTCACACCAGAAGCGGCACAAGCATCTGCTTTAGTTATGGGTACGGAGCTTGAAGCGGCAAAAGGTCACTTGAATCAGTTTGAGGGATCAAAGGATAATAAAGAGCTATGGAAAGCGCAGCAATCTTTGCTACGAGTTTTAATGGCGTATGAACAAGTTGTAGCGCTATATTAAGCCTAATTCGAGGAGAATGAACGTCATTCTTCTCGAATTTTTTGTTTGTCGACCTCAGGAATATTTGGTATTCTTGAAGTAACCTTGTACAATAAAAGAAAATACATTGTCGAGGTGACCCCTTCATGAACTCCTTTATTTTAGCCTCTGGTTCCCCAAGGCGGAAAGAACTACTCCAACAAGCACACTACACATTCCAAATTGAAACAAGTGATGTCGATGAAACGTTTGAATCGCATCTAACACCGAGTGAAGTCGTCTGTGAATTAGCCCGAAAAAAAGCAGAAGCTGTGGCGGTTCATCACCCTAATGCAGTAGTACTTGGCGCGGATACTGTCGTTGTCTGTGATGACAACATCTTAGGTAAGCCAAAAGATGAAGCCGAAGCGCTCGAGATGCTTCGAGTATTAAACGATCGTGACCATTCTGTGTTAACGGGTGTGGCCATCTGTCATAACGGAAAAACAAAAACATTTTTCGAAGAGACGGTTGTCCATTTTTATCCGTTAACGGAAGAAGATATGTCACGATACGTTCAAACTCGTGAACCATTTGATAAAGCAGGTGGCTACGGTATTCAAGGGTTTGGAGCCTACCTGGTGCATTCGATTTCTGGTGATTACAACACGGTGGTCGGCTTACCTTTAGCTAAAACCATGCGTGAGCTAACCGCTTTCGGCATATACCCTACGCTTGTTTAACACAACAACTTGTTCTTTGAAAACCACATTTTCCCCTTATTTGAAAGGAGCCGTCAAATTGAGCCCATCATCCCTCCTTATTCGCGATATTCCCGTAAATGAACGCCCCCGTGAACGCATGTTAAAACAAGGTCCAACGGCCTTATCGAATCAAGAAATTTTAGCAATTTTGCTCCGCACAGGTACGAAAAAAGAGTCTGCTCTGCATTTAGCAGGGCGACTCTTAGAACAATTTGATGATCTGACGTTGCTACGGTCTGCCACTTGTGAAGAGCTTTGTAAAATTAAAGGTATTGGCATGGCGAAAGCTGTAGAAATTCAAGCTGTGATGGAACTTGCTAGAAGAATTTACACGACACGCCAAGAGAAAAAGTACGTGATCAAATCACCAGAAGATGTTTCCAATTATGTGATGGAGGACATGAGGTTTCTGACCCAAGAACATTTTATTACTCTTTATTTAAATACTAAAAATCATGTGATTCATCGCCATACTGTGTTTATTGGGAGCCTCAATGCAAGCATTGTGCATCCCCGTGAAGTATTTAAAGAAGCCCTCAGACGCTCAGCTGCATCGGTCATATGCTTGCATAATCATCCTTCTGGTGACCCGACACCGAGCCGAGAGGATATCGAGGTGACCAAGAGGTTGAATGAAGCGGGTAAAGTCCTTGGTATCGAAGTGTTAGATCATGTCATTATTGGCGATCGTACATTTGTTAGCTTAAAGGAACAAGGACATATTATTTAACATGTAGAGTTAAAAAGGAATGGTGTGTAGCACTTTTAGGAGGGTGTTTTTGATCTTTTATCTGAAACAAAAGATGTAAATTTCGTGGTGGGGAACTTAAGGCTATTTTTTTAAGTGAATGTTCGATATAATAAAAGTTATGATTTCAGATAAGGTCTGAAGGGAGATACATAGATGTTTGGTGGATTTTCAAGAGATATCGGAATTGATTTAGGAACAGCGAATACGCTTGTTTATGTAAAAGGAAAAGGAATTGTGGTGCGAGAGCCTTCGGTTGTTGCATTACGTACTGATACAGGATCGATTGAAGCAGTCGGTAATGATGCGAAGAATATGATTGGACGTACGCCGGGTAATATTATCGCGGTTCGACCAATGAAGGATGGAGTTATTGCTGATTTTGATACAACAGCAAAGATGATGAAGTACTTTATCCGTCAAGCGACGAAAAGTCGCTCGATCTTTACGCCTAAGCCATCGGTCATGGTTTGTGTGCCTTCAGGAATTACAGCTGTTGAAAAGCGTGCTGTAGAAGATGCGACAAAACAAGCGGGGGCGAAAGAAGCTTATACGTTAGAAGAGCCATTTGCAGCAGCAATTGGAGCACAATTACCCGTTTGGGAACCAACAGGTAGCATGGTTGTCGATATTGGTGGAGGTACAACAGAAGTAGCGATTATCTCACTAGGTGGAATTGTTACGAGTCAATCAATTCGTGTTGCAGGTGATGAGATGGACGATGCGATCATTCATTATGTGAAGAAAAATTACAACCTTATGATTGGAGAGCGTACAGCAGAAACTCTTAAAATGGAAATTGGTACAGCGGGAGTCCCTGAAGGTGTCGATGATATGGACATTCGTGGACGTGACTTAGTATCAGGTCTTCCAAAAACGATTTCAGTAACAGCAGAAGAGATTTCAAGAGCTTTAGCTGATACAGTGACAACGATTGTTGAATCTGTGAAAAGCACACTTGAACAATCACCACCTGAGTTAGCTGCTGATATTATCGATCGTGGGATTGTTTTAACTGGTGGTGGTGCACTGCTTCGTAACCTCGATCGTGTCTTAAGCGAAGAAACAAATATGCCTGTCATCGTGGCAGAAAATCCGCTTGATTGTGTGGCAATTGGCACGGGAAAAGCGCTTGAGAACTTGCATTTATTCCGTTCAAGAGCTGGGATTACGTCACGTTCAGATAGAAAATCGTAAGTAGGTGTCTAGCATGCCATCCTTTTTCTCGAACAAAAAGTTAATTATTCTTCTTGTCAGCATTATCATTTTGATGGCGTTGATTGGATATTCCTTGTCTGATCGTGGGAAGACGTCAGCGCCGGAGCAATTTATGAGAGATGCAGTTGGATGGGTGCAGTCAGCGTTCTCAAAACCCGCACATTCTGTAGCGGGTTTCTTTGAGAGTGTTTCTGACATTCAAAACGTGTATGAAGAGAATAAACTCTTGAAATCACGGCTTGAAGAATATGCTCAAATCTCTGTTGAACGAAATTTGCTACGTGATGAAAATGAAACGCTGCGTGAGATGATTGAATTAGAAGAAAGTTTAAGTGATTATGTCATGAGAACTGCTGTGGTTATTCATAGAAATCCCGATCGGTGGAGTGATTTTATCGCCATTAATCGTGGGTCACAACATGGCATTGAGCCAAACATGGCACTCGTTGATTCTGAAGGTGGTTTGATTGGAAAAGTCAAGCG
Source organism: Bacillus sp. FJAT-45037 (assembly GCF_002797325.1). GTDB lineage: Bacteria > Bacillota > Bacilli > Bacillales > Bacillaceae_D > Alkalihalophilus. The sequence continues at coordinate 2,193,624 of NZ_KZ454938.1, read as the reverse complement.
GACGAGTCAGTTTAGTTCCTTTGTTCAACTATTATCGGATAATGATCGCACGAACCGAGTATCAGCTAAAGTTGTCGGGGACCAACCGTTAAATGGCTTCATTGAGGGATATGATGAAGACCGCGGATTGTTGATTATGAGAAAACTTGATTTTGATACGGAAATTGAAGAAGAACAAATGGTAACGACATCAGGACTTGGCGGGGTGTATCCAGAAGGGCTATTAATAGGTGAGATTGTTGAAGTCGAACCAGATGAGTTCGGGCTCACTCAAAATGCGTACATTAAACCAACTGCTGACTTCTACTCTCTCAACTATGTGTATGTGATTGAACGGACAAGTACGTCTGTTGATCCTGAGTTGTTAGAGGAGGAATCCTAGTGTATCGTGCGTATCTTCCAACTCTGTTGTTGTTGACATTAGTCATTGAGGGAAGTCTGTATCAATACTTCTTACCAGAACGTCTCGGAGCTAATTACATTATCGTTCCGAGGTTTCTTTTAGTCTCTCTTGTATTAATTGGTATTTATTTAGGACGGAGCACGGGCTTACTTTACGCACTATGCTTTGGACTCATTTATGATGTGGTTTATACAGAACTGTTAGGCGTGTATATGTTTGGTTTCGCCGTTGTAGGCTATGCGTTCGCCCTTTCTTATAAACAAATTCAAGATAGTATTCTCGTGCCTCTCATTCTTTCTCTTGTGGCGGTGGCATTGTTTGAGTATTATCAGTATGGGTTGTTCCGCTTAATATCCATTACAGATATGGGAGCACAAGTGTTTGTGCTTGAACGATTGTTACCTACTATTGTGTTAAACATAGGATGGGCGATTTTAATGCTTTATCCGATAAAGAAGCTTTGTGTTCATATTCAACATCACTCAAGTTTACGTGAACGATAAATCGACAAAATAAAAAAAGTTCACAGATTAAAATTGTAAAAAGAGGGTTTGATCCCTCACATGTTGAATAAAACTATCAATCACCGATTTGAGCCTATAGACTCATAGTAGAGAGCACCCTATGAAACTGGCTTTAAATGCGCGTGTGTCTGAGGTGAACGTTGAATGACGCAGAAAAAACAACATGTTACGATAAAAGGAACAAAGGATGGATTGATCTTCCTACTAGATGATCAATGCTCCTATGATGGGTTGCTACTAGAGTTAGAAGAAAAGCTCTCCACTAAGCACTATCAACGATCGGGAGAACCAGATGTGAAAGTGAATATTAACATCGGGTACCGCTATTTAACAAAAAAACAAGTAGATGAAATTACAACAATTATCACAGATGGACGTAACCTCGCTATTGAACAGATTCATTCAGAAGTCATCTCAAAAGACGAGGCAGAAAAGGCGCATCAGCAATCACAAATTGTGACGTTAACGAGAGTGGTTCGCTCTGGTCAAGTCTTACGCGTTCGTGGTGACTTATTGTTAATAGGCGATGTAAACCCAAGTGGAACGGTTATGGCCACTGGGAGCATTTTTGTCATGGGATCACTTCGTGGCGTCGCTCATGCGGGATTTGAAGGGGAAGATTCTGCAGTTGTTGCGGCGGCTCTAATGAACCCTACTCAAGTGAGAATCGCTGACCAAATTCATCATTTTGATGAAGAGGATAAAGAGACGCCTATGGAAAGTGCTTATCTCTCTGAAGACTCTAATCGGTTTGTTTTTGAGAGAGTGCAGCATTTAATGCATTATCGTCCGAGACTACAAAAGAATGAATCACAAATTATTGGTGAATGACGCGTGGTATAGAAAGGGGTCATGAGCATGGGAGAAGCAATAGTAATTACAAGTGGTAAAGGTGGAGTTGGGAAGACAACAACTACTGCCAACATCGGGACTTCCCTTGCGCTTTCAGGAAAAAAAGTATGTTTAGTCGATACAGATATAGGTCTTCGTAATTTAGATGTTGTCATGGGACTTGAAAACCGTATCATCTATGACCTAGTTGATGTGGTAGAGGGTCGCTGTAAATTAAAGCAAGCATTAATTAAAGATAAACGTTTTGAATGCTTATATTTACTACCTGCTGCTCAAACAAAAGACAAGCACTCTGTTGAGCCTGAGCAGATGAAAGAAATTGTTAACGAATTAAAGCAAGAATATGATTATGTAATAATTGATTGTCCTGCAGGTATTGAGCAAGGCTTTAAAAATGCTGTAGCAGGTGCAGACCAAGCCATTGTTGTCACTACACCAGAAACGTCTGCGGTTCGTGATGCAGATCGGATTATTGGTTTATTAGAACAAGAAGAGGTAGAGGCTCCTAGATTAATTGTTAATCGTATTCGTGGACATATGATGAAAAATGGCGAAATGTTAGATGTCGATGAGATTGCTTCCATCCTAGCGATTGATTTAATAGGAATTGTTGTCGACGATGATGATGTTATTAAGCACTCCAATAAAGGAGAACCAATTGCCTTATATACGACAAGCAAAGCATCGATTGCCTATCGAAATATTGCAAGACGCATTTTAGGAGAAACCGTCCCTTTGATGTCACTAGAAGAAGAGAAGGGCTTTTTAAAGAAAATCAAACAATTTTTTGGCGTGCGCTAAACCATCTGATCATCAGATGGTTTTTTTTGATGTGATGGTCACTGTGTACATGATTTTATAGATTAATCGGTGATTTCTGCTTATTCTAGGTGATAAGCAGAGGTCAGTACGAGCATCCGCGTTCAGTGTCTTTTTTTAACATTTTTTTCATCATTTGAGTGCATTTTCTTTTCCGTTAGTTAATCTATGCTATTATAATAAAAAACGTTTTGGTACGTTCAAGGGGGAATTGGAATGACTAGACAAAAAAAAGACCCACAAGAACAGGTTGCTGTTCGCTGCATGGTGTTAACAGTATCAGCTAGTAAAGAGTACGACACGGACCAAGGTGGTACATTAATTCGTGAATTACTAGAAGCGGGTGGACATAGTGTAGCAGAGTATCAAATTGTTCGGGATGAATATAGTCAAATCCAACATTGGCTAAAAATAGCAGCGAGCCGCGCGGATATCGATGCCATTTTGATCAATGGTGGAACAGGTATTGCGCTACAAGATACGACGTATGAAGCCGTTCGTGATAGCCTAGATAAAGAAATGCCTGGCTTTGGTGAGATTTTCCGTTATCTAAGCTTTGTTGAAGACGTAGGGACAGCTGCGATTTTAAGTCGTGCGATTGCAGGAGTGAGAGATGGGAAACCAATCTTCTCGATGCCAGGAAAAACAGGAGCAATCAAGCTTGCGATGGACCGTATTATCATTCCAGAACTAGGTCACGTCATGCGAGAAATTTTGCAATATCGTTAAATGATTGAAAAAAAAAGAAGAGGCTAGGACATTAAGAAAGTGTATAACTGAGAATCCGAATAGTGCACAAACTTAGCGGATGAAATATACGTAGACTCCTGCGGGATGAAAAGCAACGGTGAGACCCCACAGTGCGGAGCACGAGGAGGCTCACCAGCTTCCTCGCGGGTGCGAAGTATATTTCAGGAGCGGCTTGATTGCACTTTTTATTATTTGTTAGGATTCTTATTGGTTATAACACTTTTGTCTTAGCCTTTTCTTTGTCGTTATGGGCGGTGCTCGAAGTAGGTTGAATTTTTGGTCGAATGTTTCAACCATTCTACTTGATCGTCTGTTAGAGATGGTGTGCTGACGGCCTCTATGTTTTCCTGTAGTTGTTCAATGCTACTCGCTCCTGTGACGACAGCTGAGACGGTAGGATGAGCTAGGCAATAATGAAGGGCAAGTTCAGACAACGGACGAGTAAGCTCCGTATGATTTGTTAATTCATCATGCAAGGCTTTTAACTCAGCGTATGAGTAATCGAGGTAACCTTCTGACTGGATTTTTTCAGAGGCAGCATTTAGCGGACGCCTCGTTAACAGACCTTTCGCTAAAGGGCCACGTGCCACAACAGAAACATTATGATGATCAAGTAAGTCAAACCATTCTTCAGGACGACGATCTAATAAACTATACTGCATCATGACACTAATAGCAGAAGACTTTTTAACAAATTCAGAAATGACGTTTGGACGAATCGATGAAATTCCATAGTATCTGATGAGACCTTCTTGCTTTAATTCTTCAAAAGCTTCAATCGTTTCATCCATATTGTCTTCGATCGTTCCCCCGTGCAACTGATATAAGTCAATATAATCGGTCTGAAGACGTGTGAGACTGTCTTCTACCGCATCTTTTATATGTTTTTTAGATGGGTCCCACTCCCAGCCTTCTTTCCCTACTTCAAACCGATTCCCGGCTTTTGTAGCAAGGACTAAGTCTTGTCGTCGATGCTTGATTGCATTCCCAACGAATTGTTCGTTCAAGCCTTTATCGTAAAGGTCAGCCGTATCAAAATAATTAATCCCTGAATCAAGTGCTGCATCGATGATTTGAATGGCATAGTTTTGATCGGTTCCAAGGGACATGCAGCCAAGAGCTAATTCACTTACTTCAAGATCAGAATCTCCAATTTTTCGTTTTCTCATAAAAACCTCTCCTTTATTTGTATGAATCATTCAGTAATTAACGTTTTAACATAGTTTACCTTTTCCCAAGATCGGGTGGTTTTAACCATTATCGTGATCTGGCGTTACTCACTGTTCGATTCTGTCATAACGAATACGGACAAGTCATATAGTGATTGTAACAAGTTCACGAATAAAGGTGGAATGAATCATGTCAAAAGATCTAAAAAAAGTTCGGAAACGATTGGAATCAAGACGGAGAGATATTCAAGGGAATGTAAAACAACGTGAACGCAGTGCACCGATGCTTGTTCAGCGCCATGAAGAGGCGAGAGAAGAACCTGATTATTATGTCGATCCAAGTCAGTTGAAAGGAAGTACACCACTTAAAGCCGGACAAGATTTTTTCCTCATTCGAGCGATGCTAGCGGTATGTATTTTCTTAGTCATTGCGATCATGTTTAAAACAGGGGCGCCGCAATTTGAAGGAGTTCGTCAGTTTGTTAAACAGTCTTACGAGCAAGAGTTTCAATTTGCCACAGTTGCTCATTGGTATGAAAGTCAATTCGGACGTCCGCTTGCCCTGTTACCAGAAAGAAATGACGTCGCATTAGGTGATCTAAATGAAGGCGAGCCGGAAGTGGAGATGGCTTACGCAGTGCCTGCTTCAGGACAGATTAGCGAAGGGTTTGAACAAAACGGACGAGGGATTTACATCGAGACGGGGGAGATCATTCGTGTTGAGGCGGCTAAAGGTGGCTATGTGATCACAGTCGGTGCTTTAGATGGAGCAGAAGAAATAGGTAAGGCCGTTGTCGTTCAACATTACGATGGAACAGAATCCATTTATGGGTTGCTAGATGATATTGAAGTAAATATGTATGACCATATTCAAGCTGGTCATCCCATTGGTACGGTTTCTACAACAGATGAAGGGAGAGGAGTTTATTATTTTGCTTTAAAACAAGGGGATCACTATATTGATCCGAGTGACGTGATTTCATTTGAGTAGCCTTTGGTTTTTGTTGAAAAAAATGAAGATTAATCCGTTCTTTTGGTTCGTGATAGGAATTGGGGTCGTCACGGGTTATTTTCGTGAAGTGTTGCTTGTGTTTATGGTCGTGTTGATTCATGAACTTGGACACGCATGGGCCGCCCATTATTTTAAGTGGACCATTCATAAGATCGAACTCCTCCCATTCGGCGGGGTGGCAGAAGTGGAGGACAGTGGGAATCGACCGATTAAAGAAGAGCTCATCGTCGTTTTAGCTGGTCCGTTTCAACATGTATGGATGCTGGCTTTGTCGTTTCTTTTCGTCCAAACTTCTTTTTGGTCAGAGGCCAATCACGAATTATTTGTCTATCATAATATGACCATCCTACTAATCAACTTAGTGCCAATTCTTCCTTTAGACGGTGGGAGACTGATGCAACTAGCATTTATGTGGAAGTATTCGTTTCACCAGGCCTTAAGAAAATCTTTGGTCACCTCTTTTGGACTTCTACTTTTTATAATGATCATGAGTGTGGTCTTGTTGCCAGTGCATCTAAACTTGTGGGTTGTCTTAACATTTCTTCTCATTGTCCACTATTTAGAATGGAAGCAGCGTCACTTCAGGATGATGCGTTTTCTAATAGGCAGGCAATTAGCTTTTTCAAATGAATGGAATAGTGATCGCAGAAAATCCGTCGCGGTCGCAGCCAATACATTGCTTAGAGACGGGACGAAGCAGTTATATAGAGGGTGTCATCATCAGTTCCACTTTAAAGACCCTGCAACTCAAAGAAGAATGACGATAGACGAAAAAGAAGTAATTGATGCGTTGGTGGAAAAAAAGAGTTGGCAGCTGACATTTTGCGAGCTACCGATGACAAAATAAAAGAGGGTTTTCATCTTGATTAAGATGAGTACTCTCTTTTTGTGTTATCACTGCATGATGGAGGGAGATAGGGTACAATAAAGGGGCGTAAAGGCTAGAGGAGGGTTGCAATTGAATAGAAAAATCTATTTTAATACCGCAACAAGAGAAAGACGTGCAGCGATTGTCGAGAATCATCGAGTCGTAGAATTGATGGTAGAAAGACCAACAGAAAACCGAATTGTCGGGAATGTATACATAGGACGTGTCGTGAATGTGTTGCCAGGAATGCAAGCCGCATTTGTCGATATAGGCCGCGATAAAAATGGCTTCCTGTATCGAGATGACTTATTGTCATTTCATTTATCAGACGAAGCGGAAGAAGATAAAAAACAACGAAGCATTACCGAGTTTGTGACAAACGGTCAAGAAATACTCGTTCAAGTCACAAAAGAGGGATTCGGTCAAAAAGGACCACGGCTCTCAGGTTTGGTCTCCCTTCCCGGTAAGTATACGGTATACATGCCAGAAGGTGGCTATGTAGGTGTTTCTAGGCGAATGGGAACAGATGATGAACGAGAAAATTGGCGAACGATTGGCGAGGGCTTATTGCAAGGGAGCGAAGGAATGATTATTCGCACCGTCAGTGAAGGGGCAAGCCCAGCCGTCATCGAACAAGATCTTCATTTCCTCAGAACGAGTTGGGAACGAGTATGGCGAGAAGGCAAAGAACAAAAAGCACCAGCTCTTATTCATCAAGGGTCTAGCTTAATCGAGAGAATGATGTTGGATTTTTCTCTTGATCAACTAGATGAAGTGGTTATTGATAATGCAGAAGATCATCAATTATTAAAGTCTCTGTTAGCTCCTTACCCTTCTGCAACAGAGAAAGTAACACTACACGTAGACAAAGAAAATGTCTTCTCAACTTACGGTGTCGATAAAGAATTAGAGAAAGCTCTTCGTCGTCAAATTTGGTTAAAAAACGGGGCGTATTTGATCATCGACCAAACCGAGGCGTTAACAGTGGTTGATGTTAATACAGGCAAATTTACCGGAAAAACAGATTTGCACGATACGGTATTTAAAACAAATTTAGAAGCAGCAAAAGAAATTGCAAGGCAATTGAGGCTTCGTGATACGTCTGGAATTATCATTATTGATTTTATTGATATGAAACGAGAACAAGATCGCCGGCAGGTGTTAGATGTATTCAATCGGAGCTTAAAGTTTGACCGAACGAAAACCAATGTCCTTGGCATAACGGGTTTAGGTCTTGTTGAAATGACCCGTAAAAAAGTGAGACAATCCCTTCAGGCGAGTTTGTCGAAACCATGCCCAACCTGTAAGGAGCAAGGAACAGTCTTATCTGATGAGGCTCAAGCGTATAAGATTGAACGAATGATTTATGAATACCGTGGGATGGATCATGAAGCACTACTAATTGAATTGCCTTCTACGGTGACAACGGTTTTAGCTGGGGCAAAAGGAGACTTATTAAAACAGTTAGAAGAAGAAGTAGGTTTCCGAATTTTCTTAAGCCCGAATAAACAGATGTCTGAAGAGTCATTTGCAATTCGTTATATGGGCAGCATAGAAGAAGCGACATCTCAACTGGAGCGCTTGAAGAAAAAAGACTAGTCAAACAAAAGTTGCAATTGACATGGTGAATTTTTCTGTGGTAAAATAGCCTTTGTTAGTTATTTGGTCGCACCCAAACAACTACAACCGCGCAGAGTAGGTTTTAAAAGGCATTTGCCTTACCTATAATGGCGAGTCTGAGTATATGAGGAGGTGCAAGTATGTACGCAATTATTGAAACTGGTGGAAAGCAAATCAAGGTTCAAGAAGGTCAAGAAATCTACATTGAGAAATTAGATATCGAAGCTGGTGAAGTTGTTAGCTTTGACAATGTTCTAATGATCGGTGGAGACGATGTGAAAGTAGGTGCTCCTTTAGTAGAGGGCGCTACAGTTACAGGTAAAGTTGAAAAACACGGCCGTAACAAGAAAATCATCGTTTATAAGATGAAGGCTAAGAAAAACTACCGTCGTAAACAAGGTCATCGTCAACCTTACACTAAAGTCGTGATCGACAAGATCAACGCTTAAGGTGAATGGATGATTACAGTTCTTGTGAAACGTAATGCCAATCAAACAATCAAGTCTTTCACGATGAGTGGACATGCTGACTCCGGTCCGCATGGTCATGATCTCGTTTGTGCTGGAGCTTCAGCTATTTCTTTTGGATCTGTCAATGCAATTGCTGCTTTATGCAGTGTAGAGCTTGATGTAGACATGGAAGAGGAAGGTGGATTCCTTCGTTGTCATGTACCAACTGGTTTGGATGACATGACATTTGAGAAAGTCCAGCTCCTCCTTGAAGGGATGGTTGTATCACTTCAATCAATGGCTGAAGAGTACAGTGCGTATATTGAAATCAAGTAAACATCCAGGAGGTGAATTCCATGTTAAAAATGAACCTTCAATTTTTCGCATCGAAAAAAGGGGTAGGTAGTACAAAGAATGGTCGTGACTCTCGTTCAAAGCGTCTAGGCGCTAAGCGTGCTGATGGTCAATCTGTTACTGGTGGATCTATCCTAGTTCGTCAACGCGGCACACGTGTTTACCCTGGCGTAAACGTAGGTAAAGGCGGAGATGATACACTATTTGCGAAAGTAGACGGTGTTGTTAAGTATGAGCGTGTAGGTCGCGATCGCAAACAAGTGAGCGTATACCCTGCATAATGGAAAGAAACCCTTACTAGTTGATAAAACTTAGTAAGGGTTTTTTGTGTGTATTTACATAGTAGGTTTTGTCGATAGAAGAAACAAGAGTGAAAGGAAAAAGAGCATAAAAAGTACATTTTTAAGGGAAAGCTACTAGTAGAAACTAGGTGAAAAGTATGGAAGGTTTCTTCTTTACATTACCTTTACAAAAAATTAATATTAATAAGTGTTTACTTTTTCTTCACATTTTCTTAATATAGGTCAAGGGATGAGTCATTTTGTTGAAAACTGTCGACAACTAAAGGGGATGTAAGAATGGATTTACAAGAGCTATTGTTTCTGTTTTTTGGAGGACTAGGTATCTTCCTATTTGGGATTAAATACTTAGGGGATGGCCTTCAAAAAGTAGCAGGAGACGGATTACGTGACCTGCTAGACCGTTTCACAACAAACCCGGTAATGGGTGTGTTTGCGGGGATTTTTGTTACGGTACTACTACAAACAAGTACTGGAACGACCGTATTAACGATTGGTCTTGTTAATGCTGGATTTATGACACTAAAGCAAGCAATTGGTGTTATCATTGGGGCCAATATTGGTACGACGGTTACGGCCTTCATCATCGGGATTAAAATCTCAGCCTATGCCTTACCGATTATGGCATTAGGAACATTTTTAATCTTCTTCTTTAAAAATCACAAAGTGAATAATTACGGACAAGTTGCCTTCGGTTTTGGTGCGTTGTTCTTAGGATTAAACTTTATGGGTGATGGAATGCGTCCGTTACGTGACCTTCAAGCTTTTGCAGACTTAACAGTTAGCATGAGTGAAAACCCGTTGTTAGGTGTTGCTATTGGGACAATCTTTACCGTGGCTGTTCAAAGTTCATCAGCGGCAATCGGTTTATTGCAAACACTATTTGGTCAAGGGGCTATGGAGTTAGACGCAGCCTTACCAGTATTATTTGGTGATAATATTGGTACAACGATTACAGCTGTACTGGCAGCAATTGGTGCTTCAATTGCAGCGAAGCGTGCCGCATTAACGCATGTTATTTTCAATTTGGTAGGTACAACGATTGTATTGATTTTACTTAGACCATTTACAGCTTTAATTGAGTATTTCCAAAGCAGTCTTAACCTGAATCCAGAAATGACGATTGCTTTTGCCCATGGTATTTTTAATGTGTCAAATGCATTGATTCAATTGCCGTTTGTGGCAGTGTTAGCTTGGATCGTTATTAAGATCATCCCTGGTCAAGATTCAGCGATTGAATACAAAGCACAGTATTTAGATGACAGGTTTATTCGTCAATCACCATCGATTGCTCTTGGTCAAGGTAAGAAAGAAGTTTTGCGTATGGCCGAGCTGTCTGAAAAGGGAATTGAAGAAGTAAGTATGTATTTTAAGACTCAAGGTAAAAAGCATCGAGAACTCATTCCGCAATATGAAGATGCAATTAACAATTTAGATAAAAAAATTACCGATTACTTAATTCAAGTTTCATCCCATTCATTAACGGATGAAGATTCAAAGACCCACTCTACTTTACTAAATACGATTCGTGATATAGAGCGTATAGGGGACCATATGGAAAACATTATGGAACTTGTAGAGTATCAGGTCATTAATAAAGTGAAGTTCTCTGAATTGGCTATCACTGATTTAGATGAAATGTTTGATTTAACGTTATCGACATTAAGACAAGCAGTCAAAGCATTGGATACTGGCGATATTGAAGAAGCAAACGCTGTTTTATTAAAAGAAGAAAAAATTGATAAAATGGAACGAGATCTTCGTAAGAAACATATAATGCGCTTGAATGATAACAAATGTACTGGTGCAGCGGGTGTGATTTACGTCGACATGGTCAGTAACCTAGAACGTATTGGTGATCATGCAGTGAATATCGCTGAAGTAGTCATTGGAGAAGACTAATACTAAAAACGACTAGCCTGAATGAAGGGCTGGTCGTTTTTTTTGATCAGATAGTAAAAAGACTAATCAACTAACAATGACTAGAGGTAGCTAGATCGCAGAAATACCTGTATAGTTAAAGTATTCAGTATTATTAGAGTAACGAAATAATCAAGGATGGTGAATAGATATGAAAGCTTACATAGGTGCAACGGTTATAACAGGTACAGGAGAAACAATAAAAGCGGGACAAGTTTTTATTAGTGAAGGGAAAGTCGTCGATGTCGGACAAGACTTACATATTCCGTCTAGTGCAGAGGTGATAGATCTACAAGGTATGTACATCACACCTGGGTTGATTGATGTGCATACCCATCTAGGTGTGTATGAAGAAGGGATTGCCCAAGCTGGTCATGATTTTAATGAGACAACAGCCGCAGCAACGCCACATGTGCGAGCGATTGATGCGATTAATCCATTTGACCAAGGATTTGAAGATGCTAGAATGGCTGGTGTCACGACGGTGCAAATTATGCCAGGAAGTGCAAATGTCATTGGTGGAGAAATGTCAATTATCAAGACAAAAGGGACCGTTGTCGATGAAATGATTGTCAAGTCTCCATCAGGAATGAAGGCGGCATTTGGTGAAAATCCGAAACGTGTGCATGGAGATAAAGGTAGAGAACCCCTTACAAGAATGGGGATTGCAGCTGTGTTTCGCAGTCAGTTAATGAAAGCACAAGATTATATGAAAGAGCAAGAAGAAGGGTCATTAAAGAGACGAGATCTCGGCATGGAGCAATTAACAAAAGTTCTTCGTCGCGAAATTCCTTTTCGTATCCATGCTCACCGCGCTGATGACATCGTTACGATTTTACGTTTATTGAAGGAATTTAACGTTGAGGCGACGATTGAACATTGCACAGAAGGTCATTTGATTGCGGATTATTTAGCAAAACATAACCTCCGTGTATCGGTTGGTCCTACGATGACGTCACGCACAAAAATTGAGTTACGTGATAAGGGCTGGCATACGTTACAGGAACTAGATAAACACAACATTCCTTTTTCAATTACTACTGATCATCCAGTTGTCACCATTGATCACCTACTCACTTCTGCAGCAACAGCTGTGAAACATGGCTTATCTGAAGAGTTGGCGTTTCAATCGATTACTCTCACAGCAGCTAAACATCTTGGAATCGAAGAACAAGTGGGATCTATTGAGCCAGGGAAGGATGCTGATTTTGTGATATGGTCTAAGCATCCATTTGATGTGCATGCTCATGTAGTACAAACCTATATTAATGGGAAGATTGTATATGAAGAGGAATAAAGCACGCATTTGCGAGCTTTTTCTTTTAGAGTATTACATGTAAAAGAAGAATTGGTTGGAAGGAGATTTAAATATGAAGGTGACGGTAGTAGGTTTTTGGCATGCGTACCCCGAAAAGAATGAAGCGACTTCAGGTTATTTGGTAGAGCATGGAGAGACAAAGGTCTTACTTGATTGCGGAAGTGGCGTGTTGTCTAACTTAGGGAATTACTGTGATGTGACGGAACTTGATGGACTTGTTTTATCCCATTATCATCATGATCACTTTGCCGATGTTGGACCCCTTCAATATGCACGTATTATTAATGAAAGTATGGGTAAAAATACAAAACCATTGACCATTTATGGTCATCAAGAAGACAGTGAGTCATTTTCTAAGCTTACATACAAAGGGTTTGTTCAATCTTCTGCCTACAAAGAAGACCACCCCCTCAAAATTGGTCCATTTACGTTCACGTTTCAACGTACGAAGCATCCTGTTCCATGTTTTGCGATGAAAGTGACGTGTGAAAAGAAAACGCTTGTGTACACGGGGGATTCTAGTTATTTTGAGCAACTAGCAGAGTTTACAAAGGGAAGCGATCTACTCATTGCTGAATGCAGTGGCTATAGAGGAGATCAAGTCGCTAGATTCGGCCATATGAACAGTGAGGATGTTGCGAAGCTTGCGAACAGCTCAGCGGTTGATCAAGTGATGATCTCACATTTGCCTCATCATGGAGAGCATGAACAATTAAAAGAGGAGATCAAGCAAAGTTACGAAGGGGAAGTATTGTTAGCAAGGACTGGATTAACGATTGAACTCTAAATTGCAGGCTAAGAGTCGTATCATTCGATTCTTAGCTTTTTTTGGTAGAGAAATGTTAAGATCATGTAAAGATCTAAAAAATAGAGTTGCGTATATAAGTATATGCTTATATACTATGGAAGTGAACAAGGAAAGGGTTGAAGTGAAATGGGGGAAATAAAGACATATATCGAAGTGGAAGAGGCAGCCAAGGTATTGAAATTACTTGGTGACAAGACTCGTTTAACGATGATGGCTTTAATGGAAGAAGCGGAATGCTGTGTATGTGAATTCGTAGAACTTTTTCAAATGAGTCAGCCATCTGTAAGCCAACACCTAAGAAAACTTCGAGATGTAGGATTGGTCGTCGAACAAAGACGTGGTCAGTGGATCTTCTTCTGTGTAAATAGAGAGCATCAGGCATACCCAATGGTTAAAACTCTTCTTGATCATTTGCCTAATCAACAGGCAAAGTTGATTGAACTTGAACAACGTGGTTTAAGAGTATGCTGTGAGTAACTGAAAATAACTAGAGAGAGTGTGGGGAACTATGACATCTGTGATAGTAGCGTCATTGATTTTCTTGTTTACACTCGTACTCGTCATTTGGCAACCGAAAGGATTATCGATTGGTTGGTCAGCTTCAATTGGTGCAATACTAGCCTTATTAGTTGGAGTGGTGGACTTTGGTGACGTAGTAACAGTGACAGGAATTGTATGGAATGCGACATTAACCTTCGTGGCCATTATTATTATTTCATTAATTTTAGACGAGATTGGGTTTTTTGAATGGTCCGCCTTACATATGGCGCGCTTTGCAAACGGGAATGGATTAAAGATGTTCCTGTATGTTTCATTATTAGGAGCAGTTGTAGCAGCTTTATTTGCTAACGACGGTGCAGCATTAATTTTAACACCTATCGTACTAGCAATGGTTAGGGCGCTTCATTTTAAGGAAGCTATGATTTTGCCGTTTATAATGGCAAGTGGATTTATTGCTGATTCAACATCTCTTCCATTTTTAGTAAGTAACTTAGTTAACATCGTTTCAGCTGACTTCTTTGGAATTGGGTTTGTTGAATACGCAACACGCATGGTTGTGCCGAACTTCTTTGCTTTAGGCGCAAGTATACTTGTGTTGTATCTGTTCTTTAGAAAAGATATCCCTCTTCGCTATGATATGTCGCAATTGAAAATGCCAGTCGAAGCGATTAAAGATCAAAGACTCTTTAAGCTATCTTGGTACATTTTAGCGGTATTATTAATTGGTTACTTTGTCAGTGAGTTTATTCATGTACCTGTTTCATTTGTTGCGATGCCAATTGCATTTATATTCTATATCATCTTCCGAATTATGAGTGCAGAAAACCCTAGCTTAAGTTCTGCAGGCATTATTAAAAATGCTCCTTGGGCGATTGTTGTTTTCTCAATTGGTATGTATGTCGTCGTCTATGGATTGCAAAATGTAGGTTTAACAAGCTTATTAGCCGGATTCATTCAGTCGACAACAGAGCATGGCTTATTCGTTGGAACGATTTCAATGGGCTTCATCGCAGCGATCTTGTCGTCGATTATGAACAATATGCCGACTGTAATGATCAATGCGCTTGCGATTTCCGAAACGAACACATCAGACACGATGCGTGAAGCGCTTATTTACGCTAACGTAATTGGGTCTGACCTTGGACCGAAAATCACACCAATTGGTTCCCTAGCCACGTTATTGTGGTTACATGTCCTCTCCAAAAAGGGTATTAAAATTTCATGGGGATACTATTTCAAAGTCGGTTTAATCTTAACCGTGCCAACTCTGCTTATCACTTTAGTCGGGTTATACCTCTGGCTAATTATAATTCTGTAGCGCTTGCTACACATAGATCATTCTACTATTATGAAAAACAAAGGAGTTTTCAACATGTCTAAACCAATTATTTACTTCTTATGTACAGGGAACTCATGCCGTAGCCAAATGGCAGAAGGATGGGGCAAGAAGCATCTCGGCAATAAATATGATGTGTATTCAGCGGGAGTTGAAGCACATGGGGTAAACCCTAATGCTGTAAAAGCTATGAAAGAAGTAGACGTTGATATTACAAGTCAAACATCAGATACCATTGACCAAGACATTCTTGCAAAGGCTGATCTTGTTGTGACGTTATGCGGTCATGCAGCGGATGTTTGTCCTGCGACACCACCTAACAAAGAACGTGTTCACTGGGGCTTTGACGATCCAGCTAAAGCAGAAGGAACAGAAGAAGAGAAATGGGCATTTTTCCAACGAGTTCGTGATGAAATTGGTGAGCGTATCGAAACGTTCGCAAAAACAGGTAAATAAACAACAGCTGAGGGTCGGCCTACTAGGTCTGACCCTTTTGCAAAAAAAAAGATGATGAAATGGGGATATAGACATGTCTAAAATTCGAGTGTATGATCCAGCTTTATGTTGTCCGACAGGTGTATGTGGACCGAGTGTTGATCCAGATTTAACGAGAATGGCCACAGCAATTTTTATGCTTGAGAAAAAGGGTGTCGATATTGTTCGTTATAATCTAGGATCAGAACCTCAAGCATTTATAGATGAAGAGCTTGTAAAAACATTGCTTGATGAAAAAGGAACCGAGGCACTTCCGACGATTGTCGTCGATGGTGAAGTGAAAATGGTAGGGCACTACCCGACAAATGAACAGTTAGCAGACTGGGCACAGATCGAAGTCGGTACGTTATCAAAGCAGACGACAAAATCAAAAGGGATTGAGTTATTATAATGGAGAAAAACGAGCTACATCTTCATCAACGTTTTCAACCAGATACGCTTAAACTCACCCCTTATTTATTCTTTACTGGAAAAGGCGGTGTTGGGAAGACATCTACCGCTTGTGCGACAGCCGTTTCCCTAGCTGATCAAGGAAAAAAAGTATTATTAGTAAGTACAGATCCAGCCTCGAACTTACAAGATGTGTTTGAACAAGAGATTGGCTACAAGGAAACGATTATTCAATCCATCGAAAATTTAACAGCAATTAATTTAGATCCAGAAGAAGCTGCTGCAGCGTACCGTAACGATATAATTGGGCCGTATAAAGATAAATTACCCGCAGCTGTCATTGCGCAAATGGAAGAACAATTATCTGGAGCTTGCACAGTCGAGATTGCTGCTTTTGATGAATTCGCAACCATTTTAACGAACCCTGATCGAACAGAGTCATATGATCATATCATTTTTGATACAGCACCAACGGGTCATACTTTACGCCTTTTACAATTGCCAACAGCATGGTCAGGCTTTTTAGATACGAGCACACACGGTGCCTCATGCCTCGGCCCGTTGTCTGGTTTAGCGGATAAAAAGGCACTATATGAACACACGGTTGAGGCTCTCTCTGACTCAACAAAGACAACACTTGTACTAGTGGCTCGTCCGGAACGTTCAACGCTAGAAGAAGCTAGTCGAGCATCAACGGAGTTAAAAGAAATTGGTTTAAAAAATCAATGGCTTCTCGTCAATGGAAAGATGCAAACCTACCTAGAGGGCGATAAGATCGCAGCAGCTTTTTATACGCGTCAAGAACAGGCATTAAAGGAAATGCCAACCGATTTACAAGCGACGACAACATTTGAGTTGCCTTATGTTCCTTATCAATTAACAGGTATTGAATCGCTGCGCACGTTATTTAGCCAGTCAACAGGTATAACTGAATCAGAAGATGAATTGTCAACACTTGGTATGGATTCACTCTCTACTTTAGTCGAACAACTATCGCAAAAAGAACGTGGTGTTGTGTTAACGATGGGAAAAGGGGGAGTAGGTAAAACCACAGTGGCTGCAGCAGTGGCTGTTGGTTTAGCGGATAAAGGACATCGAGTGAAGTTAACAACAACTGATCCCGCGGCGCATCTTTCTTCCTTATTTACAAATGAGCAAAATCAGCTGATCACCGTTAGCCGAATTGATCCCAAGGCAGAAGTTGAAGCCTATAAACAAGAGGTGTTAACGGCATCGAGTGAACATTTAGATGAAGACGGACTTGCCTATTTAGAAGAAGATCTCAACTCTCCGTGTACAGAAGAGATTGCTGTGTTCCGTTCTTTTGCTAATGTGGTTGAAGAGGCGGACGACGCATTTGTTGTGATTGATACGGCACCAACAGGGCACACACTCTTATTACTAGATGCCGCCCATTCATATCATCAAGAAATTGAAAGAGGAACTGGGGAAATTCCAGACTCTGTGAAGAAATTGCTACCAAGATTAAGAAATCCAAAAGAAACAGATGTTGTAGTCGTGACGTTACCTGAAGCTACACCAGTATATGAAGCATCGAGGCTACAAGATGACTTAGTACGGGCAAATATTACACCTAGCTGGTGGGTCATCAACCAAAGCTTTGCGGCAACGAACACACAAGATCCGATTTTACGTCAAAGAGCGTTAAGTGAAAAAGTATGGATGGAACGCGTGATGAACAACTATGCAAACCAATCGGTTGTCATCCCATGGCAGACTGAAACGATCGAAGGCTATCAACAGCTTTTAAACTTAACAAAATAAAGAAGAGAGGCAGCATCCCCAATTAGTGGATGCTGCCTTATTTTTTATGAGAGAAGTGTTCGTTTCTTTCTGAGTTCCTTTCGATCTTTAGCTGATTGAAAAAGTTGCTTTTCTTCTTCCGTTTCAGGTTTAACGTTAGGAACAGGGATAGGCGACTTATCTTCATCAATAGCGACCATCGTTAAAAAGGAAGTGGTAGTTAATGTTCTTATTCCTGTTAATAAGTTATTGGAATGGACTCTCACCAATACTTCCATTGACGTTCTGCCTGTAGAAGTCACAAAGGCTTCAAGCTCTAGCAAATCTCCTACTTCAGCAGATGATAAAAAGTCTACCGAATCAATCGAAGCTGTGACAACAACTTGTCCCGAATGTTTCATCGCGGTAATTGCAGCAATCTCATCAATATACGATAACACATGTCCACCAAAGATGGTTTTAAGGTGGTTCGTATCAGGTGGAAGCACTAATCTTGATTGGATTGTTCTTGATTGACTTGTTGGGTGAACGAAATTCATCTAGGAACCTCCACTGTAAAAAGAGAATAAAAAAGTAGCTTTACATATATCATAGTCAATTCCTCCGTTAAAAAAGTGATGTAATGATTGCACTTAAACACAAAAAACTCTCTTTCATAATTGAAAGAGAGATCACTATCACAAAATTAACCTGGACTATCGTACAATAGTGGCCAATGCATGTTCGATCACTCCTCCCTAAAAAACGCGTAGGTACTAGTGCGTACAA
This sequence comes from Bacillus sp. FJAT-45037, assembly GCF_002797325.1. Taxonomy (GTDB): domain Bacteria; phylum Bacillota; class Bacilli; order Bacillales; family Bacillaceae_D; genus Alkalihalophilus. The sequence goes on along the minus strand of NZ_KZ454938.1, from coordinate 2,175,205 downwards.
ATGGCAGGTCTCCTGACTTGAGATCATCACTACCATATCCCTTCCCATTCTTCTAAAGAACAGTGGTTACGATACGTAGCTCCCTCTTACAGTGGCGCGACCGTGCCGGACTTTCACCGGACTTCCCTTTTAAGAGCTAGATTATGTATCTAGGTCACCTTTTGCATGTACATATGAAGTTTGAAAAAAATGAATACTTCGACTTTATCCTACCGTACATTGAGAAGAATTTCAATAAAATCTATTCACTACTAGATCTGCTAGTTTAAATAAAAAATCGATTTAACCAAACGTCACTATTTTTTCTATTTAGACAGGGCACGACGGCATTTCGCATGTGTTGACAACAGTAATTTACAAAACCTTTACACTCAACTCATACGCACTTAATAAAACAAGACTATACTAGCAATTGTGAGAGGGAGAGACCACTTACAAATAATATTTTCCTACAGAAAAGGGAGGACAATTCATTGAATACGAAAAAAGCTTTATTGTTCCTAGTAATGGCAGCACTTATGGTGTTTGCCGCAGCTTGTGGTAATGGTTCAGAGGACGCACAAACAGATACAGGCTCTGAAGACACAGCAGCAGGGGATACGGCAGATGGCACTGAAGATGAAGCACCAGAGCAAGAAGAAATGCCATCAGGTTCACTAGATATTCGTGGTTCTGACACGATGGTTAATGTAGGTCAAGGTCTTGCTGAAGGCTATATGGAATATAACGAAATGGCAGGTCTAGCTGTAACTGGCGGTGGCTCAGGAACAGGGATCGCTGCAATGATAAACAATAACGTAGATATTGCACAATCTTCACGTGCTATGAAAGATGAAGAGATCGAAGAAGCAGAAGCAAATGGCGCAGAGCCAATTGAATTTATTGTAGCGCAAGATGGTTTAGCTGTTGCGATTCACAGTGACAACCCAGTTAAAGATATGACGATGGAGCAAGTGAAAGATGTATTTACTGGTAAAGTGACAAACTGGTCTGACTTAGGATGGGAAGAAGGCGGAGAGATCTCTGTTTACTCTCGTCAGTCAAACTCAGGTACTTATGTATTCTTTAACGAAAACGTAATGGATGGCGAAGATTTTGGCGCAGGTGCTAAATTCATGCCTGGTTCTTCAGCTATTGCAGAATCAGTATCTCAAGAAACAAATGCAATTGGTTACATTGGTGTTGGGTATATCAGCGATGATTTAGATGCTGCAAACATTGCACTTGATGAAAATAGTGAGTATATTACTCCTTTTGAATCTGAATATGTTGATACTGGTCTTTACCCAATTGCACGTCCACTATTCTTCTACACTAATGGTACTCCTGAAGGTGTAGCATATGATTACTTGAAGTGGGTATTAACTTCAGATGAAGCGAAAGATGTTATTTACGACACTGGTTTCTACCAAGTAGGTCAGTATGAAGATCAGAATAACGAAGTTCTTGCTGAAAATGGAATTGATTTCAATTAATACGTGAGTATGATGGAATTGCCTCACATTGTGAGGCAATTCCAATTTATTTGTGAGGAACACGACCTGTTAGGGGACAGGGTAAACTGGAGGGAAATAACGTGGCATTGCATGCAGAAAACCGTGACGATCAAGAGATTGCGGAGTTAAAGCTTGTTACAAAAGAGACATTAACTCAGAAATCATTTAAAGCAAATATTTTAGATTATTTAATAGAAAAGGTCTTTTTCGTTTTCGGAATGATCGCAATTTTTATGTTGCTGTTAATCTTATTTTTCTTAACAAGAGAAGCAACACCAGCATTACGTGAAGTTGGAATTATGGAATTTCTTACGACTACAAGATGGTACCCATCTTCTCCGCAAGGAGCAGGGTATGGTGCATTACCTTTTATTATTAGTTCATTTATGGTGACTATTGGTGCACTAGTTATTGCAATCCCTTGGGGGATTATGACAGCAATTTTCATTTCAGAAATCGCACCAAAGAAAGTAAGAGAGTTCTTGAAACCGGTAATTGAACTATTAGCTATATTCCCATCGGTAGTACTAGGATTTATCGCACTAGTTATCTTATCACCGATTGTTGCAAATATGTTTAATCTGTCGAATGGTTTAACAGCTTTCACAGCAGCAATTATTCTGTCTGTTATGGCTCTACCTACAATTATTAGTATTGCAGAAGATTCGTTGCGAAGTGTATCAAAAGACTATCGTGAAGCAGCATATGCCCTTGGAGCATCGCGCTGGGATACGATTAAACTTGTTACCGTACCAGCAGCAAAATCTGGTATTGTTGCAGGGATTATGCTAGGTTTTGGGCGTGCTGTTGGAGAAACGATGACAGTATTAATGGCAGCGGGTAATGCCATTGATATGCCTTTAAAAGAATTTTTCGGTGTAGTCGTACCAAATTTCTTAACTTCAGTTCGAACATTAACAGCGAACATTGCAATCGAAGGTTCAGATGTTGCATGGGGAAGCTTACATTATAGTTCACTCTTTGTTACAGCAATTATCTTATTTACAATTACATTCATTGTTAATTTAATTGCAGATATTCTTATCTCAAGACAAAGGAGGAATATGTAATGTCTAAAAATGCAGCTGAAAAACTTTGGTTTTCAATATGTGGATTCTTTGCATTCTTAACAGTAGGAACTCTACTTTTATTACTATATTGGGTTGCGAGCAATGGAATTTCAGTTATTAGTTGGAACTTCATCACGGATATCCCTCGTAAAAATATGACAGAAGGTGGAATTTGGCCAGCATTAGTCGGTACTTTTTATGTGGCATCTCTTACAATTTTAATCTCTGTACCAGTAGGAATAGGGTCAGCCATTTATTTAAATGAATATGCGAAACAGGGAGTGATCGTTCGCATAATTCGTATGTCCATTCGAAACCTAGCAGGAGTACCTTCGATCGTTTATGGATTATTCGGTTTAGCTATTTTTGCTTCTATGCTAGGATTAGGCACAGGTTTGATTACTGCAGCGATCACGCTAGCGATCATGGTTCTCCCATGGATTATCACGGCAACAGAAGAAGCCTTAAAGTCGGTTCCAACTTCTTTCCGTGAAGGGGGTCTTGCACTAGGGGCAACGAAATGGCAAACGATTAGACAGCTTGTTCTCCCATCAGCAGTACCGGGTATGGCAACAGGTTCTATTCTCGGATTAGCTCGTGCTGCGGGTGAAACGGCTCCAATTATTTTAACTGGTGCGGCTTTCTTCTTACCGGTTTTACCTTCAAGTTTAACGGATGGATTTATGGCTTTACCTTATCATTTATATATTTTAGCGACACAACATAATCAAGCGGCGGTTGTACGCCCTATTGCATACGGTACGGCATTAGTATTGATTGGAATGGTTATTTTACTAAACTTAACAGCTATTTTACTTCGTAATTACTATCGTAAGAAAAATGAAGTACTATAAACAAGATTTCAAGATCGGGATGTAAACAAAACGGATGAGATTATTCTAAGGAGGTTTTTTCGATGGCAGTAGTCGAAAAACAAAAACAAAACAAAGTTAGTGTAGATGTAACAGCTAAGCCTGTTCAAGAATCAGCAAAAAAAGAAAATATCTTTGAAGCAAAAGGGTTAAATCTATGGTATGGGAATGATCAAGCATTAAAAAATATCAATTTAGATATTGAAAAAAATGGTGTTACAGCGATTATTGGACCATCTGGTTGCGGTAAATCAACATTTTTAAAAACACTAAACCGCATGGTTGAATTAGTTCCGATTGTAAAAACAAGTGGTGAAGTTATTTACCATGATACGAATATTTTTGATCCAGCTGTGAACTTAGTGGAATTAAGAAGTGCTATAGGGATGGTATTCCAAAAACCGAATCCTTTCCAAAAATCAATTTTTGATAATGTTGCCTTTGGTCCTCGTGTTCATGGCATTAAAAATAAAAAGAAATTGATGGAACTTGTGGAGAAAAGTTTACGTGGAGCTGCTCTTTGGGAAGAAGTTAAAGACCGTTTAAATGAATCTGCTCTAGGATTATCGGGTGGTCAGCAACAAAGACTTTGTATTGCCCGTTGTTTAGCTGTAGAGCCAGAGGTCATTTTAATGGATGAGCCTACTTCAGCTCTTGATCCAAAGTCAACACAAAAAGTAGAAGAGTTAATCGGGGAATTAAAAAATAATTATTCGATTATTATTGTTACTCATAACATGCAACAGGCAGCTCGTATCTCTAATAAAACAGCCTTCTTCTTGAATGGAGAAGTTATCGAATATACTGATACTGATATAATATTTTCAAACCCATCAGATAAGCGTACAGAAGATTACGTTACAGGACGTTTTGGATAAGGGAGAGTAAACATATGAGACTGAGGGAAAATTTTGAAGCGCAATTAGACAATATCCAACAGTCCATTCTGGAAATGGGGAGCAAGGTAGTAGATGCCTTGCTTCTTTCTGTACATGGGCTAGAAGAAAATAATAAAGAGCAATTGCATCAAGTAATTACGAAAGACTATTTAATTAATCAGCGGGAGTTAGCGATCAATGAGGAAGTAACTTTACTCATTGCAAGGCAGCAACCTGTAGCAACAGATTTAAGAAGATTAATTGTTGCATTGAAAATATCGAGTGATCTTGAGCGTGTAGGAGATTTGGCGGTAGATATAGCTAAAGTATCTAAACGTACTAATTTCAGAGAATGCAGTGATTACGTAGAAAAGCTTTTAGTTATTTCTGCAGAAGCAACTAGCATGCTAAAAGATGCTCTATCAGCATATGAGAACCAAGACATCATGGCCGCTCAGAAAATTGCTAATCGAGATGATAAAGTTGATGCAATGTTTGGCCAATTTATTCGTGAATTGTTCTCACTCTCTACTGAAGAGCATAGTATTGAAGATATCACTCAAATGGCATTTATCGCTCGTTACTTAGAACGGATTGCAGATTATTCTACTAACCTAGCTGAATGGATTGTCTATGAAGTGAACGGTAAACACTTTGATTTAAATTAAAACAGTTCCTAATGACCATTATGTGGTCATTAGGAACTGTTTTTAGTATATAAAGAAAACGACCTAGTTGCACATCTATTGTTATGCAAGGAAGGTCGTTGATAGTGGTTGGTTAACGAATTTTAAAAGATGAAGTTGTGTCATCTAGTGATTGAGATAGTTTCTTTAATTGTTCAGACATGTCTTCGAAGGTGGCTACTTTTTGTACTTGCTGTTCTACTAGCATTCCAATTTCATTCGTACTTGCTAATGTTTCCTGGGCTAGGCTTGTAAAATTTGAGGTTGCTTCTTCCATGCCAGGAACACTTTGTTCTAACGAGACAAGTCCCTCTCTCATCTCAACTAATTGGTTATTTGTTTGATTGACGACATGTAATAAAAATTCAAATGCTTGTTTGGATTCGTTTACGATAGTTGTTTGATCAACTACATTTTTTAATGAAGATTCAAATTCGATTGAAGCTTGTTCAGTAGCAGTTTTCATTCTTGTAATAGGGATAGTAATTTCATTTGTAGCAATTGAAGTTTGCTCGGCAAGTTTTCTTACTTCGTTGGCAACAACAGCAAATCCTTTGCCCGCATCACCAGCCCTTGCTGCTTCTATAGTCGCATTTAAAGCTAATAATTTCGTTTGCTCGGAAATCGATTGGATCAGTTGTACCACTTGATCAATCTGGGTAGACTCCTTCAACACATGAGCCATTGTTTCTTGAAATAACTCAAATTCCCCTTGCAGTTCAGCCATCGATAAAACCATCGTGTTAAGTTTTTCATTCCCTAGTTTCGCCCTAGTGTCCATCTCTTTAGAGCTTTCATTGACACTTTCAATGTGATTCATATTTTTTTTGATTTGCTCTTTCATTTGCTGGAAGACGTGAATATTTCGCTCTGAGCCTGAGGCCGTTTGTTCTGCACCTTGATTAACGATATTAATTGAACTCTGTAGATGAACTGCTGTCGAATTTAATTGTTCCGAGGACTCACTAAGTTCCTGACTATTGTTTAATAAATTTATTGTAGTCCCTTTTACATCAAGTAATAACAATCTCATATGGTCCATCATCTGTTCGAAGCTTTTCACGAGTGACTCTACTTCAGGTGTAGTTGATTTTATGTCGATCGTTTGACTTAAGTCCCCGTTACGAGCCTTACGCATCGATTCGCGTAGTTGTACTAATGGCTTGGTAATTGAGCGAACAGTGAAGATAATAATAACCGTTGTAGCTAGAATTCCTACAAGCACAGTTATAGCGATGATCGTTAGCAATTGATTGATCTCATTCATATAATCGATTGTAGGAACAACCATTAGAAACTGTCCTTGAAGATTTTGTACATAATAATAAGCGACGGCAAAATCTTTGCTATCAACAGTCATATGCATTAAGCCACTTTTACCCTCTTTGATGGTTTGAAGAGTGCTTGGTGAAAAACTCAAATCAGAAAATTGACTCATTGAAAAAGGTGTTAACTCATCATCAATATATAGAAAATAATCTGCAGAAAGACCATCGGCCATTAATTCAATTGACTGGTTAATGATTTTAAATTCAAGCTCTTGAAAGAAAACTGAATCATTTTGCGGGTAACTTAACTTAAGAAATTCACCCATTTCTCCTATAGATGCTGCCTCCCTAATTAAACGTTGTTCGACAAATTGTTTACTCATGGTTGAAGAGCGTTCATAACTGACGTAGCCTATTATTCCTGTTGTTAGAGAGATTAATAGTATAAAAGTTAAGAGCAATCTTGAACGCATACTCAGCTTGTTTCTATTATTATGATTTTTTCTTTGAAACGTTTTAAAGGTAGGGATTTTGAATTTTCTGGGCACTATGTAACACTCCTTTTGTCTGTATAACTCGAATTATGACAGTGCAGTATTAATGCCATATGGACCTATTGTAAAGACGATGTAAATGTGTACTTTTCATCCGCGAAAAGCAAAAAAAATTGCACAAACAACGCCGATTTATTTGCATATGCAAAGTATTTTGCAGACAGTTGTCGAACAAGCCTGATGATAACGCTTACTTTAATAAAATTCATAATTGGCACAGTTTTTGCAATATACTTACAGTGACTAGATAATAAGGAGTGGTGTAGCATGTCAGTACCTTACAAACACGAACCATTTACAGATTTTTCGGTTGAAAGTAACCGCCAAGAATTTGAGGCGGCTTTGAAAAAAGTTGAAGCGGAATTAGGTCAAGACTTCCCGTTACGTATTGGGGGAGAACTTGTTTATACAGATGATAAGATTACCTCAGAAAATCCAGCTCGTAAGGAACAAACGGTTGGGCGCGTCTCTAAAGCAACAAAAGAACATGCGGAACAAGCGATGCAAGCGGCATTGACAGCATTTGAAGATTGGAAACGCTGGGAGCCAGAAGCTCGAGCTGAAATTCTCTTTAAAGCAGCAGCAATCATTCGCCGTCGCAAACATGAATTCTCAGCATATCTTGTGTATGAGGCAGGAAAACCATGGAATGAGGCAGATGCTGATACAGCAGAGGCGATTGATTTTCTAGAATATTATGGACGTCAAATGATTGAGTTGAAGAATGGTATTCCTGTTCTTAGTCGAGTAGGGGAGAAGAATCAATACGGATACATTCCACTCGGAGTCGCTGTTGTCATCTCACCTTGGAACTTTGCTTTTGCGATTATGGCAGGAACGACGGTGGCAGCCGCTGTAACAGGAAATACGGTGTTATTAAAACCAGCTAGTACGACTCCTGTAGTCGCTGCAAAGTTCATGGAAGTACTAGAAGAGGCTGGATTACCTGCTGGTGTAGTGAACTATGTACCTGGTAGTGGTTCAGAGATTGGTGATTATTTAGTTGACCATCCAAAAACACGTATGATTAGTTTCACAGGTTCTCGTGAGGTCGGAGAGCGCATTTATGAACGTGCTGCTAAGGTAGGTAAAGGGCAGAAATGGTTAAAGCGTGTAGTTGCTGAGATGGGCGGAAAAGATACAATCATTATTGACAAAGATGCAGATCTAGATCTTGCAGCAAAATCGATTGTCGCATCTGCATTTGGTTTTTCAGGGCAGAAATGTTCAGCGTGTTCACGTGCAGTGATCGTGGAAGATGTGTACGATGAAGTACTTGAAAAATCGATTGCTTTAACGAAAGAGTTAACAGTTGGCGAAACAATCAACGATACATTCATGGGACCGGTAAATGACCAAGCAGCCTTTGATAAAATCATGAGTTATATTGAAATCGGTAAAGAAGAAGGACGTGTTGTTGCTGGTGGAACAGGAGATTCTTCTAAAGGATATTTCGTCCAACCAACGATTGTTGCAGATGTCGCAAGTGACGCTCGCTTGATGCAAGAGGAGATCTTCGGGCCGGTTGTTGCTTTCTCTAAAGCGAAAGATTTCGATGAAGCTCTTGATATTGCTAATAATACGGAGTATGGATTAACGGGTGCCGTCATTTCAAATAACCGTAAGCATGTAGAAAAAGCAAAAACAGATTTCCATGTTGGGAATATGTACATTAATCGTGGATGTACCGGAGCGATTGTAGGGTATCATCCGTTCGGAGGATTTAATATGTCTGGCACAGATTCCAAAGCAGGCGGCCCAGACTACTTACAATTATTCCTTCAAGCAAAAACGATTTCAGAAACTCTCTAATGTGAATACAATGAATAGAGCGCACGATACCATGTATCGTGCCTCTCTTCAACCTTATCAATGAATAATGAGATTGGAGATGTGGTTAGCATGGTACTTAAACCCATGTTTCTATATTTGTCGAAGAACAAAGTGCTTAACCGCAGTGCGAAGCGCTGGGGATTAAAAATGGGAGCTAAACAAGTTGTAGCGGGTGTAACGATTGCAGATGCGATGAGGACCGTTCAAGAATTGAATGATAAAGGTCTAGTCGCGACAGTTGATCATTTAGGTGAGTTTATTACATCGAGACAAGAGGCGATTGAATCAACGAATGATTGCATCGAAACATTGAAAGCGATTACAAAAACAGGTGTGAATTGTAATTTATCATTAAAGCTTACACAGCTTGGACTCGATGTCGAACGAGAGCTTTGCTATCAAAATATGCGAAAAATCGTTCGCACGGCGTATGAGTTAGAGAACTTTGTTCGAATTGACATGGAGGACTCTAGCCATTGTCAACAAACTCTCGATCTGTTAGCAGATTTAAGAGAAGAGTTTCCAAACTCTGTCGGTACGGTCATACAAGCATATTTACACCGAGCAAAAGCAGATGTCAACGATCTTCAAGGCATAAATTTACGTCTTGTAAAAGGGGCCTACAAAGAGTCTAGTGAGATTGCATTTCAGGAGAAGAAAGTGATTGATGATAATTACTTTGAAATCATTAAGCAACACTTGTTGAGCGGAAGTTATACTGCGATTGCATCACATGACCATACGATTATTGATAAGGTAAAAGCATTTTGTGAGGAAGAGGGGATTCCGAAGACTCAATTTGAATTTCAAATGCTCTACGGATTCCGTAAAGAATTGCAAGAAGAAATTGCTAAGGAAGGCTACACGATGCGAGTCTATGTTCCATTTGGCACAGACTGGTACGGATACTTTATGCGTCGTTTAGCAGAAAGGCCACAAAATGTTAGCTTTGCCATTCGTGGGCTTTTATCGAAATAAATGAAAAACAAGGAGCTGTGCGTGGCAGCTCCTTGTTTATGATTACAATGTATCGTCACTCGATAATTTTTTTAAACGGTATTGAAGATTTTGACGACTAATACCTAGCGCCTTGGCGGCTTGTGACACATTGCCTTTATGAACAGTCATTGCCTGTTTTATGTAATAAGATTCGACCTCAGCGAGATGATCTTTGAGTGGCTTGTGAAGGAACGTTTCATTTGAGTGGGTGGATGCAGCTGGAGTGTCTTTTTCTTTTGACGGTTGAGTCGTAAGTCGCCTTCTCATATGCATGGGCAAATGATAGAGCTCCATTTGGTGTTCGGTCGTCATAATGTTCATGGCAGACTCAATCACATGCTCTAATTCACGTACATTTCCAGGCCATTCATACTGCTCAAACAATTCAAGGACATCAGCAGAGATCCACTCGACATTCATTTGGAACCGTTTATTAAAGATCTCAAGAAAATGTTCAACAAGAATCGGTATGTCACCGTATCGATCGCATAGTGGTGGAATGTAAAGAGAGACTACACCTAAGCGATAAAATAAATCTTTTCTTAAGCGGCCGTTTGCTACCGCGTCAAAAGGATCTTCATTTACTGTTGAAATAATCCTTACATCGACTGGTGTGTCTTTTGTGTCGCCAACTCGTCGAATCGTTTTTTCTTGAATAGCACGTAGTAACTTCGCTTGCAGGGCTGGATTAAGAGAATTAATCTCATCTAAAAGCAAGGTGCCGCCTTGTGCTTGTTCAAATAGGCCAGGGTGTTCAATTGCCCCAGTAAATGCGCCTTTTTTTGTGCCAAATAAAATACCTTCAATAAGGTTATCAGGTAATGCAGCACAATTTTGCGAGATAAATGGTGCACTAGCACGAGTGCTCCCATTATGGATACTTTGAGCGAAAATTTCCTTGCCTGTTCCCGTCTCGCCTGTTAGTAAAACAGATGAACTCGTTCTGGTTGCACGTTTGGCTTCATGTATGACTTGGGTCATCGCCTCGCTCTGCCCAATAATTTGCGAAAAGGTGTAACGAGTCTGCCCATTTTTTTGCAGAGTATCGTTCATCAATTTCTCAAGACGAGTAATGTCTTTAGATAACTCGAAGGCGCCAACGACTTCTCCATTTTCGTTGGTCACAGGGTGTGTATCGTTGACTGCTGTAACTGGATAGCCTTTGTTATTATAATATTGCTGTTTGATGTTATAGAAATGCTTGCCTTTTTTTAAAGACTGTAACAACGTACTTGATTGATCTTCTTTAAATAAGAAGACATCAAGCAGGCTTTTATGAAGCACCTCATTCGGTGGCATTGATTCAATATCCGTCATCTTCTTATTGTATAGGACTGTTTTTCCGTCAGCATCAACAATATGTACACCAACATCAATGGTGTCTAAGACAACTTCAAGCATCGAGATCGTCTGCTTTAGGTTTTCTTTTTCTACTTGATTCATGATCCACCTCCTATAGCTTAAGTATATGGAAACGCTCGCAATTGTGCAAAATTATTTGCAGGAAAGGAAAATAAATATTAATATTCAGCAATGGAGCTTCGGAATACATATATATTCTTCAACGAGTAGATCGATTAATTATCTGTAAATTGGCACTAACCTTGCATGGTGCTATTTTATATAAACTAATAAGGAGTGTGTCCTATGACAAAAACAACGTCAATTATCGAAAAAACAGAACAATTTGGAGCAAAGAATTATCATCCACTTCCGATTGTTATTTCTAAAGCAGAAGGTGTGTGGGTAGAAGATCCAGAGGGAAATCGTTACATTGATATGCTAAGTGCATACTCGGCGGTTAATCAAGGTCATCGTCACCCGAAAATTATTCAAGCCCTAAAAGACCAGGCTGACCGTATTACTTTAACATCACGTGCCTTTCACAATGACCAATTAGCTCCTTTTTACGAAAAAGTTGCAGGACTAACGAACAAAGATATGGTACTTCCGATGAATACAGGAGCAGAAGCAGTCGAGACCGCTGTAAAAACAGCTCGTCGTTGGGCTTATGATGTAAAAGGAGTCGAAGCAAACCAAGCAGAGATCATTGTATGTGAAAATAACTTCCACGGACGGACGATGACAGCTGTTTCCCTTTCATCAAATGAAGAGTATAAGCGTGGATTTGGTCCAATGCTTCCAGGAATTAAAATGATCCCTTATGGTGATGCGCAAGCGTTGCGTGAAGCGATCACTCCGAATACGGCTGCATTTCTCGTAGAGCCGATCCAAGGGGAAGCAGGGATTATTATTCCGCCTGAAGGCTTTTTAAAAGAAGTTCGTGAAATTTGCTCGGATAATCAAGTACTATTCATTGCCGATGAAATTCAATCAGGGCTTGCTAGGTCTGGAAAACTGTTTGCATGTGACTGGGAGGAAGTCGAACCTGATATGTACATTCTAGGAAAAGCGCTAGGTGGTGGAGTGATGCCAATTTCGGTTGTCGCTGCTAATCGTGAGATTCTTGGTGTGTTTGAACCTGGTTCTCATGGCTCCACTTTTGGTGGCAATCCATTAGCATGTGCAACATCAATTGCTGCTCTTGAAGTGATTGAAGAAGAAGGGCTCGTTGCACGCTCTCATGATCTAGGAGAATACGTGATGAGTGAGCTTCGCAAGATTCCACACCAAGACATCAAAGAAATTCGGGGACGTGGGTTATTTATCGGCATTGAGTTAATCGTTCCTGCTCGTGGATATTGTGAGCAGTTAAAAGAGTTAGGACTTCTATGTAAAGAAACACACGAGAATGTGATCCGACTAGCACCACCACTAGTCATCTCAAAAGAAGACCTAGACTTTGCATTGGAAAAAATAAAACAGGTTTTCGCATAAGAAACAAGAGAGAAGGGGGCTCTGCCCATCTTCTCATCTTACATAATAAAAAGTAGGACAAAGGGGCGATTTCAATGAAACGATTAAAAATTGGAGTGATTGGGGTACCAATGGACTTAGGTCAGAACCGACGAGGCGTCGATATGGGGCCAAGTGCGATTCGTTATGCAGGCTTAATCAGTAGACTGGAAGCTCTCGGACATGTTGTGAAAGACTTTGGTGATGTGTCCATTGAAAAACGAGCAGAAAAAATAGGATTAGTAGGTCTAAAAAACTTACCTCAAGTGATCCACGCCAATGATTCATTACGTCAGCAAATTGAAGAAATTGAGGTAGAAGGCCTTTTCCCACTTGTTCTAGGTGGTGATCATAGTATTGCTATAGGTACACTTGCTGGGGTGACAAAATCGCGGAGGCAACTCGGTGTGATTTGGTATGATGCCCATGGCGATTTAAATACAGAGGAAACATCACCATCAGGCAATATCCATGGCATGCCACTTGCGGTTAGTCTTGGATTAGGTGATGAATCACTAACAAATATTGGCGGATTTGCTCCAAAAATTAAGCCAGAGCATATCGTAATCATTGGCGCTCGTTCATTAGACGAGGGAGAGAAAGAATACATTAAAGAAAAAGGCATTAAAATCTTTACGATGCACGAGATTGATCGACTGGGGATGACGAAAGTGATGGAGCAGGCCATTGATCACGTCTCAAATGGAACAGATGGTGTTCACTTAAGCTTAGACTTAGACGGACTCGATCCAAATGATGCACCAGGCGTAGGAACTCCAGTACTTGGGGGAATCTCTTATCGTGAAAGTCATTTAGCGATGGAGATGCTAGCAGAAGCAAATATTTTAACATCGACTGAATTTGTCGAAGTTAATCCGATACTAGATGAACGCAACAAGACAGCTGAGGTTGCCGTTGCCTTGATGGGATCTTTATTTGGAGAGAAGTTACTTTAAACAAGAAAGAGGCTGCGACATAACTAAAGTGTTTAACTGAGAATTTGAACAGTGCGCTAACTAAAAGGGTGCGAAGTATATTTCAGGAGCAGCTTCATTGCACCTCCTATTATTTGTACAGATTCTTGCTGGTTAATACACTATTGTCCCAGCCCTTTCTGTTTTTTATACTAGAGTAGAGATGTGGCAAACCAAGAACATTTTCTAATAGTGATTAGATTTACTTTTTCATTCAGGTGTTTTTCGATTATAATGAAATGTAGTGAGTCATAGAAAGAGGTGAATGAAATGTATAATATGTTTTATCAGTCACATATCGGTTCATGGGCTATTCTTGTTTTGCTATTTTTTGTCGGCTATTTTCTATTGAAATCAGGTAAAGCAAAAGGGTCAAAAATCGTACATATGGTTTTACGTTTGTTCTATATTATTATGATTGTCTCAGGAATCGGGATGATTGTGATTCTTGGGTTCCCGCTCATGTATTTGGTTAAGGGTGTGCTTGCATTCTTCCTCATTTATGCAATGGAAATGATTTTAGTACGTACAAAAAAAGGAACACTCGGAAGCCAAGCGACGATATATTGGGCAATGTTAATCATCACATTGATCTTAGTCGTCCTATTAGGATACGGAGTTATTTCTTTCTAACACAGACGAACACACAGCCTAGACAAACCTAGACTGTGTGTTTTTTTATTTTTTGATCGTTTTGAATGAGGGAGACCAAATCATCTAAACTGCCAGTACAGTGCGTCACTTCTGGTAAATGGTAAAATGTACACGTCGTTTCTAAATCATTTAGCGCTTCTTCTGTTGTGTGTAGATAGATTTGTTTTCGGAGACTAATTGCGATGCCGAGTTCAGTATGTGTTCCGTTTCCTCCAGGGAGCAGAACAATGACAAATTGTGCATCTTCTACACCTTGTTTTTCATTCATTCCTACGGTGCGAAGTTCTTCTAAACTCCGCGCTCGCCCGTTTAACGTCCAATCATATGTATGCGTATAGCCTAAGCATTTTAACTGGCGACTGACGTAGCGAACAGATTGATGGTTACTAAAACTAGATGCCACATAAAAGTTCATACAAAGCCTCCTTACAGTAAATGGGTAAAACGATGACAGGGACTACACGATCCTTCACTTCTAATGATAAACTAGTAGAAAAGCTGGAAACAAGGGTGTGTAAAAAATGAACTGGATTTTTAAACGATACGATCAATTAACGACAGATGAGCTATATTCAATATTGCAACTTCGAGTCGAGGTGTTTGTCGTTGAACAACAATGTCCGTACATGGAATTAGACGCGAAAGATCAAGTCGCTCTTCACGTCTTAGGGTATGAACACGATCAACTAGTTGCTTACAGTCGGTTATTTATGCCTCAATCTCATGACGATAACGCATCAATTGGTAGAGTGATCGTTAGAAAAGAGTTCCGCTCTGAGGGTTACGGAAAAGAATTGCTGGAAACTTCGATATTTGAGTTGAGGCGTACGCATCCTATAGCAACCATATATATTCAAGCGCAACACTACTTATTATCTTTTTATCAATCATTTGGATTCAAAGAGACCTCCGACGTTTACGATGAAGATGGCATTCCACATATCGATATGATGTTAGAGAAGGAGTGAAGATCAAGCATGCAAAACGTAACGTATACATCGTTTAAAGATGTAGCAAATGAACAAAGACTTCATGATGCCCTTAACAAACAGCGACAACAATCAGAACCTGTCTTTTATTTGCTTCCGTCTAGTAAGTGGTTAAAAACAGCGAGAGCACGTCAACCAGGTATAAAGTTTACGACATTCGATGATGTAGCGAAATATATCGTTGACCAAGTGGAAAAAGATGTCACTTATTTAGATGAGCAAGAGCGAACGTTGTTTTTTTCAAATATGTTAAAAACAAATACGCGTTACCAAAAAATACGAGCCAACCAAAGCAAAGTAAAAGGACTTGCGGATACATACGGCCAATTAAAACGTCTCGGGCTTAGTCTTTCGCACACACCTCATTCCTTACAAGAGGTTAGGCCGTTATTTGCTGAATATGAGCAAGAAACGGTGGAACAGAGAAAAATGTATGACCCTGAAAATACAGTCTTGCGTGCAATAGATATTTTGCAGACAGAACAAGTGAAGCTCTCCGCCATCTACATTGATGGGTATGTTGATTTTAGTCCCATTCAGGCGGTCTTCTTGCAAGCACTCGTTCAGGCAGATGTCCCGATCGAAGTGTACATACCGAACGATCAAGCACATCAAGTGGTTGAGGATACAAAAGCAATCCTTCTAAACATGGGATTTGAGCAAGCAACAGACACCGAGAAAAATACAGTCACAGCTAGTAAGCCTGTTGTAAATATATTAGCTGCGACAACACAGGCAGAAGAAATGAGAGCTGTCTTAGAAGAGATCCATTCATCAGAAATTCCATACGACGATATTGGCGTAGTTCTAGTTAATGAAAAGCGGGGCTTAAAGCAGTTTGAAACTCTTGCAAGCACCTATGATATTCCTCTTCAAACACCAAGAAAAAAATCATTGAACCAAACGGTAACGTTCCAACTGTTGATCATGCTGATGCGAAGCGAGCTATCTATTCAAAATCGTTTTGAACGATTACCTTTAGTTGATAAACTATTTCAAATGTTTTCCTTACGCGGTGCTAACTATGCCAAAGCGAAAGCTGCTTTTTTGAAAACCGGTGACTTTATTGATCAAGAAATAGCGGAAGTGTATTCGACTATTGACCAACTTACATGGCCTAAAAAGGGAACATTCCTCTCGTATTTAACAAAAGTGAGTGAACTCGTGCGCACATTAAAGTTAGAAGAGAGATGGCTTAACGCTCGAGAAAAAGAAACAGAAACTGCGCGGTTAAAAGAGACTGTTCTTGAGGAACGAACGGTTGAATACATAGAAAAAATGTTAGTAGAGTACAGTCATCAACTACAAATAAAGCAGTTAACCAATTTAGAGATGACACATGACGTGTTTATCGATTGGCTAAAAGAGGCTGGAGCAGCATCGGATCTTTACATTGAACGAGGCAACAGACGAGGAGTCGCCTTGCACTCATGGCGCGATCTCGGATTATTTAAAGGGGAAAAGTTATATATCATTGGCATGAATGAAGGGGCATTTCCATCCGCCCATCATTTAGGCGGATATATCATTGAAAAAGATTTGTATCAGTTGCCAATTGTCGGGAGCTTGCCGACACAAGAGCATTTCCGTAAGAAACAGCTCGCATATTTTGAGCAACTACTTCTTAGTTCACCAACGTTGACGTTTACGTATACAAAAGGGTTAGACCCTAACCATCCTCTACTACCATCCCCATTTTTGGATGGATGGAGTGAAGAAGAAGTGAGTATGTGGACGTTCGATCGTCGGATGAATCAATCGGTTAGCTATTCTTTGCTTGATCAAGAAGAGAAGATGGCGTATCAGCTTGGTCTTGGAAAAAAAGTGACCGAGATGTCACGTAATCTTGAGCAACTTACTAGTCGAATAGAACGACTTCAGACTTCTCGTGAGCCGATCGAACCAACACATCAACAGAAGCTATCTAAATCAGTTGTTTCTGTTACGGCCCTTGAAAGCTATGCAAGATGTCCGTTCAAGTTCGGTTTAGAGCGTGTCTTGAACATACAAGAAGCGCAGAAAGTGAAAGAAGAAGTGTCCCCGTTAGATATTGGTCAGATGGTGCATGATTTAATAGAGTCGGTCTATACAGAACTGAATTTAGTCGGTGTGAAGTTTGGTGAATGTACAGAAGAAATGAAAAGCAGAGTTCTTCCTCTACTAGAAACTAAGTTTGAGGATTTGTGGTCGGAGATTGAGACGATTTCTTTTGATCTTTCTAGGCCAGATTTGATGTTGACAAAAGAAAATTGGTGGAAACGTCTCGTGCGTTGGTGGCAAGCAGAGAGAAAGCTATTTTGGGATAATCAGCAATTAACAGACATGAAGATTGATGCACTAGAAGCTTCTGTCAGGTTAGAGTTTGAAATTGAAGACGGAAAACAGCTAATACTTACAGGGAAAGTCGACCGTGTCGACCGAGATGAGAACGGATTTGCGATCTATGACTACAAGACCGGTTTTGCACAAGTGAAGATGGAAGAAGACGTACGGACAGGTTTGAAGCTACAACTTCCTCTCTATGCTAGAGCAATGAAACAAGCATTCACAGAAGGGGAAAGTGTAATAAGTGCATACGGGGCTTCTTATATCTCTCTTAAAGAGCCAGAGAAGAGAGCGGGAAATGGAATTTGGCGGTCAGATCAAGTAGGCAAAGGATCGAGATTTCTCGTGCACTTCTCGTGTAAGAATAAAGAAGAAGATTTAGGTGGAGACGACTTTATTGAAACGTATGAGTTGAAGCAAAAAATTAAGGAACTTTGGACGGGGACGAGTACAGAGTTTCCTGTTCAACCCCTCGATTGCTCTGCTCATTGCCCACATCAGGCGATATGTCGAGTGACCGAAGAACAAAAGGAGGGGGAGAAGTAGGATGGATTTTAATTCAGCACAAAAAAAAGCAATTGAAAATAAACACCCTCTTGTCGTCATTTCAGCCGGTGCAGGATCAGGAAAGACACGCGTCCTAACAGAGCGAATCATGTATATTTTAGAGAAGGCTTATCATGAACCAAGCTCTTCTTTAGGGGCAACGATTGAAGAACTAGCAGCCATTACTTTCACTGAAAAAGCAGCTCGTGAGATGAAAGACCGTGTGAGGAAGAGATTAGCGAAAAAAGAATTAGAGGCATTGACGACAGAAGAAGCTGATTATTGGAAGACGCAAAAAGAACTAGTAGAGCGTGCATTAATTTCTACTTTTCATAGCTTCTGTCAACAGCTGTTAGGTCAGCATGCTATGGCAGCTAATCTCCCCCCGACCATCCGAATCATTGATGAGGTTGAAGCAAGACAGTTAAAAAGAGAGACGATAAAAACGTTAATGCAAAATATCGAATTCACCTCGGTAGCAAATGAGTTTTTCCAATATATGAGTAAAGATCAGTTGATCTCGGTTATTGAAGAGATTCATGCAAATATTTCTGAATTAGTAGTGGGCGAGGAAGCCATCACTCAACTCGACCCAGATCAAATGCTAGAGAAACAAACCGAAGCAATGATTATGAAACAACAAGAGAGAGTTTCTCAATTTCATCATGAGGCCCAGAGGTTAGTAAGAGAGTTTCCGAGCGGAGAAGATTTAACGAAAGCGCAACAAGCTCATGTGGAACGACTTATTGAAGCTTTTCAGGCCCAAGCTTCACCCACAACACCAAACCAGTATATCGCATGGCTCCAAGACATTATGCCAAAGCGTACCGACAAGAAATGGGAAGAAACGGTTCCTGCTTTATACGAATTATTTGAAGAACATTGGAAGCCATTAAAAGAAGATTGGAAAAGCATTGGTGGAGAGGTTGAAATAGACGAAGTTGCCCAAGAATTATTGGGAAAATTTGTCTCACTGCTTGGTCAATTCCATCTTCGTTATAAAAAAGAAAAAGATAAACTTGGTGTTGTTGACTTTAGTGACCTCCAGCAAAAAGCGGTTGCTCTTTTAGAAATTGATCATGTGAAAAAATCGTGCCAACAACAGTACAAGCATATGTTAATTGATGAATTTCAAGATACGAATCGATTACAACTAGAGATGTTAAACAGAATTCAACCTGTTTACCGTTTTATAGTAGGAGACACCAAACAGTCGATCTATCGTTTTCGCGGAGCTAATGTTCGTTTAATGAATGAACTCGAAAAAGAAGCCAGTGAACAAACGCACGCTGATGCAATCGATATGAACATCAATTATCGAACGTGTAGACCAATCATTCAAGGCATCAATGAACTCTTTTCAAGTGCGATGTCACAAGAGATCACCGAAAGTTTTCAAACGCGATACACAGCATTAGAGGCAGATCGAGAGAGTGAGGATGCTGAGAAATTAATCGAGCTAATTGTATTGCCAGAAGATGAGGACGAAACGGATGAAATCAACCTGTATGACCAACTGGCAAGCCGAGTCACAGAGATGGTACGTAGTGGTAAGCCCCGAATCATGCGGAGTGAAGAGTGGCAAGCCCCGATGTTTAAAGACATCGCCGTCCTCATTCCTGCAAGAACCAATCTGTTGAAATTAGAGCGAGCGTTATCGAAAAAACAAATTCCCTATACGGTGTACGGAGGAATTGGTTTCTACGACCGTCAAGAGGTGATTGATGTTCTTGCTCTTTTAAGGTGGTTAAATCGGCCATTTGAAGATAGTCATTTGCTTGCTATCTTGCGTAGTCCGCTTATCGGTCTAACGATGAATGACTTCCTCACAATCTCTGAAGAAAAGGAAGAAAGTCAAAGTTATTCTGAGTTTATGTACAATTGGTCGGAAGGGGAGTGGGTAGCACCGAATCACATCAAGGAAGCTCTTAAGACGATTCAAGCGTGGGTAAACCGCTATGTGCCATTATCAGCAGCCGAATCGATGTCAGATGTGATTTATCAATTATTAGTAGACATAGGTTTTATTCATAGCATCCTAGTCGAAACAAATGGTCTACAAAAGGTGAAGAACGTCGAGAAAATCTTATCGATGATTGATCAATACCAAGCCTTGACATTAGAAGAACTTTTGCAAATGATTGATGAGAGAATGGCTCTGAGCGATAAAGAAGGGGAGGCGGAGATGGAGCGGTCAGAAGGAAATGCTCTTCATATTATGACCGTCCATGCTTCTAAGGGGCTTGAATTTCCTATTGTTTGCTTGCCACAACTTGAGAGACCTGTTCGTGGAGATTCGGGCAAGATTCGTTTTCATCCACAGCTCGGTCTGGTCATGAATGTAGAAGAAGAAGCTGAACAACTCGGAGAAAAGAAAATACAAAGAGCGACACCAGGTTATGAGCTTGTTAAAGATGAATCGAGTCAAGAGGCTGAAGAAGAAGCGAAACGGTTATTTTATGTAGCAACCACTCGGGCGAAAGACTATTTGTTTATGATTGGAAAAGAGCCAGGAGCGAAAAAGTCTTGGTTGCATTTAGTGGATGAGGCGAAAAAAACGAGTGGTCTCGAGCAATACGTCATAGAAGCATCACATATTCCTGAGCAAGCGGCTCATCAACCAACTGTGGAAATCTATCATAAAGCGCCCATCTCTTCTCAGAAAGAAGTTCTCTTGCCGCTTTCTGTCTCGGAAATTATGACCTTCATGGAGGACCCGAATGAATACTATGATCGATACATCTTAGGTATTCAGGATACGAGGTGGCATAGAGAGCGGCAAGAGGAATCGACTGATCGAAAGAACGCGATTGATCCTACGTTGCTTGGGACCATTGTTCATCGTGCATGTGAGCTCCGAGACTATGGATTTCAGACCGAAGCGGCCATTTATGAGGCATTGCTCCTAGTAGAAGACCTCCCGCAAAAAGAACATTATTTAGATGAAATCAAAAAGCTGATGGAAGCGTATAGTGATGAACAAAAGGAAGCCTTAGGTAGGCCAGTTGCCAATGAATGGTCCTTCGCTGTAGAGTTAGCTGGAGCAGAAGTCATTGGAGAAATAGATAAAGTTGTAAGAAGAGATGGATTGCTTCATTTAATAGACTTCAAAACGAATCAAGTTCATAAGGCTGGGCGAGAATGGTTAAAAAAGTATGACGTGCAACTACATTTGTATAAGATGGCGTATGAAAACGTGACAGGAATGGAGATTTCCTCTATGTCTCTTTATTTATTGCGTGATCAGGAGCAGCCAATCCATGCATTTAACGATAACCCTGAAAAAACACAACATATTCTTGATGCTATTACAAAGTTAGTTTATTTGAAAAAGACTGCTTTAACTCGTGATGAGTTTCTAGCCTACACATAAGAAAAAGCGGACAAGTTCAAAATGAACTTGTCCGCTTTATTTTGATTAAACAATTCGCTTACGAATCATTGCACTAAGTGTATCAATGATTGTGACAACAACGATGATCACAAGTAAGATCATCCCAACTTCATCCCAGTTACGGTTTTGAGTGGCAATAGTAATAAGTGTACCGATACCACCTGCACCAATAATACCAAGAATGGTCGATGCACGAATATCAATTTCAAAACGATAGATAGCATACGATAAGAACTCAGGAATAATCTGTGGAATAATTCCATAAACGAGAACTTGTAATTTGTTTGCTCCGTTTGCTTCGAGAGCTTCAACAACGTTCATATCGATCGATTCAATGACTTCACAATAAAGTTTACCTAACATACCGATCGAGCCAATCGCAATAGCTAGTACCCCAGCAAAAGGAACAGGTCCAACCGCTGCAACGAACATTAACGCAAGTACAAGCTCTGGAAAGGCACGAATGCCATCAAGCACCCATTTAGAAAATGTATTTAAGAATTTACTTTTAACCATATTACTAGCGGCAAAAAAGCCGAATGGAATAGCAAGAATAGCTGCGAGTAGCGTACCAGTGTAAGCCATCTGTAACGTTTCCCACATTAGCTCCATAACCTTTCCGAATGCAGACCAGTCAGGAGAAAATAATTGTGGAATAACTCGTGAGAAATTATCAATTGTACGTTCACTGAACACACGAGCCCATCTAATGTCAATACCGACAAAAGTCCATACATATAAAGCGATGACGGCAATTGCAATGATACTTAATTGAATCCACTGCTTTGTCGTTCTTTTTTTGTTAATCGTTAATTTTTGTTCCATTAGACGAGTCTCTCCCTTATTTTATTACTGATGTAATCAATGATTACAACTGCAATAAAGATGATGATGATAATCGTCATCACGCGTGGGTAGTTGAAGAAACTAACTTGCTGTTGAAGCAATAACCCAATTCCCCCAGCACCAACGAATCCTAGTACAACAGATGCACGTACATTTACTTCAAATACATACAGACCAAATGAAACGAACTGTGGAAGTACTTGCGGCATGACGGCATACCAAATGACTTGAAGGGTATTACCACCTGAAGCACGAATCGCTTCTAATGGATTTAAATCGATCGATTCAATTGTTTCGTACATTAACTTCGCTAAAATACCTAATGAGAAAATGAATAAGGCCATAATACCTGGAAATACACCAACTCCAAAAATACCAACAAAAATAACAGCTAGTAAAATATCAGGAATTGTACGCAGGACGTTCATAAGGAGACGTACTGGTTGGTGAATCCATTTATTCGGAAATAGATTAGCTGCTGATAATAAAAAGATCGGAACACTGGCAATTGCTGCAAACGTTGTAGCAATGATTGCCATTTGAACCGTCTCTGCTAAATACTCCCACACTTGCGAGGCGTAGCTCCAGTTTGGAGGAAAGAGATCTTTCCCTACTCTTTCAAATCCAGACCATCCATCAATGAAATTTAGGATAGAAGACTGTGTAGCGACTGAGGTATAAATATATAAACCAATAATAGCTACTAAAATTATCGTCATCTGACGTTTCGCTCGATTTGAATACAGTCCTACATTTGTATGATTATTCATCTTCTTGACCCCCTACAAGGTCATCCTCTCGTATTTTTCGGCCATAGATCTCTTCAAATGTCTGTTCAGACACATCACTAACAGGACCATCAAATACGACTTCACCTGCACGCATACCGATAATACGGTCTGCATATTCCATCGCCATATCAATAAAGTGCAAATTGACAATCGTTGTAATATTGTCTTCTTGGTTAACTTTACGTAGGTACGTCATTACTTGGTGAGAAGTAGGGGGATCAAGGCTCGCTACTGGCTCATCAGCAAGAATAATTTTAGGTTGCTGTGTTAATACACGTGCGATTGCTACACGTTGTTGTTGACCACCACTTAATTGATCAGAACGTTGGTGCATTTTTTCAGCGATGTTTACACGTTCAAGGCTACGGTGAGCTAGTTCTAAATCTTCTTTTGAATACATTCCTAAAAGGCTTTTCAATGTACCGGTGTGCCCAAGGCGTCCTGATATCACGTTTTTCATGACAGTTGAACGTTTTACGAGATTATAGTTTTGAAAGATCATCCCGACTTTAGTGCGTAACTCACGAAGATTTTTCTGGTTAAAAGATAAAATGTTCTCATCGTCAATTAAGAGTTCGCCTTCTGTAGGAGTAACAAGGCGATTCATACTGCGAATGAGGGTCGATTTACCTGCACCTGATAATCCCACAATGACGACAAACTCACCTTCATTAATCTTGAGGTTAATATTTTTTAAACCTTTATTACCGTTTGGATATACTAAAGAAGTATTTTTGAATTCAATCATGGTAGTGCTCCTTCCTAATGTGAAAAGCTAGATATAAAAAAGAAAGGAGGAGAAGAACATCTCCCCCTCCAAAATGGTTATAAAGTTAGTCTAAAGAAATAGCACCATCGTCTTTGAACTTCTCATATGTGCTACGAACAACGTCGTAATCACTATCAGATGCTTCATCAATTCCAGTCCAGTTATAAACATCGTCCATGATTGTTAACATTTCTTCATCGTCATTGAATGAAAGGAATGCTTCACGAATCTGATCGACTAAAGAAGCTGGCATGTTAGTGTTAGCACTGATTGTGTCATTTGGAATATCAGCAGTGAAATCAAGTTGTACTAATTCTTCCATTGCTTCTGGGTAATCCGCTTCAATAGCAGTACGAGCATCTTCGAATGTTGTAGCAACATCTGCATCGCCTTCAAGAACGGTAATTAGAGCATTATCATGAGAACCAGCTTGAATCATGTCAGAGAAGAAATCTTCAACATTAGTCACGCCGTACTCATCCATAAGTTGTGCTGCTGGGAATAGGTATCCACTTGTTGAAACGTTGTCTGGGAAAGCCCAAACTTTGCCTTCAAGATCTTCGATAGACTCGATTCCTGAATCAGCTCTTACTGTGTACTGTGCACGGTACGTAGAAGAACCATGACGAACTGATTTTAAGATTGCTTCAACGTTATCATAACGCTCTGTAGCAAGTACGTAACCGAAAGCTGGGATGAAACCGATGTGAACTTGGTCATTTCCCATTGCTTCAACTAAAGCAGTGTAGTTAGTAAGAACGCGTCCTTCAACTTCAATTCCAAGCTCTTCAGAAAGACGATCCGCTAGTGGTGCAACAGTATCAGCGATTTTGTCTGAATCTTGAGATGGAACAAATCCCATAACAAGTTTATCTGGCATATCTTCAGATGCAGCATCTTCACTGTCTCCTGCTGCTTCGTCTGTTGTCTCGTCTGTTGTCTCTTCTGCTGGCTCTGAATCAGTTGCCGGAGCTTCTTCTTCACTTGAACCACATGCTGCTAACGCAATTGCTAGCATAAGCATAAGTAGTACCATAAGTAATTTCTTCATACTTCTTTTCCCCACCTTATGTTGTATGTTTTGCCTTACAAGAATTAAGTATACAGGACGATATTCTCCATATCTACATCATTCGAGACATATTTACATTATTTTTATAATTGCGAAATTAGTTTACAAACTTAACACCTGATTAACATTATTTAACGAAAGTATTGAAGACTACTCAGCAATAAATGATACTATTATTAGAGAGAGAAAATATAGAAACGATAAGGAGATTGGTATATGCTTGAACAGTATAAACTTGTGATATTTGATTTAGACGGTACTTTATATGAAGGAACCGATCATTTCGATTATTATGCAGAGCATCTAAAGCAAAAGGTAGAAGAAAGTCAACAAGAACTCTTTGATCAAGAATATAGTCAGATGAAAGCAGGGAAGCATCCTGTAAAAATCGGGAAAGCTTATGATGTAGCGCGTGATTTGATTTTAACGATAGACCCGATGACTCTTCTTGTCACAGAAGCATGCAAGTGGGACGGAGAAGTTCTCTCTAAAGAAGAAACAAACAATCTTTACAATGAAAGACTTTCGTTTGATTTTGAATCGATGATTGCAATCGGAGACGGATGGTGGTTACCGTTTGTTGCTGCGAAGCATTTTGGTGTGGAAGATTGCTATAGTAGCTACATCGCAACAAAAGAGTTTATGGTATCTAGTGATTTTCAATTAGATCCATTGCCGGGTTTAAAAGAAGCGTTGCAAGACCTGAAAACGAAAACGAAGATGGTTCTTGTCACAAATAGTGATGCTGATGATGTTGGGCGTCTTTTAAACGAATTGGAGTTAACTCAGTTATTTGAAGAGGTTGTGACATCGGCTAAAAAACCGACTCATACAACACGTATATTTAATGAATTGATCGAAAAATATCAGGTCAATGAAAAAGATGTGATCTCTATTGGTGATAACTTTATTAATGATGTTGCACCAGCTATTTTGCAAGGGATGCAAGGAGTTTACATTCATCCTAAGCGAGAAAAAATAACGAATAAGAGCGTACAAGTAGTTTCTACAGTTCTAGAGTGTTTCCCGAAAAGCTAACCATTTTTGGTTAGCTTTTTTCTTTCTTTCTCATGCTATAATGAAGAAAATAAAATTGGTAAACATTCCTAAGAAAAGAGAGCTGTTCGACCATGACGTTAAACAATGATAATCTCGATTTTTTGAGACTGGGGTATGAGTATCAAGATATTGTTAATCAGAGCCCTCATATGATGATTCGGCTAGACGAAGCTGGCTTGTGTAAATCGGTCAATCCCGCAGGAGAAGACGTTTTTGACTGCAAGAAAGAAATGTGGGCTGATCAACCAGTAACGACATGGATTTCAATTGACTTGAAGGAACTTTTTCAAAAAAGAGAAGAGAAGAAAACAGAGGCTTTTTTAGTTAGAGCATCTAACTTGTCAAATGGCTTTCCTGAAGGGGAACAGAGGGATTTCCTTTTTACCTGTATTCCGCACACACGAGCAGAGAAATGGGATGGGTTTACACTAATCGAAAAAGAACGACAAGGGATATCACTTACGTACGGTGAAGGGGAACGTTTGGCAGATGAAGATCCCTTAACACGGTTGCCTAATCGACGTTATTTCATGCGGAGATTAGAACATGAATTAAACAGTGCCGCGCATAAGGAAGAAAAGCTTGCGATTTTGTTTATTGATCTAGATCGCTTTAAATATGTAAACGATACGTTAGGTCATTGGTTTGGAGATCGTGTTTTAGTGAAGATGTCAGAGCGTTTATCAGAACACCTTCCTGCAAATTCAGTGATCGCTCGGATGGGAGGCGATGAGTTTATCGTTTTAATGCCTTCGGTTAACACAAAAGAAGCGCCCATTCATTTAACAGAACGCCTATTAATGGCGATTCGAAAGCCGATTGAAATGGATGGGTATGAATTTACTTTAACAGGGAGCATTGGAATAGCACTCTACCCAGAAAGTGGACGAGATGTGGAATCATTATTGACATCAGCTGACACGGCCATGTATAGAGCAAAGGCAAACGGAACTGACAGAGTAGAGATGTATGATTTAAATGTAAATCAAGAGTTTTACGAATATTTCCGTGTGGAGAATGACTTAAGAAAAGCTCTAGAACGTGATGAATTTGAATTGTACTTCCAGCCTCAGTTCAATGTACAGACAGGGGAGTTATGCGGGGAAGAAGTACTCGTTCGGTGGCAGCACCCTATTCATGGCACAGTTGGACCTGGGAAATTTATAACCATTGCCGAAGAAACCGGATTGATTGTACCAATTGGAGAGTGGGTACTACGAACAGCATGCATGCAAAAGAATAAAATGCTCCAAGATGGCTATCCTGAAGTGCCCATGTCCGTGAATTTATCGTTGAAGCAGTTTCTTCAAAAAAATATCGTACACACGATAGAGCAAATTTTAAAAGAGACTGAATTGCCTCCTAAGTTTTTAGATTTGGAAGTGACAGAAAGCGTCTCTGTCGACATTGATCGAACGTTGGATGTCTTAAATCGGCTTATTAAGCTAGGGGTGAGAATTAGCTTAGATGATTTTGGTACGGGCTACAGTTCGTTGCAATATGTTAGTCGACTCCCAGTACATGAACTGAAGATAGATCAATCATTTGTTCAAAGTATTGGTACTGATAAACGATGTGAGGCCATCATTTCTATGATCATTCATTTAGGACATTCTCTCGGTTTACAGGTCATCGCTGAAGGAGTAGAAACGGAGATGCAGCTTAAGTTCTTAAAAGAAGTTAATTGTGATTTTATTCAAGGATATTATTATTCCAAACCTTTAACGGCAAATCAATATAAAGACTTTTTGCGGGAGTAAAGTCCCGTACATCTTCTTTGATTGGTTTGCTTTATAAAGGTAATTACCCTTGAATACTCCTAGAAGGCAAGGGTTATATGAGGTAATGAGTAAGAAAGTAGCATCTGTGTAAATGGTACTAAAATTTTTAAAAATTTAGTATGAATAAATACTTATGTCCCATGAAAGTATGCTATGATGAAATAAATATTCCACCTATTCAACACATTAAATGTTATTTAGGAATTAAGAGAACATCGAGGTGAAAAAGATCTTGATTAATTCAGAGTACTTGGACGTGTTTCTAGATGAGAGTCAAGAGCACATACAATCGATCAATGACCACTTACTAAAATTAGAGCAGGCTCCAGATGATTTATCGATTGTTGGGGAGGTCTTTCGTTCCGCTCATACACTCAAAGGTATGGCAGCGACGATGGGGTTTGAGGATTTAGCTCACCTTACTCACAATATGGAAAATGTTTTAGACCTTATCCGCAACCAAAAGCTAGATGTGACATCAGAAGTGATGGATGTTGTGTTCGTCGCAGTTGATGATCTAGAAGCGATGGTTGAAGATATTGCTAGTGGTGGTGAAGGTAAAAGAGATGTTTCTGAAGTTGTGGCGAAACTTGAGAGAATTGAAAAGGGAGAAGCAGAACCTTCAAACGTTGCCGAAGAAGAAGTAGCAGCAACGATTGTATCAGATGCTTCATTGACCGAGCTTAAGGAACGCTATGATGAATTCGAACGAACCGTGCTTGAGCAATCATTCGAGCAAGGGTATTATGCATATCAAATTGAAGTGACCTTAGATGAACAGGCGATGCTTAAAGCTGCGCGTGTATTTATGGTGTTTGAGGTGCTTGAGCAAGTTGGAGAAGTCATTAAATCTACTCCGACAGCGGACCAGCTTGAGGAAGAAAAGTTTGACGAGACCTTCCTTGTTACGCTTGTTTCTAAAGTGGAGGCAGATGAGGTCAAGCAACGGATCTTAAAAATTTCTGAGATCAAGGATGTTGTTGTTCAACCGTTCAACAAATCAGATCTTGCTAGTGCTGATGAAGATACTGCTGTTGTAAAAGAACAATCTAAAGTAGAAGCACTAGCTCCGACTGTAGCAAAAAACGATGCCAAGCCGAAATCTGCACCAAAACAAACGCAACCACAAAAGAAAGCCGCAAATGATTCAAATAAGACGATCCGTGTCAATATTGAGCGTCTTGATGTATTAATGAATCTATTTGAAGAGCTTGTAATTGACCGTGGTCGCCTAGAACAGATTGCAAGCGAACTTCGAAACACCGAACTGAATGAAACGGTTGAGCGTATGTCACGTATTTCTGGTGATCTACAAGAGATCATTCTTAATATGCGAATGATGCCAGTTGAGCAAGTGTTTAATCGCTTCCCACGTATGGTAAGAAGTTTATCAAAAGATCTAAACAAGAAAGTAAACCTTGAAATCATTGGTGCCGATACAGAACTAGATAGAACGATCATTGATGAGATTGGCGACCCACTTGTTCACTTGATTCGTAACTCGATTGATCATGGGATCGAAACACCTGAACAGCGTCGTGAACAAGGAAAGAATGAAGAAGGTACGGTTGTGCTAAAGGCGTATCATAGCGGTAACAATGTCTTTATTGAAATTGAAGATGATGGAGCGGGAATTGATCGTCATAAAATTCTTCAAAAAGCTTTAGCAAACGGAGTTGTCACGGAAGAAGAAGCAGAGAAAATGACTGATCCACAAGTGTTTGGGTTGTTATTTGCTTCGGGTTTCAGTACAGCAGAAAAGATTACCGATGTATCAGGACGCGGCGTTGGATTAGATGTGGTTAGGAACACCTTTGAATCTTTAGGTGGAATTGTCACCGTCAACTCGACGCTTGGGAAAGGCTCAATTTTCTCCATTCAATTACCTCTGACACTTTCAATTATCGATGTCATGCTTGTTGAAGTGCGAGAAGAGAAGTATGCTATCCCACTTTCATCCATTGTGGAAACGGCGATTGTTAATAAGAACGATGTGTATAGTGCACATAATAAAAAGGTGATTGATTTCCGCGGGAAGGTTGTACCACTGGTCTTCTTGCAAGATATCTTTGATGTGCCAGGGGAGCAAGAAGAAGAAAACTTCTATTCTCTTGTAATCATTAACAAAGGTGATAAAGTGGCAGGACTAGTTGTAGATTCATTAATCGGACAACATGACATCGTCTTGAAGTCTCTCGGAAATTACTTAACAAATGTCTTTGCGATTTCTGGTGCTACGATTTTAGGTAACGGTCAAGTTGCTCTTATTGTTGATACAAATGCATTAATTAAGTAAGGAACGAGTGAGGAGGCTTAAGCGTTGTCAAGCGAAGCAGCTATTAAAACAGATATTAAAGTCATTGTATTTCAATTGAAAGATGAAGAGTATGCTATTGAGGTTGATTACATTCAATCGATCGAGCGCATGCAGCCAGTGACAAGGATTCCTCGGACATTCCCATTTGTAACAGGTGTTATGAACCTACGTGGTGTGATCACACCTATTATAAATTTAAGAAAAAGATTCGGGATTGAAGAGAAGGAATTTGATGAGGCAACTCGTATTCTTGTCATTTCAAAAGAAGATATTGAAATTGGATTTATCGTTGATGGGGCAAATGATGTCATTGATATTCCTGTTGGGAAAATTGAGCCAACACCTGAAGTAGTCGGCGGTGTTGAAGCTGAATACTTACGTGGAGTGGTCAAACTCAACAAGAGGTTATTTACTCTATTAAACTTAGAAAAAGTCATTCAAGAATCATAATAGATAAAGTAACGTAAAAGATATAAGAGGTGATTTGATGGCATCTGTATTAATAGTAGATGATGCAGCTTTTATGCGAATGATGATCAAGGACATTTTATCAAAAAATGGATTTGAAATTGTTGGGGAAGCAGCGAATGGACAAGAAGCTGTGAATCAGTATAAAGAATTAAAGCCTGATTTAGTGACAATGGATATTACAATGCCTGAAATGGATGGAATTCAAGCCCTTAAAGCGATTAAAGAACAAGATGCATCGGCAAAAGTAATTATGTGTTCTGCGATGGGACAGCAATCAATGGTTATTGATGCCATACAATCTGGAGCAAAAGATTTCATTGTAAAACCTTTTCAAGCCGATCGTGTGCTAGAATCGATCAACAAAGTATTAGGTTAAGATACATAAAAGCAATGACAGAATAATTGTCATTGCTTTTTCTTTTGGTTCAATGATTTCGTGTATAATAGATCGTTAGTTAGATGGTCATTTAGGGGGATAAAGTGGATGACAAAAAGATTGTTGCTTTTATTTATTCTTTGCGTGTCTCTTGTCGCTTGTGAGGCATCGGTAGGAACTCAACAGGCTAGTAAAGTCATGCAAAATGAAGACGAACTGATTGTATCATTTTTTAACGTAGGTCAAGGGGATGCGACGTTATTACAGACTAAGGACATTACTATCCTTATTGATGCAGGAAGGCATGATCGAGAGGATGTTGTTGAATTATTACACGGTGCTGGGGTCGAGGAGATTGATTTGTTTGTGGGGACACATCCGCATGCAGATCATATAGGTCAAGCCGATCGTGTGCTACAATCATTTCCTGTAGAGGAAGTATGGATGTCTGGGGATACGCATACAACTAGAACATTTGAACGAACGATTGCGGCGATAGCTTCTTCTGATGTGAATTACTATGAGCCTCGTGCAGGAGAGGTGTTTGACATTGGTTCATTGCGTATTGAGGTATTAAATCCTTCTGAACTAACAGGTGATTTTCATGAAGGAGCGATTGGACTTCGAGTGGATCATGGAGAAGTAGGTTGGCTATTTATGGCGGATATTGAAGTCGATGTTGAGTTAGATCTAGTAGATGCTGGCGTGAATTTGGAGGCTGATGTGATTCGGCTTGGTCATCATGGTTCATCGACTTCGAGTCATGAAGACTTCTTAGATCAAGTGAATGCGCGCTACGCTGTTTATTCAGCGGGTGTCGACAATGAATACGGGCACCCTCATCGAGAAGTAATTGAACGACTTAATCAACGTCCATTAGAGTGGTTTGGGACCGATCTTCATGGGAATATTTATATGAAGAGTGATGGTGAGAACATTGTTGTTGAGCTAGAAAAAGAACCTTCTGGCAAAACAGAAGCAACGAGTGAAGTGCCATGCATCGATGTGAACGTGGCGACGATTGAAGAGCTTAGTTATATTGTCCATATCGGTGAAGAACGAGCAGAAGAGCTTGTGACGTTGCGCCCAATCAAAGACTTAAAGCAGTTAACCGACATTCACGGGATCGGTCAAGGAAGACTAAGTGACATCCTTGATGAAGAAGTCGCCTGTTTATATGGGGGTGAATAATATTGAAAGCTGTGTTAGACAGAATTGTTGATCAAAATGTGGCTGTCTTACTAGTAGGACTAGAAGAAAAAGAGTACACGCTCCCTGTTCATCGCTTACCTAAATGTGCTGCATCTGGAGATATGTTTGTTGTTGAAGTAGAGGATGGCAAGATTATGACCATCAAACGTGACACACGAAAAAAAGAAGCTCTAAATAAAACGACACATGACACACTTAACAAGCTCAAATCTAACCAAAAAAGCAAGTTCAAACGCAAGCAATGAAGAAGTGGGTCACATTGGTGACTCACTTTATTGAGGTTGCTCGATATTAGGAGGGCTTGCGGAAAGTTGTAAAGCATGAGGTGACATAATCATGAACTTGGTTTTTTAAGTGGGCATTTAAAATATGAGTAACACCCTCGTATCCTCGGCAACGGTAATAGTATTCACTAAATAATCCATCATGTTTTTTCTTTTCAATGGTCATCTGATGGGAACGTAAGAAAGACTTTAGTGAAGAAATTTCACGACTCAAGTGGTCGAGTGTTAATTTTGTTAGCTCAAGGTAAGGATGGGCAAGCTTTAACTGAGATTGTTCTAGATACGCATAATCACGTTCAAGAACTTGCCTAGCTACAAGAAGTAAGATGTAATGATGAATTGCTTTTTGTTCATCACTTGTTAGGTTAGCCATCTGACTCACTCCTATACGAACTTATGTTCTTATTATATACATGCAAACAAGGAATTACAACTTGATATTTTTGGAAGTTAACATTCTGCCGATTGTTGTGTATGTACCATCAATTTATAAAACTGTTATGATGAATGCATGACTTTAATAAAACATTTGAAAGGGAGTGATGACTGATGGACCAAGTCATTAAAACAATTCTTAAAGACACATTTTTTGTCGTCATAGATGATCAACAAAAAGAAGATATAGCAATAAAAGAAGATGATTTAAAAAAAGAAGCGATCATGAAAGAGTTAATAATTGAAAGAACCTCTATATTAAAAGGTCGGGATGAACGGTTAGCTGGTGCGAATATGATGAAATGGGTCGCAAATTTATGCACAGCACACCAGTATACGATATCTCTCCATAATCAGTGGCTTGAGTACGAGGAATATGCATTCTATAGTGAAGGGAAAGAAGGTAACTTTACTTTAAAGAATGCAAAGTTAGTTCCTTTACCAGAAAAGAATAGAGAGGGGTATGTAATCAAACAATATCAACAGCTGTTTGAGCGTTTCCGTCCGATGATTGAAATGATCGCCTTGACATCTAACTTACCAGTGCAACAAGTATGGGGACTTCTTTGCAACCCGTTCTATAACCAACAAGAGGCATGGATGGCGACAAGTACGGATGATGAACGAGTACAAATTAATTCGGATCTGAAAACATTAAGAGAATTAGATAGCGCGACCTTTGGTTTGAAACGTAACCCGTACAAAGTATCTTTCCGTTATGTAGATAGCTGGTGGGAACCTGTTGAACCACTAAGAGTAAAGGCAGCTTGTTGCATGAGTTACGTTGGTCAAAGTGGGAAGAAATGCTTTCTATGCCCGAAGTTAACGAAAGATGAGCGCACGGTTCGTGGGCAAGAGATAAAAGAAGAGAAAGCAAAATAGAAAAGATTTTAAAGTCGTTTTCTTCTCATCTTCACAGAGGCAAGCACATCACTTGTCATTAAAGAGAAAAAAAGAATATTCCAATGTTTTGAAAGATTAGTTCTAGGGTATAGTAAAACAAAGAGAATGCTAGGAGGGATACGAAATGAATAATCCTTTTGCAATGGATCATAACGTGTATAGACAATTAGAAATAATAAAGTCATTACAAAAACGTACTGAATCAACTGTCCAATCTCTATATGCCCAAGCTGTTCTAGAATATTCTATCTATCATTTCCACAAGTCCGAATTACTTGAATTAATTGATCGATCATTAGTTGAACGCGACAGGGACGCTTTTGAACTATACTCTTTAGAGTTAAATCAACATATAAATCGCTATCAAGAGGGAAAAACAATCGTAGAAAACGGGTACGAATTGCACCTCACATTTGAATAGCAACATAAAAAAACATCGCCAATTGGCGATGTTTTTTATGTTGCTATTATAGTCGATAAGATTCGTTCAGCTCCACGTCTGGCTCCTGAGATGTTTCTAGCAACGGGCCCTAATGATAGCTCTGCTAATGCGCCCATCACAAAAAGTCCTTCATCCCACTCAAGTGTGTCATCTTCAACAATAGGATATCCACATGTGTGGCAACGCAAATGGTGTTCACGTATGGTTGGTTTTAGCCACTCTAAACCAGGGGGAGTAGCATGAAAGCCTGTTGCAAGTACAACTTTGTCCCCACTCCATGTCTGACCATTTTTCAAAGTAAGGTGAATACGTGCTCCATCAAAATCAGCAGAAGCCACGTCACTAATCACAGACTGAACATTACCAGCTGTTTCTGATCTTCGAAACGCAGCATGCAGTTCTCCGGGAAGTGAGCCGCGATGACGTGCAGAAGCAATCATGTCTCGTCTTTTTTGTGTTGATGTTTCTTGCATGAATAGGCGCATATACTTAGGACCGAGCCAACCCGGGTCAGAGTCGAATTGCTTCGTTCGGAATGGATGTCTTGACATAATATGAACAGGGTAGTTTGTTTGGCTACTTACTTTTAGAGCGGTTTGCACAGCACTGATGCCCCCACCTACAACGAAGACATTTGAATCTTTTTCTATTGTTAATGATTGTTTATGAAAAATATGGTTAATTGAAGCACCTTTATCTTTTAGTTTTTCAGCCCAGTTAGGCCAAA
Source organism: Bacillus sp. FJAT-45037 (assembly GCF_002797325.1). Lineage (GTDB taxonomy): Bacteria > Bacillota > Bacilli > Bacillales > Bacillaceae_D > Alkalihalophilus. The sequence continues at coordinate 2,140,326 of NZ_KZ454938.1, read as the reverse complement.
TAGGGTGTTCGCTTAATCCGATGGCAACGACAACATGACGGCTAGATAGACAATCACCATTGCTCAACTTGACCTCCCAACCATCCGATCGTTTAGAAAGTTGAGAGACTTTACCTGTTACCCAACTCTCTAATAGAGATAAATCTTGCACTAATTCATCGCTATGCTTATTGAACAAAGCAAGTGTTGGGCGGTCATAAGGCGGAACAAAGGCGGTCGATTTTTTCCATGACTTTTTTTTCGCGAAGCGCTCTAGATTAAACGCATCGGGATGCAGGTGGTGAATGGAAGGTGAGCGCAAATATTCCATCCCTGTGTTATTCGTACAATGTTTCCACATCGCTAGTGGTTTTTCGTGTGGGTCGACAATAGCGATCGCCTCAGCCGGAAGCTGTTTTTTAATTCGTAGGTAACTAGCAAGGGTGACTCCTTGAATACCCCCACCAATAATAAGCCACTGTTTCATCATCGATTCCTCGCTTTAAAACGTAATAATTTCGATTTATTTCACTATGTTACAGAAAAGTGATTGCTTTAGCAAGAGGTTAATGATAAATTTAAATCGTAAGAATTACGAATTGGAGTGTTGAGCGTGTCAAATAAGAAAATACCAGTAACAGTGTTGAGTGGATATCTAGGTGCAGGAAAAACAACAATCTTAAATCATGTATTACATAATCGAGACGGACTCAAAGTGGCTGTGATTGTAAATGACTTAAGTGAAGTCAATATTGACTCTTCGATGATCAAGAATGGCGGAGGAATTTCGAGGGTTGATGAAAAACTCGTTGAAATGTCTAACGGCTGTATTTGCTGTACATTGAGAGAAGACTTGATGGAAGAAGTAAAAAGACTTTCGGAAGAAGGTAAGTATGACTACATTTTAATTGAATCCACGGGAATCGGTGAACCACTACCTGTTGCGCAAACATTCTCTTATGCTGACGAGGAAAGCGGCTTGGACTTAACCGATATTTGTGAATTAGATACAATGGTAACAGTTGTTGATGCATATCGTTTTTGGCATGACTTTGAGTCTGGGGAATCTCTTCTAGATCGTGGGCAAGCGGTAAATGAAGAAGATGAACGGGAAATTGTTGATCTATTAATTGACCAAATAGAGTTTTGTGATGTGCTACTCTTAAACAAATGCGATCTAGTGGCAGATGAGGATGTAGAAGAGATGGAAAAGATCCTTCGAAAACTCCAACCACAAGCTAAGTTCCTTCGCATTACAGAAGGAAAAGTCGATCCGAAAGAAATTTTAAACACGGGGTTATTTGATTTTGAACGGTCTAGTCAATCGGCAGGTTGGTTAAAAGAACTACACACAGAGCATGTTCCAGAAACAGAGGAGTATGGAATCTCAAGTTATGTGTACAGAAGTCGCAAACCATTTCATCCGGAGCGCTTAATGAATGCGATCCAAGAATGGCCAAGTAATGTCGTCCGTTCCAAAGGGGTCTGCTGGTTATCAACAAGAAATGATATTGCAGCCTTACTGAGTCAAGCGGGACCTTCTATGGTATTTGAACCTGCAGGATTGTGGGTAGATGCGATGTCTGATGAAGATAAGGCGATGATTTTTGAAGACGAACCTGAAATCAAAGAAAAGTGGGACCAAACATACGGAGATCGTATGACTGAGCTTGTTCTAATTGGAATTGAGCTAGAACCAAGAGAACTTGAGGCCTACTTTAATCATTGTGTACTAACAGACGAAGAGATGATACAAAATTGGTCATCCTTCCCTGATCCTATTCCAGCATGGCCAGAGCTGACGGAAGTATAAGAATAACAACTCTTTGAGTAAGAACAAGCTTTAATGAGATAAAGCTTGTTCTTTTTTATTTTTAAAGGAAAAAGGTTTTGGAATTGCTTAAGGGGGAATAGAATAGTAAGAAAATAACAAGTGAAAGGTGGAAAATAACATGTGGACTATATTAATTATTATTTTCATTTTATGGCTACTTGGATTTAGCTTCGAGATTGCTGGGAATCTAATTCACCTTCTTCTAGTCGTAGCATTAGTCGTATTCATCATTCGTATGCTAACAGGAAGAAGAGTATAGATAGTCTAAAAAAGGTTTAAAAAGTAGGCTGCCAGGTTCTCTGTGCAGCCTGCTTTTATGAATCAATTATTCGATTCATTCACCGGTTAAATGATTGTATGCATTTAGCAAGATTGGCTCAGACTGTACATATACTTCAAATAAGTAATAGAGAGCTGTATCTGCATCTTTAGTCTGCTGAACAACCTCTTTAAATGTCGCTGATAAGAATCTGTCATGTTCCATCAGCTTTCTCATTCGAGTTGCTTGAAAATGCATTGTCTTCTTAGCCTCCTTACATGGTCATTCTTTGATATCATATGAAAGAGAAGATGTTCTGTGCTCTAAACAAGATACAAAATCATAGCAAGATAGGAAAAGAGAAAGGTGAGAAGACAATGAAGACGAATGGCTGCCAAACAGAATACGGCTTATTACGTTCGGTTCTCTTATGTGAACCATTGTTTATGAAGATTGAAGAACCAATTAATGAGACGCAAGAGCATTATAAAGAAGAAAATATTGATGTAGAGGTGGCTAAAAGCCAACATAAAGATCTTGTGAAAGCCTTAAAACAGGAAGGAATTGATGTTCACTTGCTTCCTGCTAGAGAGGATCTACCTGAGCAAGTGTTCACAAGAGATATCGGTTTTACCATTGATGAGACGATCTACATCGGAGCATTGAAAAGAGAGATTCGTCAAGGAGAAGAGCAAATACTTAAAGAGTTTTTGACGGACAATACTTACAAGTTCCAGGAGATTAAGGAAGGTACGATTGAAGGCGGCGATGTTATGATCGATGAAAACATTGTCTATGTAGGAGATAGTAGTCGTACATCCCTTTCCTCTATTGATCAATTAAAGCTTGCTCACCCAAATCGCGAGCTAGAATTAATTAAGTTTGATGAGGCTTACTTGCATCTAGATTGCGTTTTTAACCCTCTTTCACCAGAAGTTGCGTTAATTTACCGAGATGCAATCGACCGAGAAGATGTACGACGATTAGAAAGTCGCTATCAGCTAATTGATGTATCTGAAGAAGAGCAATTCACATTAGCGACGAATGTGTTAAGTATTGGTAAAGGAAAAATTATTGCTTTACCGCAAAATAAGGAAACGAACGAAAAAATTGTTCAAGCTGGTTTTGAGATCATTGAGGTTGATCTATCGGAAATCATTAAATCAGGTGGGGCATTTAGATGTGTGACCATGCCAATTGAACGAAACTAAATTTATATTTTTTACCGCTATTTCCACGGAAATAGCGGTTTTTTGTAAGAAAAAGACGATTTTTAAGAAAGATAGCAGGAATTTTGCAACCGATTACAGAAACAATATTGACAATAGTCGGAACGTTTCGTACAATTTCTATAACAGACTGACTAGTCGGTCGAATAAGTAGAAGAGGTGAAGTGGACTAAATGAAGGTGAAACCGACAAAAGATCGGATTGTAGACGCTGCGTTATTGTTATTTGAGGAACAGGGGTATCATGCGGTGACTGTAGACAAAATCGTCAAGGAAAGCGGAACATCAAAAGGAGGATTTTACCATAATTTCCGCTCAAAAGATGAACTGCTCTACACCATTCATGATTCATTCATTACATATATCTTAACGAAAGCAGAGGATGCTTATCAGAAGTATGATACTCCTGCTGAGAGGCTTTATGAAACAGTCAAATCTTTCGTGATGATGTTTGATTTATATCGCCCTCACGTCACAGTGTTTTATCAAGAGTCCTTATATTTAAGTTCAGATTATTTTCAAACGATTAAAATTAAGCGTGATCGCTATAAAAAGATGATGTTTCGTGTCGTTGAAGAAGGCATTGAGCAAGGTGAGTTTAGGCAAGAAATTCCCGTTCCAATCACTTCGATGGCGATTTTTGGCATGACGAACTGGACGTACAAATGGTACAAAGACACAGGAAACTATTCGATCAATGAAATTGCAATGATTTATGCTGATCTTGTGATGCATTCAGTACTCACACAAGAGGCAAGAGGAAAACTTGAGTATCAACGATTTTTTTTGAAAAAAGATTCATTAAAAGGAGATGATCAATATGTATAAAGTGAGTGAGATCAAGGAATTAATTCGTGCGTTAGATCGTTCGAATCTATCTGAACTGACACTAAAGGGTGAAAACAAAGCGCTATTAACATTAAAAAAACAAGGGGATACTGAAGCTGAAGTAGCGACTCAAGTTATCCCACCTGTGCAACTAGAAAGTGAGAAAGCACCTGTTTCGATTAATGCAAGTGAGCCGAAAACAAAAGAGCCTACTACGAATGAAGACAAGACTGCAAAGACAAAGAAAACAGAAGATCAAGAGGGTGTAGAACATATTATTTCACCGATGGTTGGAACCTTCTATACGTCGTCATCTCCTGATTCAGAACCTTATGTTGCAGTAGGTGATGAGGTCAAAGAAGGGGAAGTTGTTTGTATTGTGGAAGCGATGAAACTAATGAATGAATTAGAAGCTGAACTAAATGGAAAAGTCGTTGAAATCTTCGTAGAAAACGGAGAGCTAGTTGAGTATGGACAGCCATTGTTTGCTTTGCAAGCTAGCAAGTGAGACTAAACTAAACGAAGAGTCAATACAGAGGGGGATGTCAGATGGATATGCTCGATCACATTAATGAGCTAGAAGAACGTCGTGAAAAAGTTAAGCTTGGGGGTGGCGAGGCAAGAATAGATGCCCAACATAATCGCGGAAAGATGACAGCGCGTGAGAGAATTGATCTACTTGTTGATGAGGGAACGTTTATAGAATTAAACCCTTTCATTGAACACCGAGGATTAGACTATGGTTCAGCGGAGGCTCCGGGTGAAGGTGTAGTAACGGGGTATGGCAAAGTAGACGGACGCCTTATTTTTATCTTTGCTCAAGATTTCACCGTATTCGGTGGCGCACTAGGTGAAATGCACGCTCAAAAGATTGCGAAGGTCATGGATTTAGCTGCTGAAAATGGTGCACCGATCATTGGATTAAATGATTCTGGTGGGGCTAGAATTCAAGAGGGTGTTCTTTCTCTTGATGGCTATGGACATATCTTTTATCGTAATGCGATTTATTCAGGTGTGGTTCCACAAATTTCTGTGATTATGGGACCTTGTGCAGGTGGAGCTGTTTATTCACCAGCTATTACAGATTTTGTGTTTATGGTGGAAAAAACGAGTCAAATGTTTATTACGGGGCCAAAAGTAATTGAAAGTGTGACGGGAGCAAAAATCAATAGTGAGGATCTCGGTGGTGCAAAGGTTCATTCAAGCATAAGTGGGAGTGCTCATTTTACAGCGCCATCAGAAGAGCAAGTGCTTAAAGACGTACGTCGCTTAATCACCTTCTTACCTCAAAATCATGAAGAGAAGACGCCTGTTAAGAAGCCATCAAATCCAAAGCCACTTGATGAGCGCATCGAAGAATTGATTGATATCGTTCCTGTAGATGGAACGAAAGTGTATGATGTTCGACATGTGATCCAGAAAATTGTTGATGAGGAAGACTTCTTAGAAGTACAACCTAAATTCGCTAAAAATATCGTCTGTGGATTTGCTCGTATTGAGGGAGAGTCGGTCGGAATTATCGCAAACAATCCGAAAATGATGGCAGGTGGACTTGATATTGATTCATCGGATAAGTGTTCAAGATTCATCCGTTTCTGTGACTGTTATAATATTCCTCTAATTACGTTTGAAGATGTGAGTGGTTTTATTCCAGGTGTGCAACAAGAGCATGGGGGAATCATTCGACATGGAGCGAAAATTTTATATGCGTATTCAGAAGCAACCGTACCAAAAATCACTGTGATTTTGAGAAAAGCATTTGGTGGCGCTTATGTCGCTTTAAATAGTAAAGCAATCGGAGCAGATGTTGTCTTTGCTTGGCCTAATGCAGAAATAGCTGTTATGGGTCCAGAGGGGGCAGCGAATATCATTTTCGCAAAAGAAATTAATGATAGTGATAACCCTGAAGCAACACGAGCAGCGAAAATTGCTGACTATCGTTCGCGTTTTGCAAACCCATATGTCGCAGCAGCAAACGGCATGGTTGATGACGTGATCGATCCAAGAGATACTCGGATGAGCCTTGCCAGTGCGCTCGCTATGCTTCGCAACAAGAAGAAACAGTTGCCGAAGAAAAAGCATGGAAATATTCCGCTTTAATGCGTGTAGAAGCAATAACCGCATCATAGTTTGAAGTGAAGGGAGTGAGTGGAGAGCCTAGTGATGGGTTCCCAAATGATATGAGCCATAAGGACCTTGAGAAATTTAGTGAGTTTCCAATACCAACGTATGATCAGTGGCGTGAAGTAGCCGAACGATCGATTAAAGGGGCTCCTTTTGATAAATTGCTACGAACGCAACTTTATGAAGGTATGATGACAGAGCCGATGTATCAGCTGAAAGATGTAGAGGATGTCTCGACATTATTAGAACAACCAGGGAAATTTCCGTTTTCAAGAGGAACATCGCATGAGCCTAAAAAGTGGGCGGTCAGTCAAGAGATGAGCGGTGAGTCTCCAAACCTTGCGAACAAACAGGCTCATCATGATTTAAAACGCGGGCAAGATGTTTTGCATTTTGTTCTTGATGGCAAAGCAAAAGGTTCGAATAAAGAAGAAGATGGAATTCCTGTTCGAACAATGAAAGATGTAGAGGTTCTTTTAGACGGAATGGATGTAGAAAGACATTCCTTCTACCTTTACACTGGAGCCTATATAACACCTGCATTATCAACGGTTCTTTCAACGTTAGAAGGAAAAGTCTTGCGTGGATTAATCGGCTCTGATCCACTTTTTGAGCTAGCGACACATGGTAAGCTTCCTACGACGTTGGTAAAAGCTTATGATGACCTTTCAGATGCAGCAAAGTGGGCAAAAGAGCATCAAGAGCACTTGCGTACAGTGCTTATACAGAGCTCGGTTTATCATAATGGTGGAGCTTCGGCGACAGTTGAGCTTGCTTGCGCTTTATCCACAGGAGTTGAGTATGTTGATGAAATGATGAAGAGAGGGTTAACGGCTGATGAGGCGGGACGTTCAATCATGTTCTCCTTTTCTATCGGAAACCAATCCTTCGTTGAAATCGCAAAAATTCGTAGTGCTAGACGACTATGGGCTGCTATTATGAGAGAATTTGGAGCGACAGATGAAGGAGCTAAGATGGTCATTCATGCGCGGACGTCCGCGTTTACGAAAGCCAGTTTGGATCCTTATGTTAATATGCTACGAGGCACAAGTGAAGCATTTAGTGCAGCTGTGGCAGGGGTCGATAGCATTCAAGTGAGTCCTTTTGATGAACCGATTCAACCGTCTACTCCCTTTTCAAGAAGAATTGCGAGAAATACATCGTTGATTTTATCTGAGGAAAGTCATCTAGCAGCGACAACCGATCCTGCTGGTGGTGCTTGGTATGTTGAGCATTTAACCGATGAACTTTCAAAAAAAGCATGGAGTGAATTCCAGCAAATCGAAGCATCTGGCAGTATGAGCGAAGCGTTAGATACAGGTCTTATTCAAGAATGGATCGATGCAACTTGGGAAGTTCGTCTTAAAGATGTGGAACAAAGAAAGCAAACAATTGTCGGCGTTAATCAATATGCCAACTTAAATGAACAGTTACTTCATGAAAACAAGCATATCGATCATAAGGTTAAAGTTTCTGACATGGAACAGACAAAAGAATTAGAGACGACACCAACATCTTTCGCTGAATGGATTCAAGCAGCAAAAGAAGGGGTTGATATTACTAATCTTTATCAAGCATTCCTCAAATCAAACGATGCGGAACCAATGGTTGAAGTTAAGAAGATTCCTACTCGCCGTTTGACCGAACGGTACGAGGCGTTACGAGAGATTGGAAAGAAATTTTCAGAGACTACTGGTCAACATGCAGAAGTGACGATTGTTGGGCTTGGCCCGTTAGCTAAACATAAGCCACGAGCTGATTTTGTAACAGGATACTTCAGAGCTGGCGGATTTGACGTATCGACGCCTGTTCAGGGGGAAGAATTAGAAGCGACTTCTCTTTCTGATGTTGTTGTCATTTGCGGAACAGATGAATCGATCAACGAGCAAGCGATGTCTATAATTGAGCGAATTAAAAAGCTGAGTGATCATAGTCAAGGCCGTATCTACGTAGCGGGAAAACAAAGTGAGGACGTACGTGCAATGTTAGATGAAGCTGGAGTGCATGACTATATTCATGTGAAATCCAATCATTTTGAACAACTAACAGAGTTGTGGGAATGGAAAGGGGGACTTGAAGATGTCGAAGCCATCCTTTAATCAACTATCCTTCCCATCGTTTGATCAATCACCGACCAAGCAAGACCGCAAGCAAACGATGGAGACGATGGAAAAAATAGATCTTTATTCGAGTTACTCACAAGAAGACACAGAAGGTATGAAGCATTTAGATTATGTTGCTGGAATCGCTCCATTTTTCCGAGGTCCTTACCCGGCAATGTATAAAACAAGACCTTGGACGGTTCGTCAGTATGCTGGATTTTCAACAGCAGAGGAAAGTAATGCGTTTTATCGTCGGAACTTAGCAGCAGGGCAGAAGGGTCTTTCAATCGCCTTTGACTTAGCTACGCATCGTGGCTATGATTCAGATCATGAGCGAGTCGTAGGGGATGTCGGTAAGGCTGGGGTTGCGGTGGATTCAATCTTAGATATGAAAGTTCTTTTTGATGGGATCCCACTAGATGAGATGTCCGTTTCGATGACGATGAATGGCGCGGTTCTACCGATTCTAGCTTTCTATATTGTCGCAGCAGAAGAGCAGGGTGTAAAACCTGAACAGCTTACAGGAACGATCCAAAATGATATTTTAAAAGAATATATGGTACGTAACACATATATCTATCCGCCAGAGCCTTCAATGAAGGTGATTGCCGACATATTTGAGTATACTTCCAACCATATGCCAAAATTTAATAGTATTAGTATCTCGGGGTATCATATGCAAGAAGCAGGGGCAACGGCAGATATTGAACTTGCGTATACTCTTGCGGATGGTTTGGAGTACGTGCGCACAGGAATGAAAGCAGGTCTTGATATTGACGCATTTGCTCCGCGTTTATCTTTCTTCTGGGCGATTGGAATGAATTATTATATGGAAGTGGCAAAAATGCGCGCAGCTCGTCTAATGTGGGCGAAGCTTATTAAGCCATTTGAACCGAAAAATGAAAAATCGCTAGCCTTACGGACCCATTCGCAAACTTCAGGCTGGAGCTTGACCGAGCAAGATCCGTATAACAATGTCATTCGTACATGCGTAGAAGCGATGGCGGCATCGATGGGTCATACGCAATCTTTGCATACGAATGCGTTAGATGAAGCGATTGCTCTCCCTACTGATTTTTCTGCACGAATTGCGAGAAACACTCAACTTTATTTACAAGATGAGACGGGTCTGACAAATGTTCTTGATCCGTGGGGTGGTTCGTATTATGTCGAAACCCTCACAGCTGAGTTAATGCGTAAGGCATGGGCTCATATTGAAGAAATTGAAGAGCTTGGTGGAATGGCAAAAGCAATTGAAACAGGGCTTCCGAAAATGAGGATCGAAGAAGCTGCTGCAAGAAGACAGGCTCAGATTGATTCGAAGAAAGAGAAAATTATTGGTGTGAATACGTATCGTTTAGAAGAAGAAGACCCACTTGATATTTTGAACATTGATAATACCGCAGTACGCGAATCTCAGATTAGACGTCTAGAAAAACTACGATCAGAACGTGATGAAGCGAGAGTGAAAGACTCACTAGCGGCGATTACAGAAGCGGCAGAAACAGGAAAAGGAAATCTACTTGAGCTAGCCGTACAAGCAGCGCGTGATCGAGCTACACTAGGTGAAATTTCAGATGCATATGAGAAAGTAGTTGGAAGACATGTTGCTGTAATTAGGTCGATTAGTGGCGTATACCGATCTGAGTTTGGAGAGAATGAAGAGATGGAACAAGTACGAAAATTGACTGAAACATTTGCAAAAGAAGAGGGACGTAGACCAAGAATTATGGTTGCAAAAATGGGGCAAGATGGCCATGATCGTGGAGCCAAAGTCATTTCAACCGCTTTTGCTGATATGGGCTTTGACGTTGACATCGGTCCGCTATTCCAAACACCAGCGGAAGCGGCACTGCAAGCTGTTGAAAACGATGTGCATGTAATTGGGATGAGCTCACTTGCTGCAGGACATCGAACGTTATTACCTCAAGTGGTTGAGGAACTAAAAAAACATGGCCGTGAAGACATTATCGTGATCATTGGTGGCGTCATCCCAGCTCAGGATTATCAATTCTTAAAGGAGAACGGGGCAACGGCTATTTTTGGTCCTGGAACAGTTATACCGGTTGCAGCAGTGCAGATATTAGAAGAATTAAATGAGAGACTAGGATTAGGAGAAGAAGAGGTGGAGTAACCCTTCTTCTTTTCTTCCTTTTTTGAGAGTGATCTGAGAGGAGGAGCAAATGATGCGAACCCCTAAAAGAAGAACATTAACAGTGGATGATTATGTAGTGGGTGTAAAAGAGCAGAATCGTGCTTTGCTTGCACGGGCGATCACACTGGTTGAAAGCAATGCGTCAAAACATTTGCAACTAGCTCAAGATGTGTTAACAGAATTAATGCCACACACAGGAAACTCCATTCGAATTGGATTTTCTGGTGTACCTGGAGCTGGAAAAAGCACATTAATTGAAGCATTTGGAATGATGCTTTGTGAGCGAGGGCATAAAGTCGCCGTTCTAGCTGTTGACCCGTCTAGTACGTTAACAGGCGGAAGTATTTTAGGTGATAAAACAAGAATGGAGAAGTTATCAAGACATCCCCAGGCGTACGTTAGACCTTCACCTGCTAGTGGTACACTTGGAGGCGTCGCGCGAAAAACACGGGAAACATTGCTTCTTTGTGAGGCTGCGGGATATGATGTGATCATTGTCGAGACAGTCGGTGTTGGTCAAAGTGAAATCGCGGTGCGTTCAATGGTCGACTTTTTTCTCGTCCTTATGCTGACAGGTGCAGGAGATGAGTTACAAGGAATGAAAAAAGGCATCATGGAAATGGCAGATGCGATGGTGATTAACAAAGCAGACGGAAAAAACAAACGAGCAGCTGAACTAGCCAAAGTCGAACTAAACCGTATGTTACATATGTTGCCTCCGATTACAGAAGGGTGGGCGACAGAAGCACATACCGTCTCTGCTCTAACTGGAGAAGGTGTTGAACAAATATGGACGATCATTGAGAAGCATAAAGAGCATATGCAACAGCACGACTTATTTCTTAATCGTCGTAATGAACAAGCATTAAGATGGTTCCAAGATTTAATTGAAGAGCAAGTCCTCGCCCAATTCTATCAAAATGAACAAATTCAAAAGAGGCTTCCCTTGTTGAAGAACCAAGTCTTAAGTGGAAAGTCAACAGCTACAAAAGCCGCACTCGAATTACTAAATGTTAGAAATAAAACGTAGGATGAGAAACCATGTCTTTTTGGCATGGTCTCTCATCTTGGAACATTCACAATAAATAGGAATAAATCAATACTATGGTAATAGTTTTTAATAACTATTATAATATAAGAGAGAAAGTGAAAAGGAGGGATATAACATTGAATTCATGTAAAAATTGCGGTTTCATACCTAACCTCTCAGATCGAGGTCATCTATTATTACGAATAAAAAATCAGAATCTATTAAGTAAAATGAAGGGGATACTTCTCGAACAGAATATGACGTTCACAACGAATGAAAATAATTTATTGTTTGTTCAATATGATTCTCTTCAACATGTACAGACAATGATTGACTTGTTTGATTCTTATTTGTTAAAGAAAGCCGATCAAGTTTATGCAACTTATTCAGTTGAAACAAATGATCGATTCGCAAACTTTGTTCCATACGAGCAATTAAGAGAGCGATTATTAAACTGGTCGTATGTTCAAATTATTAATGAGGGATTATTTACTCAACATATGCAGCCCATTATCAATGTATCGAGTGGTTCGGTCTATGGATATGAATTTCTTTTGCGTCCTATCGATGAAGAGCATCGCTTTAATCCAGGAAGCCTCTTCTCCTTTTCTCAGAGAGCAGGATTGCAGTCGGTCCTAGATAGTCAGGCGCGCATTTCAGCGATTAAGATCAGTGCTAAGCATTTATCTAAAGGGGTCAAACGATTTATTAATTTCTTACCATCATCAATCTATGATCCAAATCATTGTTTGAAGAGTACATTGCAAGCTGTCGAAAGAGCAAACATTGACCCTGAAGATTTGGTATTTGAAGTGGTGGAGACAGAGAAAATCCCCGATATCGATCAATTGAAAAATATATTTAACGTTTATCAAAAACGTGGGATACATGTGGCGTTGGATGATCTTGGTTCAGGGTTTGCAACGGTAGATGTATTAAAAGAATTAAAGCCGAATTTCGCAAAAATTGACCGAAATCTTATTGGTCATTGTGATGAAGACCCTATCAAGCAAAGAGAAATAAAAGAGATAGCTAATGTGGCGAATACATATGGAATTACTTTACTTGCAGAAGGAATCGAACGAAAAGAAGAAGCTGACTTTTGCGCGCATTTACATATTCCTCTCGCTCAAGGTTATTATTTTGGACGCCCTGAAGCTAAGCCTCGTGAAAGTCTTCATATATAAGAAAATAGCCTTCCTTATTTTGTTCAGAATAAGGAAGGCTGTTTTGTTTAGCTTTTCTTAATATTGTCACAAACAAACCCTTGTTTTGTAAGCATAGCGGCAATATCAGTGTAATAGGGTTTTTCATAAAAGCTTGACACACGTTCTGTCCAAGAAGTAGAGAGCTTTCCGTTTGAACGTTTCTCCATGTAACGACTCATCGTTTCATCATAGCGCTCAATCAATGATGGGTCGACCGAATGGTAACGTTCTTGATGATAGATGGTCTCTTTAGGAAGGCGAGGCTTTAATGGAGGGTCTTCGTTTGGATAACCGATACATAGCCCAGAAATAGGAATGACATACTTAGGTAGTTCCAGCAATTCAATGACTTCAAGAGGATGTTTTCGAATGCCTCCTATTGGGACCGTACCTAGTTCCATCGATTCCGCGGCCGTAATTGCACTCGACATCGCCAATCCAACATCTGTTGCGCCAACAAGAAGGGCGTCGACATCATGAATCGCTTCAAGTTCTTTCCCGTGTTTTTGGCCTGCTAATTGAGCGCGGTGAAAGTCTGCACAAAAAATGAAAAAGACCGGTGCTTGTGCAACATAAGCTTGGTTTCCCACTAGTTTGGCCAACTTTGCTTTTCTATTTTCATCCTTTACCGCAATAATCGACACTTGCTGTCCATTGATCCAGGAAGGGGCAGCTTGTGCAGCAGAAACGATAGCCTCTAGTTTTTCTTCTTCAACAGCTGTTGTTGTGTAAGCTCGATAAGAACGATGTTGCCGTTGTGTCTCAATCACTTTGTTCATGTTATAGCCCTCCAATGATATTTTTACGAATGATCTTTTGATTATCTCATACTGAAGAGAGTATCCCAACTAATGTGAATAAGACCCATGCGGTTGCATGAGTCTTATTTTCACTATTTGTTGTTAGACAGTGAGTGCTTCACGTCTTGATGAGAATAAGCTTGTTTTATTCGTTTTTGGACTAAAGTATGCAATCACAATTTCATTTTTTTGTTTGATTATTCGATCGTTTACGTATGCATCTAAAGAGAACGGAATGACTTCGATCATCGTATGTTTGTGAAGTTCTTTTTCTGTTAAACCAAGGGCAGCAAAGTCTTCACTTACTTCCGTTGGATTGTCGGCAATCGCTTTTAAATAGGTACTCTGCTCTTCTTTTGTTAAAGAGAAGGTCCACCACGTTTTGCGCGGCTTATGCTTATGATTACCGAAATAATCAACCATCATCAAGCCTTTAATAGTATCGAGGTGATTAGTGTCTCGGGATTCAAGGAATTGATAAAGTCTTGAGAACAAGTCCTCAAGTTGATGCCCAATTCGAGACCAACCTTTCGACTCCCAAAAGTTACCGAATTCTTGGAAGAAGTCAAACGGTGATGCAAATTCTTTTTCGACTAAGTACTCAATTGTTAAGTCCATGCGATGGTCATTCCAATACTTCTCTAATACATCTTCCACTCGTTTAATACGGACAATATCTGAAAACGGAAGAATATTATTGCTAAGGATCTCATAAGGAGAATGATTCATATAGACGTAATCATGATCATCGGCACGTAGACGAAGGCCTGTCCCGCGTAACATTTTCAAGAAACCTAATTGAAGTTCTTCCGCCCCGAGGGCAAACACTTCATTAAATGTGTTTCGGAAGGAGTTGTAATCTTCTTCCGGAAGACCAGCAATTAAATCTAAATGTTGGTCAATTTTCCCACCGTCTTTAACCATCGTGACGGTTCGGGCTAGTTTCTCGAAATTTTGTCGACGTTGCACGAGCTCGTTCGTTGTATCGTTTGTTGATTGAACGCCAATCTCAAAACGGAAAATTCCCTTTGGTGCGTGCTCATTCAGAAATTCGAGTACCTCTGGACGCATAATATCTGCAGTGATCTCAAATTGGAACACACAGCCTTGATGGTTATCGATGAGGAACTGAAAAATTTCAAGGGCGTAATCTCTTTTAATATTGAATGTACGATCAACAAATTTAATTAATTTCGCTCCACTTTCAATTAAGAAAAGTAAATCTCGTTTCACTTGCTCTATATTGACATAACGTACCCCGACTTCAATGGAAGACAAGCAAAATTGACAGCTATACGGACAGCCGCGGCTCGTTTCAAAATAAGTCACACGTTTTGAGAGAGCTGTTAGATCTTCTTCAAAACGATATGGAGTAGGGAGATCATCTAATTTTAGTTTAGGTCTAGGAGCATTAATGAGGATTTCCTCCCCTTTACGATATGCGAGTCCAAAGACCATATGGTATTTCTTCGTTGTACTCAATTCTTCAAGAAGTTGTTTAAATGTCTCTTCGCCTTCTCCAACAACAATGAAGTCAGCATCTGAGGTTTTTTCGAGCCATTCCTTTGTATCATAGGAAACTTCAGGACCTCCAAGGACGATCTGAGTATGTGGCATCACTTTTTTTAACATTTCAATGACTTTTAGCGTTTCTTCTATGTTCCAAATGTAGCAGCTAAACCCAATCACATCTGGTGTACGTTCATATAGATCGGAGACTATGTTCATCACAGGGTCTTTAATTGTGAATTCAACCATTTCAATTGGAAATTCAGGTTCGGCATAGGCTTTCAGACAGCGAAGTGCTAAGCATGTGTGAATGTATTTAGCGTTCAACGTCGTAACGACGGTTTTCATATGTTAATCCCTCAATTCTCTTCTTCTTTACGTATTGTATGATACCATACGAGCGGGTAAGTGAGAAATGTTTGTCGGAAATTAATACATCCAAAATAAAGAAAAGGAATCTACATGGCCATGTAGATTCCTTTTCTTTATTTAGTTTGAAGTTATGACTACTTTCGGTTGAAGCCTGAGTGTCCAAAGCTGTTCTTCTAAACGATGTCGTTTAATCGACAATTGAAACGGCTCAACGATGGGTTCTGCAAATTCAAACTCTCCATTAATAATATTCCTTTCTTCGTCGTAGGACGTCGTTTGAAAGGAAGGGAAGATTTTTTCGCTATTCGATAAAAGTGTGACCTCTACACCTTTAATGTTATGAGCGTCAGAAGCTTGAAGAAATAATTTATTTCCGGTCGTCTCCACACTTAAGATTCGGAAGTCATTTTGCTCGATTTGTTTCATGTCGTGATGCAGTTCATTAAATATCAAGTTCCTCCTATAATAAGTTGGTTTTACGTATACAGGAAGATCGAGAAAGTGTGTACCTTTTTTAAGACTAGGAGTAAAAAACTGACGGATATAGAGCTGATTTAGATTTAGAGGCTTTCCGTCAGCCGTTTCTCTAGATGTTTCAAATGATTGTGCTTCATGAACGGCTTGATCTTCACCGAATACATATCGATCCAACATGTATGTATAGTCATTTTCTACGTCATGAAGAGGGTATAGGGAGGTAACGATCACATTCACGTAGAAACCAGATTCATTATTTAATTCTCCATGCTCAATCCCATCAAATTCTACTTTTAGATGAATGTTTTCATCGTGAACAATTGAAAGGGAGGATTCTTGTATGACTTTGTTTGTTTGACAACTAGTTAATAAAAGAAGTAAAAAAAGGAATACCCAACCCTTCATCATTACGTTCACCTCGCTTTTACTCCCTTTATTTTAGCATGAAGAACCAAGTTGTCATACAGTTCTCATCCAATAAATATCGAGAAAAAGAGACTTGCCCAAAGCAAGTCTCAAGTGTTGACGGTTCATTATGAAGTGGCTAAGCCTTGATCTGAGTCATCTTTTTTGTTGCGGATAAAGTGGATAACTCCGATTAATAAGAGTACAGCTAAACCAGACAATGAGATCGTCAGGTTGTTTGGATAAATTAAAGCTAAACCAGCTGCAAATAACAACAATCGTTCAATCATCATTGGTTTTGCAACGAAATAGCCCATCAGTGAGGCACTGACCGCAGTCATTCCAAGAAGCGCCGTAACAAGTGCAGGCACAAGTGCTGCCATTGACCAATCTTGTAATAACAGGACTGGATTTGAAACAAACGCGTATGGAATGATAAACGCTGCAATGGAAAGTTTGAAAGCGGTGACTCCAGCTTTCATCGGATTCGCTTTAGCTATCCCCGCCCCTGCATAGGCGGCAAGACAAACAGGCGGTGTAATATCTGCTACAATTCCAAAGTAAAATACAAAGAAGTGAGCAGCTATAATTGGGACATCAAAGGCAATGAGTGCAGGTGCTGCCATCGATGCGGTAACAACATAGTTTGCTGTTGTTGGTAAGCCCATCCCAAGTAAAATACAAGCAATCATCGTAAAGAATAATACTAGGAAAAAGACGCCACCTGCAAGATCTATGATCCCACCAGCAATTTTCCCACCAAGACCTGTCATCGTAACAATCCCAGCAATAATCCCTGCTGATGCACAGGCAGAGATAACTGGAAGAGCGACACGTGCCCCTTGTTCAAGAGCATCTAAAATATCGCGTGGCCCCATTCTCGTTTCTTTACGGAAGAGACTCACAAAGAAGGCTGCTCCAATCCCGAACAAGGCAGCTGTTGTAGCGGTGTACCCAAGATAAAGTAGGCCAATAATTGCTAATAGAGGAGCGAGTAGATCCAATCGCTTAGCAATCCCTGTAAAAGTCGGTAATTGATCTTTAGGCAAGCCACGAATACCTCGTTTTTTTGCTTCAAAATGCGTCCCCATAAACACACCAGCAAAATAAAGAAAGGCTGGAATGATGGCAATAATAATAATTTCGCTATATGCAACTCCGGTGTTACTAGCCATAATAAAGGCTGCGGCCCCCATGATCGGAGGCATGATTTGACCACCTGTTGAAGCGGATGCTTCAGCGGCTGCTGAGAATTCCGGTTTGAAACCAGCTCTTTTCATCATTGGAATAGTAAAGGATCCTGAACTTACTGTATTTGCTACAGAAGACCCTGTTACCATTCCTTGAAGTCCACTAGCTGTAACGGCAGCTTTAGCTGTTCCACCAGTCATCCGACCAGTTGCCCCAAAGGCTAAATCATTAAAGAATTTTCCGATTCCTGTTTTCGTTAGCATGACACCAAAGAAAAGGAAAAGAAAAATGTACGTAGATGAAATACGAAGCGGTGTACCAAAAATTGCTTCTGTATTGAAGAACATGCTTGTCATTAAGCGATCAAACGTAAAGCCTGAATGTTGAAATGCTCTAATTGGAAAAATATTCCCAATTAGTCCGTACGCAAGAGCTACTAAAGCAATAATAACAATGGGTAAACCAACTGCACGTCTTGTCGCTTCTAACACTAGTACAACCCCGAGAGTAGCAATAATAATGTCTAATGTCGAGTAACCCAAAATCGTTACTTGGTTACTGATTAAGCGACGATATTCAAAAACAATATAAAAGTTTACTCCAAGTGCGAGTAGGGCAAGCATTCCATCGTACCAAGGGACTCCTCGTTTTTTAAGAAAAGTTCGTTTGGCAGGGTAGAGGATGAAAATAAGAGATAATCCACCAGCAAGGTGAATTGCTCCTTGAATCAGTGTCACATAAGGACCTCTAAATGATGTGTAAAGTTGGAAAATAGTCAACGAAATCGCGAGGATTGTAACAATCCAAGTCCATTTTTGAAGGTCTGTGCGATAAGCAGATTCCTTATCATATTTTGCAAGAAGTTCTTGGTCTTTACTTTTTGCTTCTGTCATCAAACGTTTCACCACCTAAAATAAAAATTGAAATCTCGAAGAAAAAGTATGCGTCGACGTACCTATTTTCACAAAAAAAGGTAATAGCTATTCATGTCTACAATATTTTAAACCGTTCATCGTTCGTACTCTTTCTTCGGGCTTCATTGATGTGTATGTAGCAAGGATAAACAAGAAAGAGGAGGGCCTTTTTATGTAACAGACACCTCAGCTCTAATTTGTTTCGCCTAAAAAAAGGACTAGACAGATTCGATGCCCAGTCCTTCAAAAAGGTTTTGCTAATTAATCAATAATGCCTGCTTCTTTAAAGTATTTCTCAGCACCAGGGTGAAGAGGAAGACCTTCAGAACCATTTAAGATGTTCTCGATCGCTAAGTGTTCACCTTGAGCATGTGTCATTTGATCAACATTCTCGTATAGACCTTTTACGATTTCATATCCTAGATCTTCGCTAATTTGGTTCGTCGATCCTACTAAGATCGCATATGCTGTAATCGTATCAACTGGCTCTTCTAAAAATTCATAAGAATCAGCTGGAATTTCTAAGTGACCGTAATCACTGCTATCTAAAATCGTATCAAGTGCTTCGCCTTCGATAGGAAGAATGACTACATCACGTTGTGTAGAAAGTTCTTCAATTCCACTAGCAGGAAGCCCAAGTAATCCAAATGATGCATCTAATTGGCCATCTTGTAAGCGGCCAGCTGCGTCACCGAAACCTTCTTCATAAGCTTCGTAATCGCCATCTTCAAGACCATAAGCACTTAGAATTAACTTGGCAGCTGATTGAGTACCACTACCTGGAGGCCCAATTGCTACACGTTTACCTTCAAGGTCAGCAATGGATTCAACACCTGTATTGGAAGTTGTGATAACTTGCATAACTTCTGGATAGATATGACCCATAAATCCGAAGTTTTCAACAGCTGCACCGTCAAAGTCACCCTCACCACTCATTGCTTCTATAGCAGGAATGTGAACAGTCATCCCAAGTTGCATGTTCCCTTGAAAAATACCACCAAGATTTTCAACTGATGCGCCAGATGCAATCGCACTTACGTTAAAATCTTCATAATACACATTGTTATTCATGATGTTAGCCATTTCTTGACCTAATGGATAGTATGTTCCACCTGTAGAACCTGTACCCATTTGTAAGTCTGTCTTGTAATCCTCATCCCCACCTGCATCAGAACCACAGGCACCAAGAAGCATTCCTACAGAAAGCAATGCTGCTGATAAAAAAGCAAATTTCTTTTTCATCGAATTTCCCCCTTTTGTATATATAATTCTTGATATGAATTCATATTCATATCACATTATCATTTAATCAGAAAGATGAAAGATTGTCAAAATATTACTTGGAATCTCATTATTTACTTAGCTAACATAGAGAGGAGAATGATGTTGCAAAAAAACGCCCGCTTATGCGGGCGCTGTCAGTAGTTATTCGGCTGATGGGATTTCTTCAATGTCGTCCGCTTCAATGGCAGCACTTGTATCAACATGACCGAACATCTCGGGATGCTCATCCCCATCGATTAGAACTTTGGTAGAAGAGAAGCCAAATTGCTTCATCGTTAAAGCGATTTGTTGAAGGAGCATGGCCTCTGATCCAGAACCAAGCTGTGCGTTTAATAGTTCAGAAGAGAATGACACATGAGCAACTCCTTCATGTTCCTCCACTGATTGGACTGTAACGTCAGATGGGATCAATGAGGCAAGTTCTCCTTCTTCAGCCGTAGGGCCAGCAATCCAAGCTTCAAAAGTAGCTAGGAAAAGCTCTTCATCTGCTGCTTCGATTGTACGCTCTACTTTATATATGTCCATGACTTGATCATCAGCGAAGAATAAGTTGACAGGAGATGATGGCGTATCTTCCACTGCCACGTCATCTTCCGTTGCATCCGTTGTTTCTTGTTCTTCAATGATTTCGTCTTCTACAATAGGTTCGTCTGTTGTAGGTTCTTCTGTAGCAGGCTCTTCAGAAGCTTCTTCATTTTCTTCAGATTCAATATTACTCGTGGACTCATTTGAATCAATGGTGTTTTCGCCTTGACCACAAGCTGCCAAGAATAAAACGAAAATAAGTGCAAGTAACAAAGCCGTTATCTTCTTCATATAAAATCCCCCTTTGCATGTTTACATGCAATTTACTTTATTGGTAATTATTATCTATGATTGACATAGACAAGTCTTTCTAGTTAAATTTTACAACATTAACGACAAAATTCAATCATTAATTCAGACTCTACCTTTAGACCTACAAATGTCTACACCGATTCAACTTTCTTCTTTGGCCGAACAAACGACATATCTCTCCACTTACCTTGACGCCAACGCCAAAGCATTAAGACCCCTCTAAGCCATTCATCAGCAATAAAACCAATCCAAACCCCAGCTAGACCATAACCTAAGTACACGCCGAAGAAATAAGCAACGGGTATACTAACACCCCACATCGATAAGATGCCAAGGTAAACAGGGAACTTCACATCACCAGCCGCTCGTAAACAGTTTATGACAACAAGATTAAACGCTCGCCCAGGTTCTAAAATAACGGTTAAGAGAAGCAAAAGACTACCTGCCACTATGATCTGTTCGTTATCTGTAAAGATCGATAACAGGGGAGAGCTGAAGGCATATCCGAGAATAGCCATTGAGGTCGAAACGCCAATCGCCACTTTCAAGCTCCTAATACAGCGTTTGTAAGCCTGATCAAACTCACCAGCACCTACTTGATGTCCAATAATAATTTGTGTTCCTTGGCCTATCGCAATGGCAAAGAGTAAGATAAACATCATAATATTTTGTGTGTACACTTTGGTCGTCAAAGCTTCCGTTCCCATCATCACAATAAAAAATGTAATCACAAGCTGTGAACCATTATAAGAAAGGTGTTCACCGGCAGAAGGGATTCCTACTTTTAAAAGGTTTTTCAACTCATACCTTGGAAAAGTGTGCCGTAAGAAAGCAAACGGAAGCTTTCCTTTAAGTCTGTAGAATAGAACAAAAATAATGACAATCAATCCTAGAGTTCTACTGATGGTTGTAGCAATAGCTACTCCCGTTACACCTAGGACAGGAAAACCAAATGGGCCGAAGATGAACAAGTAGTTTCCGATCACATTTAAGATGTTCATCCCAATCGTGATGTACATCACATCTTTAGTAAATTGATGACTACGAAGGATGGCGCCAATCGTCATTAAGACTGATTGGATAAATGAGAACCCACCAACTATTTGTAAATAGAGGGTTGCTTCATTTAATAGCTCTTGTGGTAACCCCATCCAAAGGAGTAAAGTAGGGCCTGCAAAAATGATCAATAAGCTTAATGCAAGACCAAAGACGAGGTTAGCGATGATCGAAACAACGGCGACTTTTCCTGCGTTTTTTTCCTCATCAGCTCCTAAATGTTGCGCGACTAATACACTCGTGCCTGTGGCGATAAAACCAAACATCACAATGATGACCATGAGCAATTGATTGGAAACCCCAACAGCGGCTACCGCATCATCGGAATATTGGCTGAGCATCAAAGTATCGGCGTTTCCCATTAACATATGGAGTAAGATCTCAATGAAAATAGGCCAGGTTAAAGCAAATAATGTAGCATTTCGTGCTGTTTTTTCTTTTTTTGACATGCTAAGTTCCTCCTCAACGACCGTTACCTGTAACAACAAAGAAAGAAGAACGGTCCAATACCGTTCTTCAATTTATTATTATGAAACTGTTAAAACATGAGCACATAAGGCTGGCACCGAGTAGGTTTCATCATTTATGATTTCTAAACCAGTGAGGAGCTCTATTGTATTTTTGTTTTTGAAATCATCGGGTAGCGTAATGGTTTCATTTTTAGCATTTGCGTTAACAAGAAACAGTAGTGTTTCATTATCTGTGTGTTTTAAGAAGCCAACCACCTCAGATTGACCGGTCTCGATAAAGGTGAGCTCTGCACGAGGGCCGAATGCTTCATGTTCTTTTCGCAAGGAGATAATCCGTTGCATAAACGTAAATAACTCTAAGTCTTGGTGCTCTTTATCCCAAACCATACATTCTCTGCATCCTGGATCACCACCACCAGTCATTCCAATTTCATCACCATAATAGATGCAAGGCGTTCCAGGAACAGCAAACTGAAGGAGGGTTTGAAGTTTGACTAAATCTTTATTCTCTCCAGACTGTGTAAGAATACGCGGCGTGTCGTGACTGCCTAGAAGGTTAAATGCTACTTCTTGTATAGATTTTGGGTAGACGTGAAGCAGTTTAGATAGTTGTTCAATAAATTCTGTCTTGCTCAATGTTTTCTTAGCTATAAAGTCGATGATCGCAGTTGTGATTGGATAATTCATGACAGCATCGAATTGATCTCCCTGAAGCCAAGGCATTGAATCATGCCAAATCTCTCCCAAAATGTATGCTTCAGGTTTTAATTGTTTCACTTCTTTTCTAAAATCACGCCAAAAAGCATGGTCGATTTCATTAGCGACATCTAATCGCCACCCGTCAATATCAAACTCACGAATCCAATACGTTGCGACATCTAGTAAATATTTTTTTACTTCAGGGTGCTCCGTATTTAATTTTGGCATTGTCGGGACAAAAGCAAAGGCATCATAGTTCGGGCGCTCCGTCGTTTGAAGAGGGAAGCTATGGATATGAAACCAATCTTTATATCTAGAGTTTTCACCGTGGGTAAGAACATCTTGAAATGGTTTAAAGTAAAAGCCTGAATGGTTAAATACCGCATCCAACATGACACGAATCCCTCGTTTATGGCAAGCATTTACGAACGTTTTAAACGTTTCTTTGTCTCCGAATTGAGGGTCAATTTCCATATAGTCAATCGTATCGTATTTATGATTAGAATGTGCGGTAAAGATAGGTGTTAAATAAATTCCTGAAATTCCGAGTTCGCTTAAGTAATCTAAGTGATCAGTGATCCCTTTTATATCACCACCGAAGAAGTTTGTAGCACTCGGTGGAGAACTGCCCCAAGCAAGTGTGTTTTCAGGATTAATCACAGGGTTTCCGTTAGCAAAACGTTCTGGAAAAATTTGATACCAGACGGTGTCTTTGACCCAATCAGGTGTATGAAAGATATCTGTTTCGTTTAAGAAAGGGAAGCAGAAATAACATCCAACATCCGTTGGAGGTGTCTCTTTAAACCCACGTTCTGTATAGGTGAGCACTTCTTTGGCAGAGCGTAATGTAAAGCCATAACGTAGTCGTCTGAAGGGGGGAGTAATTGGTTGGAACCAATAATCAAATAACTCATCACTACCAGACTTCTTCATAGATACTTCATTATATACCCAACCAATTTTTTCTTTCCATTCATAAGGATCACCGTGTAATAAAGTAACTTCTTCTACATCATTTTTTTTTGTGCGGATGCGTATATGTATCGTTTTATCGTCATATGCGTAAGCAAATTCATTTTTAGGTCGATGGTAGACCGCTTCTTTTTGCATCATATACCTCCTTAGAAAGATCTGCCTTAGCTTTAGAGTATGAAAACGTTGTACTGCTGTCAAGGTTGAATGCAAACGTTTGTCATTGTACTAAAAAAAACATAAAAAATAATGAAAACGGTTGCCTATATCTACAAAACTATGTATAATGACCACATAGATAAAGTGAAAGCGATTGCACGTAGGTTTTGTCGAATTGTGCAAACGATTGCTCTAATTATGGCATAAAGGTTGTGACACAGATGAGCAAGCAATGGTGGAAAGAAAGCGTAGTTTACCAGATCTATCCGCGAAGTTATGCAGATAGCAATGGAGATGGAATGGGTGACTTACAAGGTATTATTAATAAATTAGATTATCTAAAATGGCTAGGAATTGATGTGATCTGGTTAAGTCCAGTCTATGATTCTCCAAACGATGATAATGGATATGATATTAGAGATTATTATGCCATCATGAAAGAGTTTGGTTCGATGGAAGACTGGGAGCATATGCTCTCAGAGATTCATCAACGTGGGATGAAGTTGATTATGGACTTAGTTGTCAATCATTCAAGTGATGAGTGCGAGTGGTTTGTCAATTCGGCCTCATCTAAAACAAGCCCATACCGTGATTATTATATTTGGAAGCAAGGTAGCAGTGGCCAAGAGCCGAACAACTGGGAATCTCATTTTAGCGGGTCGGCTTGGCAGTATCACGAGGAGACAGATGAGTATTTCCTTCATCTTTTCTCTAAGAAACAACCAGACTTCAACTGGGAAAATGAATCTTTGCGTCAAGAGATCTACAAGATGATGACATGGTGGCTTGATAAAGGAATTGATGGATTTAGAATGGACGTCATCAATATGATCTCAAAAGCTGAAGGGCTTCCGAATGCCGAAGTGACGAGAGAAACGCCTTATCAATCAGCCGGTGACAAGTTTTTAAATGGTCCGCATGTTCATACTTATTTAAAGGAAATGAACGAACAAGTTTTATCGAAATACAACATCATGACAGTTGGTGAAACACCAGGAGTCACACCAGATGACGCTGCATTGTACACAGGTGACGATCGAAATGAATTAAATATGGTCTTCCAATTTGATCATATGGATGTAGACTCAGGACCTGGCGGAAAATGGGACATCAAGCCTTGGACACTAACTGAGTTAAGAACAATCTTAGATGGTTGGCAAGTTGGTTTGCAAGGTCGAGGGTGGAATAGCTTATACCTTAACAATCATGATCAACCACGAATGGTATCGAGATTCGGAGATGATAAGGAGTATCGTCAAGAGTCTGCTAAAATGCTTGCGACATTTCTCCATACTTTGCAAGGTACCCCTTACATTTACCAAGGTGAAGAGATTGGGATGACGAACGTTCAATTTGACTCGATTGATGATTACGAAGATATCGAAACATTAAATATGTACAAAGACTTTGTCAACGAACGTGGCATCGATCAAGCAGAAATCTTAAATAAGATTCACATAAAAGGACGCGATAATGCCCGTACACCGATGCAATGGGATGCTTCACCGCATGCTGGATTTACAACGGGGACACCGTGGCTAAAAGTAAATCCTAACTATGAAGTGATTAATGTCGAGCAAGCAAAAGCAGACAAAGAGTCCATTTTGCATTATTACCGTCGATTAATTAAGCTTCGTAAGGAATATCCGATAATGGTTTATGGAAACTACGAGCCGTTACAGGTTGATCATGCAGGCGTTTACAGTTATATTAGAAAGTTAGACCAAGAAAAATTACTCGTGTTGTTAAACTTCACGAAAGAAGAGCAGTCGTATAAGGTACCAACTGGATGGACTGAAGAAACGACAACATTACTTATTACCAATCAAAAAAGAGTAGACGACACTTTACATGAGAACATGGTCTTACAACCGTATGAAGCATGTGTGTACTTCATAAAATAAAGTGATTATTAATTGAAGGGAGTGATGAAGGCAAGAGAAGCGTTGTATATTTAAGCGGATTTTAGAGAACATTTAAAAAGGTCGAGGGGGAAAAAAAATGAAATTACGTTCATTCTTATTGTTTTTAGTAATGTCACTGACAATTGCAGCTTTAGTAGCATGTGGTCCAGATCGTGAAGAAGAAGCAACTCCAGCTCCAGCAGAAGGTGAAGATGGGGAAGCAACAACAGAGGTTGAAAAGCCTGACACATTAACAATGTGGGTAAATGATGAAGATGCACAACTTGATGCATACGATGAAATTACGGCTCGTTTCACAGAAGAATATGGGATTGATGTAGACATTACTCCATTTTCAATGCTTGAGCAAACGGATGCATTATCACTTGATGCAGCATCTGGTGGCGGCCCAGATTTATTCTTCCAACCTAATGATCGCATGGGTGATATCTACCTACAAGGATTAGCAGCAGAACTTGAACTAACAGAAGAGCAGTTAGCAGGTTACCCTGAAGGTGCACTTCAAGCACTTAGCTATGAAGGTGCTCAGCTTGGTATTCCAGCTGTGATTGAAACTTACGGCTTAATGTACAACACAGATCTTGTTCCAGAAGCTCCAGAAACAATTGAAGAGTTAGAGCAAATTGCAGCAGATTTAACAGATGCTTCTGCTGATGAGTATGGATTCTTAATGGAAGGTACTAACTTCTATTTCTTATATCCTTTCCTAGAAGCAACTGGCGGTTATGTATTTAACCAAGATGCTGATGGTGCATATGACAACACAGATCTAGGTCTAGCAAATGAAGGCGCGGTTGCAGGTGCAGAGCGCATTCAAAATTGGTTTGAAGAAGGTTACTTACCACAAGGTATTACTGGTGATGTAATGAACGGTCTGTTTGAAGCTGGTAAAGTTGGAGCAGTTGTAACTGGACCTTGGAACATTCCTAACTACTCTCAAGCACTAGGAGATAGTTTAGCGGTAGCTCCACTTCCTCAGATTGACGGTGAAAATTTAGCATCATTTTCTGGTGTTAAAGGTTGGTTAGTTAACGAGTATAGCGAAAACATCGAGTGGGCAACAGAGCTTGCGCTATTTATTACAAATGCTGAAAGTGTAACAACATATTTTGAAGTAGCTGGTGAGCTTCCTGCTCGTTCAGATGTTGAAATTGATGATGAGTTACGCGCAGGTTTAGTAGAACAAGCTGAGTACGCTGTTCCAATGCCAAACATCCCAGCAATGTCTCAAGTTTGGGACCCAATGGCAGATGCATTTGAATTTATTTCTCAAGGTCAAGACGCACAAGAAGTATTAGAGGAAGCGGTAGAACAAATTAAGGAGCAAATTCAGTTAACTGAAGGTGCTAACTAATCAGAGACTGCCCTATAGGTAGGAAGGGGAGCAAATATGCTTCCCTTCTCATCCTAGCATTTAAGGAGGACACTAAC
The DNA here is from genome assembly GCF_002797325.1 of Bacillus sp. FJAT-45037. Classification (GTDB taxonomy): domain Bacteria; phylum Bacillota; class Bacilli; order Bacillales; family Bacillaceae_D; genus Alkalihalophilus. The sequence goes on along the minus strand of NZ_KZ454938.1, from coordinate 2,113,078 downwards.
GATGAAAACAACTAACAGTGAACCGCGTTCGCACAACCCAAATATTGCTACACTTCTTTCCGTTGTGCCTGGTTTAGGGCAATTTTACAACCGCCGTTATGCAAAAGGATCGGCCTTCTTTATTCTCTTTGCAGCCTTCTTTGGCGTATTTTATAATTTTTTGAATATCGGTTTTTGGGGCTTATTCACATTAGGAACAGTACCGAGAGTAGATGATTCGAGGTTGCTTCTAGCCCAAGGGATTATGTCTTTAATCCTAATGTCATTTGCGATCTTGTTCTATGTTATTAACCATGTGGATGCACGCAAGGATGCAAAGAGAATCCAACAAGGTTGGACGGCACCAAGCTTTCGAGAAGGGTTTCGTCATGCCTATGACAAGAGTTTCCCTTATTTACTAACGGCGCCTGGATTATTACTATTAATTTTCACAGTCGTATTTCCCTTAATGTATATGGTTGGTTTGGCTTTTACAAACTACAGCTTATACAACGCTCCGCCAAGAAACCTACTAGAGTGGATTGGCTTTAAAAACTTTATTGATCTTGTAACGGTTCCAATTTGGAGAGATACATTTTTCTCAGTATTATCTTGGACACTTGTTTGGACGTTTGTAGCAACATCACTACAAATTATTTTAGCCTTATTTCTTGCCATACTCGTCAATGATCCGCGAATTAAAGGAAAGAAATTAATTCGTACTGTTCTAATATTACCTTGGGCAGTACCGGGTTTTGTGACCATCTTAATTTTTTCAGCTATGTTTAACGATAATTTCGGTGCAATTAACCGTGATATTCTTATGCCGCTGTTTGGAGGAGACGGAATTCCTTGGATGAGTGATCCTTTCTGGGCTAAAACGGCACTAATTATGATTCAAGTTTGGTTAGGCTTCCCATTTGTATTTGCTTTATTCACCGGAATTTTGACAAGTATTTCAAGTGATTGGTATGAAGCTGCTGATATGGATGGAGCGAATCGCCTTCAAAAATTCCGCTTTATTACATTGCCACATGTCTTGTTTGCTACGGCACCGTTATTGATTATGCAGTATTCATTTAACTTTAATAACTTTAATATTATTTACTTATTTAACCAAGGTGGACCTGCTGTTCGGGGACAAAATGCAGGTGGGACAGACATTTTGATCTCATGGGTGTACGGTCTTACTTTTGAAACGAATCAGTACGGTATGGCTGCTGCAATTTCAATCATTATCGGAATAATGGTTGCAACTTTTGCCTTCTTCCAGTTCCGTCGTAGTCGTTCCTTTAAAGAGGAGGGAAGCGTATAATGAACCGCAAATTAAAATCAAACTTAGAAGTAGCAGGTATATATGGAATTATTGCTATCATGTTCATTATTATTGGGTACCCATTGCTGTGGACGATTGGATTATCATTAAACCCTGGTACAAGTCTTTACGGTGCTAAGATGATTCCTGATAATATTTCATTTACGCATTATGAGTGGTTGTTTACAAATCCGAGAAGTAACTACTTAACCTGGTACAAAAACACGTTAATTGTCGCTGTATGTACGTCGGTTTTATCAACATTCACTGTAGCGTTAGTTGCTTACGCCTTCTCGCGTTACCGCTTCACAGGTAGAACATATGGTCTATATGCATTCTTAATGCTTCAAATGTTCCCCGTGTTAATGGCGATGGTTGCCTTGTACATTTTATTAAATACTGTAAACCTACTTGATACGTTAACAGGATTAATCATTATTTATGTCGGAACGTCCATTCCGATGAATGCCTTCTTAGTTAAAGGGTACTTCGATACGATTCCTAATGAGTTAGATGAATCGGCTAAGCTTGATGGTGCCGGGCACTTCCGTATTTTCTTTACGATTATGCTCCCACTAGCTAAGCCCATATTAGCAGTTGTTGCATTATTTAACTTCATGACACCATTTATGGACTTTATCTTGCCGCGAATTATTTTAAGAAGTCCAGAGAACTTCACATTGGCGTTAGGATTGTTTAACTTTGTCAATGATCAATTTGCGAATAACTTTACACGATTTGCAGCAGGTGCAATCTTAATTGCTATTCCGATTGCAACAGTGTTCTTATTATTACAACGTTACCTCGTTACAGGTTTAACATCTGGAGCAACAAAAGGATAATGATGAATGCGGTGCTTACCCACCGCATTCTCTTATTTTTAAACTACGAATCTTAGAGAATGCATTGTTCTTTACGAGTATGCTCGTTACAATAGAGAATATTAACGTAATGATGGATGACTAAAGGTGGGGATTTATGATGGCGGTTACAATTAAGGATGTTGCTAGGCTTGCAAATGTGGCTCCTTCTACTGTTTCAAGGGTTATCGCCAATAGCTCTAGAATTAGTGAACGAACGAAGGAGCGTGTGAGGGAAGCGATGGAGGAACTTGGTTATCATCCAAATTTCAATGCGCGGAGCCTTGTCAATCAACAAACCAATACATTAGGAGTCATTATTCCAAGCTCAGCAAAGATTGCCTTTCAAAATCCATTCTTTCCTGAGGTTATTCGAGGGATTACTTCTAAAGCATATCTTGAAAAATTTGGCTTGTATCTATCAACAGGTCAAACGGAAAATGAGATCTTAGATGAAGTTCGTCAAATGGTTCAAAGTAGACGTGTGGACGGGATTTTGCTATTGTACTCAAAAATTGATGATAAAGTCATTAACTATTTAATAGAAGAAGATTTTCCATTCGTATTAATTGGTCGTCCGCATGAAGCAGAGGCGATGAATGTAAGTTATGTGAACAACGATAACTTAAAAGCCGCAAAAACAGTGACTGAATATCTCGTGTTATTAGGTCATGAAGAGATTGGTTTTGTTGGTGGTAATCTCGATTATGTTGTGACAAAAGATCATAAAGAAGGCTATCAACAGGCGCTACAAAAAGCAGGAATTGAATCCAAGGATGAGTATGCGGTGTACTATGATGAAATTCAAGAAGGTGGGCAAGAGGCTGTTATTGAATTAATGTCACTAAAAAAGCCACCAACTGCTCTTGTCGTTGCTGATGATCTAATGGCTTTAGGCGTGTTGAGAATGTTAGATGAGATGGAGATATCTGTACCTGAAGAAATGTCAGTCGTTAGTTTCAACAATGTCATGCTCTCAGAACTATCCTCTCCTCCTTTGACTACGGTCGATATCCACATTTATGAACTAGGCTTTCAAGCTACGGATTGCTTAATCAAAAAAATACATGACCCGAAGCAACCGACAAAGAAAGTCATTGTCCCTCATAAATTTATTAAACGCCAAACCTGTCGTAAGCGTGTAGTACAGAAGGAAGTTAGCTCCTAAGCTGGCTTCTTTTTTTGGTTATGACGATTCTTTGAATGGGTATAGATAGGTAAGTGAAGCCATTTATTAGGGAGCTATGATATAATTAAAAACAAAAAGGAAGGAATTACAATTGTATGCCTCAAAGTAAAGCATTTCGTTTTGGTGTTTGGTTAGTGTTAATCTTTTTAGTCATCTATTTAGGTTCGCTTGTAGACTGGATCTTTAAGCCGGTTGTCGTGCTAGTACAAACATTATTTGCACCGATCGTGTTGGCAGGTGTACTGTTCTACTTACTGCGACCATTTGTAAATCTTTTAGCTCGGAAAATCCCTAGAGGACTGGCTATTTTAATTCTTTACTTAACAGTCATTGGACTAATTACCATTCTTTTCTTCGTTATTGGGCCGGAACTGCAAAGTCAGTTCACGAGTCTAACGACGAATTGGCCATCATTCATGAACGAAATTCGTGGAATGATTATTGCTGTTCAAGAGAATGAGTACATTTCCAGGTTCCAAGATAGTGAGAACTTGTCCTTGGATGAAATTACATCAACACTTGAAGAATATTTATCAGGGATTATGTCTAGTATTGGAACTAATATTGCGAGCTTCATCGGTTTTATTGCCAATGTCGTTATCGTTTTAATCATCATTCCTTTCGTCCTTTATTATATGTTAAAAGAGGGTGAGAAGGCCCCTAATCAAGTATTGCGCTTATTACCTAGAAAGCAGAAAAAAGAAGGAGAACGGATTCTTTCAGATATGGATCATGCATTAAGCTCTTACCTTCAAGGGCAAATCATTGTTAGTATTTGTGTAGGGGTTCTTGTTTATATCGGTTATTTAATCATCGGTATTGAATACCCGCTAGTGCTCGCATTGATTGCGATGTTTACAAATGTGATCCCTTTTGTAGGACCATGGATTGGAACATTTCCAGGGGTAATCGTCGGATTTCTTGATTCTCCATTTACAGCGTTGCTCGTTATTATTGTAGTGGTTGTCGTGCAACAAATTGAAAGTAACTTAATTTCCCCTCAGGTTATGGGAAAGAAGTTAGACATTCACCCGTTAACCATTATCTTACTCTTGCTTGTGGCGAGTCGGTTTGCAGGACTACTCGGATTATTATTAGCCGTACCAACGTATGCAGTTGGTAAAGTCATTGTGATGCATACGTACCGCTTGTTACGATTAAGAAATGGACCCATTGATTAACAAGTGTAAATTCTAGATGAGGTGAAAAGTATGAAAAATGAACAAGATGGAATTAGGCAAGTGGAAGTTGAAGAGCTTAAAGAGATGCTTAAACAAAAGGATTCGTCTCTTATTATTGACGTTCGTGAATTAGATGAGTATGAAGAAAGCCATATTCCTGGTGTACCGCTGATCCCTATGCATACGATTCCAGCGCATCTTGGAAAATTAGATCAAACGAAATCATATGTTTTTGTTTGTCGCAGTGGGGCAAGAAGTCAGAATGTCGCAAGGTTCTTAAAAGAAAATGGTTTCGATCACGTTCAAAATTTCGCCGGGGGAATGTTAGGCTGGGATGGTGAACGAGCGACAGGGCTTGAATGGGTAGTAGAAGAAATCGATGAATTGTATCGTTAAAAGAAGCATGGAGTCAGCTCAAGCTGACTCCATGCTTCTTTTTTGGAATAAGGAATTTTCAATCGGATACACTAAGTGTACCATCGTGAGAAGGGAGTATGAGAACATATGTGGACCATCTTAATTGTTATTTTAATTCTCTGGATTTTAGGATTTAGTTTCGAGATTGCCGGAAATTTAATCCATATTTTACTTGTCATTGCATTGGTCTTGTTTATTATACGCTTAGTTACAGGAAGAAAAGCTTGACCGAAACAATCAGCATTACTTGAAAGCTCAGCTAATTGTTGAGCTTTTTCTAATTAGGTTGAGCCTACTCACTTTCTAAAAAAAAGGCCTAAAAAGAAGAATATTGTAGGAAAAAAGACTGAAATCTAGTAAACTATTGTAAAGGAAGAATAGAAATAGGAGATATATTAATGATTAATTTCAAAAGTTTACTAAGTGTGTTCATGATTAGTTTGTTTGTATTGTTCTATTTAGCTCATTCGAATGTAGGAGCTGAGTCTAAAGTGTGGTTCTATATGGACGGGCAAGAACAACGATATGTTGGCAATCCAATGTATCTGAACGGGGAGTGGTCGGTACCGTTACGCCCCATTTTAATGGAAGCTTCGGAATTTCATCCAGAGCTCAGTGGTGGTCCTTCGTATGTTCAAAAAATCATTCGCACCTTAAACGAAGAGCGTATGAAAGAAGCAGATGACGATCTTCTCTCATCTGTTGAAAGTCGGTTACTAGAAGAAAGTAATGACGGAGAAAAAATGGAAGTAGAATTAGAACGCGAGAGAATTTTATTATTCATGGAAGATTTCACTCTAAATTATGTCAATCGTCGAGATATGATTCGATTAGCCGATATTCCGAAATTAGGATTTGATTATTACGTATACGAAGAAGAGAGAATGATTCATGTGAACTCTCCAGGACTCGGGGAGCTAGCTGGATTGTCTGTTAGCATGAGTCACAAATCAGTCACCAACCAATTCAGTCAAATTCACTGGAATACTGGGTTTGCAAAAAAAGCCGATTATTATGGTTTTTATGGGACTGATAAGGACTTCTCTTACCAAGATAAGTACGGATATGAACGAGTGGAATCTGTCTATGACTTACAGTTAGAAATGACTGAAGGTAGATTGTCACATTTGATTGTATCAACTGATCTCTACCCAACATCCAAAGGGATTCGAGTTGGGGATCGGGTAAATGATGCCATTCGTACGTACGGTAGTCAGTTCGTGAGAGAGACAATGGATGGCAAGCAAGTTATTATTTACGATGTTGAATTTGGATCGATTTGGTTTATTGCAAATAGAGATCAAATGATTGAGCGAATAGGCTATTGGGATCATCATGTAAGAGGGTTCGGAGAAGTTCAAGAAGAGGAAATAGAAGAAAGCGAGAGCACATAGTCAGAGTGACTCTTCGCTTGTTTTTTTATAAATGATCTGGCTCTTTAGAGTCAGCATGTTTACCTTGATAAGCATTCTTTTCTACTTGTCTGTTTTTTTGAGCATTAATGGCGTTGGAATCTTTTTTCTTTTTGTTTGCATCACCTGTGTGAGACATCTTTTCACCTACTTTCATATGGATACGTTTAGTATGTGCAAAAATAAGCTGTTTCATGAAAAAGGTTTATAATTTAAAGATCAGGGAACATATAAAATATCAATTCAGAATGGTGGGTGATTTCAAATGGGTATTAAAGGAACGATTTTTACTACGGTAGTAGCTGGAGTTGCGAGTGCAGCAACAGTCATTTTAAGTGACAATGAGAGAAGAGAACGTACAAAACGAAAAGTGAAAGAAATGTATTCCAATATGACAAAGAATAAAGCTAGCCAGACGAACCAAGATCCTTCTCTTGAAATTGGTCATCCTGATCCTTATGACGTCGAAGATAACAAAATGGTAGGCGAAGGAGCCTTATATAGCGTGCAACATTACAATAAAAAGCAATAATGTTGAACAGTGAAAGTCACCTTTTGAGGTGGCTTTTTATTTGAGTGTGTAAAGAGGATGCTGTTGTCGATCTAATTGTTTGTTGAATAATTTGTACTATTTCTAGAAAGATGAATTGCAAGGAGTAAAATGCTATAATGATTAAACTAAACCACAGAAGGAGTTGGATTGATGTGATCACAGTAAAAAATGAAACCTATAGTTCCATTCCTGTGTTACATGTAGTGAGAGCTGATCAGAATCATAACAATAAACTTCCCACGATCTTTTTCCTTCACGGGTTTACAAGTGCAAAAGAGCATAATTTGCCGATTGCTTATATGCTTGCAGACAAAGGATTTAGAGTGATCATGCCGGATGCTCTTCATCATGGAGAGCGTGAAGTTGAAGTGTCGGGTAATGAACGCAATCTGTTATTTTGGACAATTGTACAACAATCGATAAAAGAACTAAATGAGATAAAAGAAGAATTGTTCGCACGTTCTGTGATTGATTTAAGCTCTATTGGAGTAAGTGGGACATCGATGGGAGCCATTACAACTTATGGTGCGCTGACGCAATATGAGTGGATTGATTCGGCTGCGGCCTTTATGGGTACGGCTTATCATGAAATGTTTGCCAAGGAGCAGCTATCCATGCTCGAACGACAAGGACACCCTATTGCCAAAGAGACGAAAGAAGAGTTGCTAGCAGACATTTCTCAATTTGACTTCTCTACTCAGTTAGAGATCCTTAGTAACCGCCCACTCTTTATTTGGCACGGGGAACAAGACCAAGTCGTTCCGTTCCATTACTCAGAGTCTCTTTTTAACCAATTACAAACGAATGATCAACAGGAAAAGCAACGAATCACATTCATCAGAGAAGAACAAGCAGGTCACAAAGTGTCTAGAAGTGCGATGTTAGCAGCTGTCGAGTGGTATTGTGATCAACTCCACACGGAAAATAGAAAGGCTCCTGTAAGGTGATACCATGATTAATGAACTAAAAAAACTTGCTGTCATTATTTTTTCCGCTTTTTTGTTATCTGTTTCATTAAATTTTTTCTTAATTCCAGCTAATGTGTTTGCTAGTGGATTCACGGGTATTTCACAATTACTTGCAACGACTCTGCCACTATCTACTGGAATTATTTTATTCTTACTGAATGTTCCTGTAGCCATTATTGGTTGGTTGAAAATAGGAAAGAGCTTTACAGTATATAGTTTTTTAAATGTAGTATTTACAACGTTCTTCCTTGAAATGGTCCCTGTTATTAATTATTCATCCGATATTTTATTAAATGCTGTTTTTGGTGGCGTGATCGCTGCCATCGGAGCTGGAATTACTTTAAAAGTCGGGGCTTCTACAGGGGGAATTGACGTCATCGTCTTGATCATATCGAGATTAAGTGATCGTCCAGTCGGCATTTATTTCTTTCTTATCAATGGAATTATTGTTCTTGCTTCAGGACTTATGTTTGACCCAGAAAAAGCTTTGTATACATTAGTTACGCTTTATGCGACATCGCGCGTCATTGATGCAATTCACACAAGACATGTCAAATTAACAGCTATGATTGTTACGAAAAAGCCTGAACAATTACGACAAGCGATTCATGAACGAATTACACGCGGGATTACAAGACTTCCTGCCAAAGGTGGTTACTTAGCCGATGAAAAAGAAGTATTGATGACGGTTATTACAAGATATGAGTTGTATGAACTGAAACATATCATCGATTCAGTGGACCCTGAAGCATTTACGAACATTGTAGAGACAGCGGGTATTTACGGGCTATTTAGAAAAGAATAAAAGGAGCAATGTATATGAAAAATAGATGGCTTTTATTTCTTAGTGTCGTTTGTTTCATGACGATCATGGGGGCTTGCGGGCAAGCTGTAACAAACAACGATGAACTAGTTGAAGGAGAAGAGGCGATGGATACGAACGACGATTGGAACGTTCAAGCGGATGCGACACAATTAGAAGATGGAGAAGTTCTTGTTGACATTGATGTGGTTAATCAAATGGAAGAGGGAGCGTCTCTTGATTTTACATCTGGACAGATTTATGAAATCGTCTTTGTTAACGAAGATGGAGAAGAGCAATATCGTTTTTCTCATGACATGATGTTTACGATGGCTTTGACTCAAGTAGATTTTGAAGCAGGAGAAACTAAAACGTATCAAGAAACAATTCGTGCAAAAGGTTGGGGTCAAGGCCTCTATACAGTTAATATTGAAGTTGTGGCTGCGGCAGTAAATGGAGAAGAGTTAACAAACAAAGAATTCTTTAAGGCTGAAACGACTGTTGAGATAAACTAAAAAAGGATTAAGCGATAATTCGCTTAATCCTTTTCTTTTTGATTGCGGTGGTTGATCGAACCAACCTATGTTTCCCACTTTGTTCTTGCGCTCTCTTGAATCGCTTGTTTTACCTTCAGCCAAATGGCAGATTGTTGATCAGTATCATCTTGCGTTATTTTAACTTGATGATGTGATAAAATTTGAGGTGTTTTTTCTTTTCCACTCCAATAGCCAGTAAATGGTTCTTCAAATTCAGTCCTCATATAATACAACTAACCCCTTTGTGCGCTTGATGTGAGATGGATCAAATCATAGATCTCATCATTTGATAACTCTGTGACTTTTTGATCACCTGCTGTTAGCACTTGATCAGCAAGCGCTTGTTTTTGAGTTAGCATGATATCGATACGGCTTTCAAGTGTTCCTGTTGTCATCATCTTATGAACGGTTACATTTTTTGTTTGACCAATTCTAAAAGCACGATCTGTTGCTTGGTTCTCAACCGCAGGGTTCCACCAACGATCATAATGAATGACGTGATTAGCTGCAGTTAAATTTAAGCCTACCCCTCCTGCTTTTAAGGATAGAACAAAGGCAGTCACCTCAGGATCACTTTGGAATCGTTCAATCGCTTCTTGCCTTTTCGGTCTCGTTAAACTCCCATGTAGAAAGGGAACATCTTTTTGATACCGGCGTTTTAACTCTTCTGCAATCAAGCGACCCATTTCTTTATATTGGGAAAAGATCAATACTTTTTCTTTCTTTTTATGAATCTCTTCAATTAAATCAAAAAGATCATCCCATTTATTTGAATCATGCTGGGAGACATCATCGGTTTTTAAAAATTGAGCAGGGTGATTACATACTTGTTTTAATTTTGTTAAACTTTTTAAAATTAAAGCTCGTCGTTCAAGCTGTGAGACGGTCGATAGTTTCGATAAGATATCATCGACGACCGCTTGGTAAAGAGCGGCTTGTTCGACAGAAAGAGTGACCTTGTGGATTTGTTCTTGCTTCTCAGGTAGACCTAACTCAAGAACTTCATCAGATTTTTTTCGTCTGAGAATGAAAGGATGAATCAGTTTTTGCAATGTATTGACTTGTTCTTGGTCACGATCTCGTTCAATTGGTTTAATAAACGCTTCTTGGAAATGTTGGAACGATCCAAGGAAAGCAGGATTCAACACATCAATCAATGACCATAGTTCTTTTAAACGGTTTTCAATAGGGGTTCCTGTTAATGCGAGTCTGTGTGTCGCCCTCAATTGTTTAATGGCTCTTCGTTGCTTTGTATCCACATTCTTAATATGTTGGGCCTCATCTAAAATTAGTCCATTCCAGCTGACCTCACTAAACGGCTCAACATCTCTCACGGCAAGCTGATAGGATGTAATGACCAAATCCCAATTCATTAATTCAGCCTCACTAAACTCATTCAATCTCGACTGTCCATGATGTATAAACACTCGAAGGTCAGGGGCGAATTTTCGACACTCATTCTCCCAATTGTAAATAAGTGACGTTGGACAGATTAATAAAAACGGCTTATGATGCGCTGAGTCTTGATGAAAAAATGTATGGAGCATGTAAACAATTGTTTGAATTGATTTTCCAAGTCCCATATCATCAGCTAAGCAACCACCAAAACCAGCTTTTCGTAATTGAGAAATCCACGAAGCTCCTTGATGTTGATAAGGCCTTAACTCTCCTTCAAATGTTGAAGGGATCGTAATCGGGGGGGGAGACTCTGTGTATAAAGCTTTTAAAGATTCCTCTAATGCCTCATTCCATGATATTTCCCACTCGATATTTAAATCCTCTGTTAAGTTCGGATCGATGTCCTGTTCTAATTTTAACGCTTCGAAATAACTAGCACTTCCTAAAGTTGATTTTAGGTAAGTTTGGAGCTTTGATGCAAGAGCAGGATCCCAACTGACCCACTCGCCATTTGCGTAAATAAATGGTTTGCTTCCTTTTACATACTGCTCGAATTCTTCTGCGCTAATTGTTTGGTCTCCTATCGCCACATTGTACGTAAAGGAAGCAAGACTCTGCCAGTCAAGTAGAGGTTCGCTCCACCCACTCTCATTACCACCATCCATCTTTAGTTCCACTTTCAATTTTCTTTTCTCATTCATCCATTTTGGGACGATGAGATGGAAGCCAATCGACTTCACAAGTTGATGATGTGATGTGAATAGCTCATAGGCAGCCTCTGAATCAACGCCAATAATAGGATTAGATACCGATAAACTTTTTAGTTCAGGTAATTGTTGCTTTAACTCTTGTAAATCTTTTTTTAATTGGCTGATGGGATTGCTGCGCCATGGGTGTTCCCCACGCTCTAATTCAGTCATTTCAATCATTTGACTTGGGTGTTGACGGTCAACTACACAAATTGATAAATTCCATTCTCCATCCCTTCGATCAGGCTCATGAAGAGCTAAGGCAGACTTAAATGGCTCTACTTTAACTGTACCAAGACGTTGTTTGAATGCCTGCTCAGATAAAGACACATCAATTTGTTCAGAATGAGCTAGTGCGAGAATGGATGGCTTTAACTCATCATCTACTGAGTTGGTCCATTCTTGATAAATCACTTGCATTGATTCCTCATCAAGAAGAGAACGAATCGATGCATCGCTCATTTGATTGATCACCTGTTTAAATAAATCCGACACATTTTCCTTATTTGAATGAGCTTGGATATAGGCGCTTGCTCTTCGAAGTGAGAAGCTTACAGTTGGCAACGCATCAAGCCATTCTCGATGCCGGAATGAAGAAAGTTGCCACTGGCCTGATGGTGAAGGTTGAAAATTTCCAGCGATAATCTGTGAACGAGTTTCTTTCAACACAGTGATCCAATAACGTAAATCTTCCGAAATCATAAGATCTTCTTCACGTTCCCAAATGTCAAATTGGAGTGATAGACTGATTAATTCATCGACAGATAAGAGAACTCCTTCAATTGGGAAGGAGTAGGTAGACATATCTTGTTGCGCTTGGTACACAGTCATTTCCCCAGCAGGAGAGATGAATTTTCTCTCCGTTAATGGAACATCAATCACGGCTTTCTCTGTTTCAACAAATGTCCCATAAAAGCTAGCGGGATCATGACGATAAAGCGCTAACTTTAATTCAAATGCCGGGACTAGAAACGGATATTGGAAGCTAGCAAGTTGATCAAATTTTTTACGATGAAGCTTTTCACCCCAAAGAAAGAAGTGCTCTCCAAGCCACCCTCCATGGATCAAGATGTCTTTATTCAATCGTTTTCAACTCCTCAACAAACGCTCGATACGTTCGATATTGTTTTTTCATTCGAGCTAAGTAGTGAAAAAAGAGTGTTCGTTCATCTGTTTTTAGATAAAGTTCTTGTAACGTTCGGATGGACCCGACGGCTGCCTCGTAATGAACCCTAGATTTCTTTTCAACAAGACGAATTACAAACTGATGATGAATGGGTTTGGCAAGTGACGGTTTATGCTGTTCAATTCGTTTCAAAAGGTCTTTTTTCTCTTGATGTAGTCTGAGTGGGTCGTGTTCATGTATAAGAAAAAATGCAGATGCTTCTTCATATTTTTCGTATTCTTTTAACATACGAATATAGGTTATAACTGTTTCTGTTTGATGTAGAGACTGTTTTAGTTCATGTAGTAATTGATCTACTAATGCGTCTCTTTCATCAGCTGGCACGTGAGTTAATAATGATAGAAAACGTTGAAAACTAGGTTGTAAAAGCCACCTTTTCCATACGCCAGTTAACACGTTGGCTGATTGATGTAAGGAGGCGTGCATTTCGTCTGCTATTTGTTGCAGAGAACCATACCCACGCTCTGACCTGTTTGGAAACAGTTGCGCGAACCATTCTTGAATGGTTTGCCAGCGCTCCCGTTTTTTTAAACATTGAAAATGAACGGTCACTTCTTGTTGACCTATGGGTACAATTCTCATTAAGTAGGACAATGCTTTTCGCTCCTTGCCAACTTTCAGGAGAAGATAGCTTTTGGCAATTGATACTTTTCTTGCATAGCCTGTATCACTCAACGATTCCTCTAAGAATTGATCCATAACCTCAAGTTGCCTTACGGGTACGTGGTCAGCAATTTTTAAGACGAGGTAAGGCCAGGGAGAGCGCTCTTCATACGCATCATAAACAAAGTAAAAAAGAATACGTCTTAAAAGTTTCTGATACTCGTTTGATTGATTGTCCATTTTCTTTATAAGTGCTGCTACCTCTTCTAATAATGAATGAAAGTATTGGCTAAAGCGTCTTTCATATGCATCGTATGTGTTAGCTCGAACAGCAAGGGCAAGAACCCCTTTCACTTGAACGAGGATTTGCTTCATTCGCTCGAGTTCATCACTTGGAAGGACCTTCTTGGTCGCTAATACAATCTGTTCTATTTGACTTTTAGTATAGTAACGCGAAGTGACGAGCTGTTTATAAGTATCAATGACATGTTGTTCCATTTGCTTTTCTAGTCGGATTTCTTCTTGTTTGGGAAGGCGGTTCACCCACGTTCACCCCGTTTCATTCTTATGAGCATTCTTTTATTGTATCGTTTTCAAGGGGAGAATGAAAGGGGAGTGGGGTGTCATTGTGAGGAATTACATTAAAAGTGTTAAAACCATGATAATGCTAATGCTGCTAAGTACGACCACAATTAGGTTTGCTCCTAAATAAGCTACGAGAATAGCAGTGATTGCACCAATGAGACTAAACCAAATATTTTCATGTGCCGTTAATATTCCTGGGAAAATTAACGCCCCAAGAGCAGCATAGGGGACATTACGAAGAATGGCCTGTAGCCAAGTAGGAATATTGAGTGTATCCATAAACGTAAGAGGGAGCATTCTCGGTATATAGGTGACAATGGCCATACCAGCAATGATTAAGGCCATAGTAAGTGACATAGATCTAACCTCCTTTTTTTGGTATGTATTCAATAGCTATAGAAGCCATTAACGTCGCAAGGACAATGGACCATCCACTTGGCATAACAAGCGAGAATACACCGTTTAACATGGCGGCAGTTGCTGCTAAGTAAAAGATTTTCCGCTCTTTTTTGACAGACGGAATAAGTAATGCGATAAACATTGCATACAACGCAATCGCCATACTTGCTTGAAGAGAAGCAGGTAATAGAGAGCCGACGAGGTATCCAGCACCTGTGTTAATCACCCAACTAGTATATGCCATCAACGCTACACCGAAAATAAATCCGGTTCGAACGGTGCCTTCTTGGGTGGAGGAGACAGCAAATACTTCATCTGTTAAGCCAAAAGAGTAAATGGCTTTAATGAAAGGAGGGGCTTCTTCGACGCGTTCGTTTACAGACGCGCTCATAAGTAGGTGACGAATGTTCACAATAAAGGTAGTAAAGATAATTTCAAAGGCGCCAGTTCCAATGGCAAGCAAATTTAAAGCCATATATTGAGCCGCGCCAGCAAAAACAAACATACTCATCGCCATCGCTTCAAAAAAGCTAAGTCCTGTTCCTTTTGCTAGCAAGCCAAAGGTTAATGCAGCGGGGAGATAGCCTATAGCGATACTTGTACCTGCCATAAGGCCACGAGAAAATTCAGATTTTTGATGAGTGAGTATAGTTGTCGCCATTTTTTTGCCCCTTCGTTTTAATGGTCATGATACACTTACATAAAAAGTATATCTCGGAACACATAATATATTATATTATTGTATGTTAAAACATACAGTACAACAAGGAGTTTTTTTATGGAGAAAGAACAAATATCAAAGTTAATCGGAGGGCGTTTGAAATCAATCCGTACAAAGCATGGGTATAGTCTTGATCAGTTATCAAAGCAAACAGGTGTCAGTAAGCCGATGTTAGGTCAGATCGAACGAGGAGAGTCGAATCCAACAGTAGGAACCTTATGGAAGATTGCTAAGGGATTGAATGTTTCTTTTACCTCGTTTTTAGAAGAGGAACAAGCAGGCGTCACCGTTGTAAAACGACAAGAAATAGAGCCTTTAACAGGTCATGACGAAAGTTTTCGCGTATATCCGTTGTTTCCTAAGCCGCTCGACAAACCGTTTGAAATTTTCTCTTTTTCTCTAGAGCCAGGCACATCTAATCAATCAGAAGGTCATCAAGTAGGTGTGGAGGAATATTTAATTGTCGAAGATGGAGTGCTAGAATTATTTGTAGGAGAAAAAAGGTATGAGTTAAACAAAGGACAAGCCATTCATTTCCAAGCAGATGAAGTTCACCATTATAAAAATCTCAGCAATGAACAAAAATGCCTTGTCACGATGTTTATTTATTATCAAACAAAGTAAAAAGAAAGGAACGTGTGGTTGATGTGGGAGTTAATGCTTGTCATGCTTGAGCGACTCGGAATTATTGTGACAGTAGCCTTTTTGATCACGCGCTTTCGTTTTGTTCGGAATATCATTGAACAAAAAAACGTGTCAACGGTTCAACGAGTAAATTTCATGCTGATGTTTGGGATTTTTGGCATCATTGGTACATACACAGGACTCACTATTCACGCGGAGTCTGGCCTATATAGTAGATGGACGGTCTCACTCGGAGAAGGTGAGGCGATTGCTAACGCGAGAGTGATTGGTATTGTCATAGCAGGGCTATTAGGTGGATGGAAAGTAGGAGTGGGGGCAGGGTTTATCGCTGGAGTCCACCGTTATACATTGGGAGGGTTCTCGGCTTTTGCTTGTGGTGTTTCTACTGTATTAGCGGGAATAATTGCTGGCTATTTCTTTAAACGTTTTCGTCATCGACGCATCGTATCTTGGCAAACCGCTTTATTCGTAGGAATGTTAGCTGAGTCGGTGCAAATGCTCATCATCTTACTCATTGCTCAACCTTTTTCTACGGCTTGGTCACTCGTAGCAGAGATTGGTCTACCAATGATTGTAGCTAACGGCATAGGAGCAGCTATTTTCATCTTAATTATTCGCAATGTTATCAGTGTAGAGGAGAGAATGGGGCGTCTTCAAGCAGAGCGATCCTTCCGATTAGCCAATCAAACATTGAAGCATATGAGAAAAGGGTTATCAAAAGATTCAGCTCAGGCCACTTGTTCAATTTTGTATCGAGAAATTGATGTTGCAGCTGTATCGATTACAAACCATACATCTGTCCTAGCGTATGTCGGAGATGGAGAAGACATGCCTTCGAGTCGATTGATAAAAACACCAGCAACAAAAGATGTGCTAAAGACGGGGGAGCTCATGCTTGCGAGTGCGGCTGACATGACAGGTCTAAGCCAATCTGAAACTTTACGCGCAGCAATTATTGCCCCTTTGATTCAACAAAACAAGCCAAGTGGAACATTAAAACTTTACTTTCACTCAGAGAAAGAACGGACACCAACCACGATCGAACTAGCTAAAGGTTTAGCAGAGTTATTAAGTGAACAACTCGAGCTTGCTCATGTAGATGATCAACTGGAATTAGCGAAGCAAGCGGAAATTCAAGCATTGCAAGCCCAAGTGAATCCTCACTTTCTATTTAATGCACTTAACACCATTGTGTCACTTATTCGTACGGACCCGAATAAAGCACGTAAGTTGTTAATTTCATTATCTCGTTTTTTTAGACAAAATTTAACTGGTAGTCAACAAACAGAAGCAACGATTAAAGAAGAGTTGGACCATGTTAAAGCTTATTTGCAAATTGAGGAAGCAAGATTTAGTGATCGTCTCCAAGTAGAGTTTGATGTTGAACCACAAGCAGAGGCTTTTCTCGTGCCACCGATGACGCTTCAACCTCTTGTTGAAAATGCGATGAAACATGGATTAAAAGATAAAGTAGGTCAAAGTTGGTTAAGGATCGGAGTAACAGGAGATCATCAACGGATTCAATTGCAGATCTCTGATAATGGGGTTGGGATGAATGATTATCGTCAGAGAGAATTATTTAAACAACCTGTGAAATCAGAAGTAGGGACTGGAATTGGATTGTTTAATTTAAACAGAAGGCTAGAAATGATGTATCAAGATGAATTCAATCTTAGGGTAGATAGTGTGCCTGGTGAAGGGACAACGTTTACCTTATGCATAAACGCTTTAACAGAAAGAGAGGAAGAGGGATGAGAAAAATAAGAACGGTGATTATTGATGATGAGTTACATAGTCGTGATGAGCTGTGTCATCTCTTGAAGCAACATGAAGATGTTGAGGTCATTGCTATGTGTGAAGAAGCACAATCAGGATTAATGGCTATCATTAATCATGAGCCGGATCTACTCTTTTTAGATATCGATATGCCACAAACGAATGGACTTGAATTAGCGAAATCATTAATGAAGATTAAGAACAAACCAAAAGTGGTTTTTGCTACGGCTCATGCGCACTATGCAGCAAAAGCTTTTCGAGTAGAGGCGATGGATTATTTGTTAAAGCCTTTTGACGAGGACGAATTAAGTGAGACGCTGAAACGATACCGAGAACAAGTGCTAAAGCAATTTCAACACAAGCAGTCCGTGGTGACAAGCAAAGAAAGACTAACGCGCTTAGCAGTGGATGATGAAGAAAGAATCCGATATTTAGATCCTAGAAGTATTCTTTATTTATCAAAAGAGGAGCGGGAAACGGTTATTCGCACACGAGAGCAAATGTATCGAGTTCGAACGCCCTTAAAAGAATTAAAACAAAAGTTAGAAGGCTATCCTTTTTTACAAACGCATAAAAGTTATATTGTAAATCTAGCTGAGATAGAAGGGCTTGTTCCGTGGTTTAATGGGGCGTATCAAATAAAAATGAAAGGAATAAAGGATGAGGTTCCTGCAAGTCGAACTTATGTCAAAGCATTGAGGGAAAAATTAGAATTATAAGCGCTCGATATGTGAACATTCTATGAAAAATCGCATGTTAGGATGTATTTTGTACATGTAGGTAGCTAATTCCTACGCGTTAAACCGCTTTCATAACCTTTGATGTCGAATCTTGCTACAATAAAAGCAAGAAAACGTTAAGGGGTGTGGTTAAAAATGATAACGTTTGCAATATCAATCGTTTTATTAATTATTGGTTATTTCACATATGGAAAATTTGTTGAGAGAGTGTTTGGCGTCAAACCAGATCGACCGACTCCTGCCTATTCCGAACAAGATGGTGTCGATTATGTACCGATGGGAACAAAGCGTAATTCTTTGATTCAGTTATTAAACATTGCTGGAGTTGGTCCGATTTTCGGTCCAATCATGGGGGCTCTTTACGGTCCTGTTGCCTTCTTATGGATTGTACTAGGGGCAATATTCGCTGGGGCAGTTCATGACTACCTTACGGGTATGATCTCCATTCGTAATAAGGGCGCGCATCTTCCAGAACTTGCAGGTAAGTTTTTAGGAAAAGCGATGAAGCATATCGTTAATGCGTTTTCGGTCTTACTTCTATTACTCGTTGGAACAGTTTTTGTAAGTGCACCTGCTTCATTAATTGATAGTTTAGCACCTGGATGGGTAACATTAGGCATGATAATTGCTGCTATCTTTATCTATTATGTTATTGCTACAATGCTACCAATTGATAAGGTGATTGGGCGTGTCTATCCGTTATTAGGGGCTCTACTAGTCATTAGTGCACTAGGTATTGGTGGAAGTTTAATCGTTACAGGGGCACCTATTCCTGAATTAACATTTACGAATATGCATCCAGAAGGATTAATGATCTTTCCGTTATTATTCTTGACCATTTCTTGTGGAGCCTTATCAGGTTTCCATGCTACACAATCACCAATCATTTCACGTACAACGATGCGTGAGAAAAACGGACGTAGTATCTTTTATGGCATGATGATTACAGAAGCCGTTATCGCGATGATTTGGGCGGCAGCAGCAATGAGTTTATTCCACGGAACAGACTTAAGTGCATTACTTGCAGCTGGTGGTCCGGGTGCGGTTGTTACAGAGGTTTCGATTACAATGCTTGGAGCAATTGGGGGAACACTAGCGATTATCGGAGTCATTATTTTACCGATCACATCAGGTGATACAGCTTTCCGGAGTGCACGAATGATTGTTGCTGATTACTTCAAAATTGGTCAAAAGAAAATTAGGAATCGATTCTTTATTGCTTTACCTATGTTTGCGATCTCTATGTATTTAACAACAATAAACTTTGATATTTTGTGGCGTTACTTCTCATGGGCAAATCAATCGACAGCTATGATTGCTTTATGGGTGGGGGCAATGTATCTCATCTTAGCTCATAAGCTACATTGGATTGCGAGTATTCCAGCAGCGTTTATGACGATGGTGACATTCACTTATATTGCCAATGCACAGATTGGCTTTGGATTACCAATGAATGTTTCTTATGCGGTAGCCGCTTTAGGAACAGCGGTTGTTATTACGTTGTTTACGATTAAAGCCAAAAAGCAACTCAGGTCTAACATTGCAATTGATGAAAGACTAGAGGATGATCGTTCGGCAGCATAAAAGTGGAGATAAACTTCATAATAGTCCCCGAAAAAATGCAAGCACCGATTAGGATGTGCTTGCTTTTTTCGTTGCATTTAGCAACGTATAGCTTTATTAGTGTTGAACTAAAGTAGTTGTTCAACTTGTTCGCGTCTTTGCAGCAGTTTCTTTAAGCGCCTTTTATGAGATTCTATTTCCGAGTCATCTTGGTTGAGAAGCGCTTCATGTAATTCCATTAATACATAATCAATTTCAAGGTTCATCATATTAAAAATTGTTTTTGGCTCGAGTGATTTCCCATCATCCTTGTACTGAATCATCGATCCATTTCTATTCATCATCACTTTCTCACTCCCATCAATTTCTATCATTGACTCAATGTCGCCAGCTTGGTAGGACGTAATGTAGAGAGGACCTTCAGTCACTCGTTTCACAATGGCATTCCCACGTTCACGTTGAAGTAATTTTTCAATGGCACTTGCAAGGACATCATCATAAACATGAAGACATTCGGCGGATAGAGTTAGAAAATCAGTGTTGCGTATAAAAGGAAGTTCGTGTACTGAGTCTTCAAGTTCAATCATTAAATAAATCGTCTTAGAATCGTATCGCCAAAACAACGAGTAATGCTGGCTCATCATTCTTTTAATGAATTGATGGAGTGCTGGCTTTGTTAATTCAATGTATACATCTGAAAATTCAACATCCACAAAAGCATCTCTCATTATAGTCCACACTCCTCTTGGGGCTTGCGATAACTAAATTGTAAGGTTGCTACATCATATGTTTCTAAGCAAGAAAAAAGAAGCAATTCGCCTAGTTTTCAGATAATTGGGCGTGGGTAAAAACATAAAAAAACTGATAGGATTCAATCTCCTATCAGTTTAGAATCTAAAGCCATATCGTTTTGAGACAATATCATAAAAACCTAACGAATTGTACAAGGCTTTTGTTGCTTCATTATTAATACCGGTTTCAAGCTCTATCCCTTTTATTTTCTCATTCTCTGCCCAATAAATAATTTGAAGTAGAAGTTTTTTAGCAATCCCTTGATTGCGATGCTCTTTATGAACAAACAAGTCATTCAGCCAAATGTAATGACCACCTTTGTCTATGCTAATGCCCACATTAAAAAAGGCGGCACCAACTAATGTTTCATCTTTTTCGGCAACAAATATATGAGCTTGTGAACCTTCCTTTAAAGCGAGTTTAATAGAAGAAAGTAATTGCTCATAAGGGTTAGGAGCCCATACTGATTCCATTTGTCCCATTAGTAAATCGGCAATACGATGTTGTAATACTTCATCTGCATCTTTTGAAATTTCAAAAACCTTGACCATGTTTCTGCTCCCCCTACACATTTATACGTGTGTGACCATTCTAGCGTAACATAAATAATTCAGGGAGAGTAGTAGATTTGTTTGTTAAATCAATGTGTTCAATAAAAAAAGAGCGTAGGCATATACGCTCTTCTCAACTAGATTATAATCGTTTTTCTATTCAAACTGTCCCATAGATGTAATGTTGTGCAATTGGGATTGCATCTCGCCAAGTTGCTCTTGTTCAGCAGGTGTAGATTGGTGAAAAGCTGAATTTAGTGCGTTTTTTGCACGGCCAATTTCTCTTTGAACAGCTTCACGTTGAATATCAGTTTCAGCAGCCATAGCTAGAAGTTCAGCACGAGCTACTGCCTCACGAGCTTGTTGATAATGCATATTACCCATTAACAATCACCTCGTCTTTGTCTTTTTGATTCGGTGTTTGACTGAGTTTTCAACGTAGCTAATCCTTCTGTTTCATTGGCTGGTTGAACAGCATCTTTGCCTTGTTGAGTAGCACGTTTTGAACGGGAATGTTTACTCATCATCATCGCTCCTTTGGAATTTTACATACAATTGTAATTTGTCCAAAGAAGGCTGACATCATTCATGATCTAAAGATTTAACGCTTCTTCTAAGTAGAGGGCAATCCCATCTTCTTCATTTGTTTTTGTTGTGAAATTGGCTAATTGCTTTAACTCTTTAATGCCATTGCCCATCGCGATTCCTTTCCCTGCATACTCAATCATCTCTAGGTCGTTATCCTCGTCACCGAACGCAATAATACGCTCGCGTGGAATGTCATAGAAGTCTGAAACTTTCTTTAAACCGACCGCTTTATTCATTCCCGCCTTAACGATTTCGATCACATTAAAAGGTGCACCCCATGAACGTTGATCAATCGCTTCTGCATGGGCATCTTTTATGAGGTTGCGTAATTGTTCTTCATTTGTTTCGTTTGGATGAATGAGAATCGCTGTTGGATCATCTTTTAAGATATGGAGAAGGTTCCCGTAATCAACTGGATTCGTCCCTGCTGTAAATGTATCAACAAAGACTTCATCATAATATTGCAAGTAATAATCATCAATCACTTCGACCATAATATTGCTTACATCAAATGCTTCACATGTTTCGATCACATTCTTAGCAGTAGGCAGGTCAAGCGGAGAGTGATGTGTACCAAAGCTTCGATCGTGGGGATGATGAACAAATGCCCCATTAAAATTGACGATCGCAGTATCAAGTTGGAGCTCACGGTAATATTGCATACTTGCCCGATACGGTCGTCCTGTTGAGATAACAACAATGTGTCCAGCTTGCCTTGCTTTATGTATCACCTGTTTTGAACGTTCTGAAATTGTCTTTTTATCCGTTAATAATGTTCCGTCAAGATCAAGTGCAATTAAGTGTCGATTTGTCATGAGTTAGATCTCCTTATTTGTAATGAAAATAGGTAACAAAATGTCCTTATTCCGCCAAAAAAATCACTGTTATTTTATGATATAGTATTCATGTAGTCTATAACAGATACACATCAATATCTCCACAAGGGAGGCAAACAGCAGTATGGAAGTCTTATTTGAAAACTTTAGTTTTCGTGCGTTATGGACACCAGAATTAATCATTATTCTTTTAGTCTTGGCGGCGGTTTACCTTTATATGACATCAACTGGACGTGTTCACTTTAAAAAGTCAGATCCTGTCCCTTTGAAGAAAAAGATTTATTTTATGTTAGGTCTAGGTGCGCTTTATATTGGTTGGGGAAGTCCACTGTATGTAGCGGGTCACATTATGATAACTTTCCATATGACACAGATGGTTTTTGCCTATTTTGTGGCCACACCACTGTTATTACTCGGAACACCGACATGGGTATTTACAACACTCATTGATAAATGTAAGCAGACATTGATTGGCCGTGTTGGAAAGTTTGTATGGAGTCCGATTGTGGCTTTATTCCTATTCAATGGTTTGTTTTCATTGTATCATGTCCCATTTATGTTTGACACGCTTATGCAATCTGAACTTCTGCATAGTGGGTATCAGCAGTTATTGTTCTTTGCATCCGTTTTAATGTGGTGGCATATGCTTGCACCTGTGCCGTCTACTTCTCAGTTATCCGATTTGAGACGAATTGGCTATATTTTTGCCAATGGGATCTTAATTACTCCAGCTTGTGCATTAATAATCTTTGCCCCTGAGCCACTATACCAAACGTATACTGACCCAGCGATTTGGGCTTCGGTTATGGCTTATTGCCTTCCTGCTGGTGCGAGTGTGCCAATGTCTGTTTTTAGTGGGCCTGATTCCTTTGCCTTTCTTGAAACACGAATGGATCAACAACTAGCAGGAGTACTCATGAAAATTATGCAAGAAATTACGTACGGATTTACGATTGGTTATGTATTTAAACAGTGGTTAAAAAAAGAAAAGCAACAGGACGGGGAGTTAACAATTAGCGATATTCCTGTTATGAAATCGTAAGGGAAAGAGGAGTAACTCGATGAAGAAATGGATTGTGCTACTTGTAAGTATGTTTGTTTTATCAGGCTGCGGTTGGTTATATGGTGTAGGAGAGAGTTCCGATTATGATATATCAGCGGCTGATCTGTTTGTTCCTGATTTCGAGTTTGTAAACCAAGATTCACAAGCTTTTGGATCTGATGAATTAGAAGGTAGCTACTGGTTAGCGAATATGATCTTTACTCAATGTCCCTCTGTATGTCCAACGATGACCCCGAATATGAGAAGTTTGCATAACGCGATGATTGAAGAAGGGGATGAGATGAAATTTATTTCGTTTACAGTGGACCCAAAACAAGACACCCCAGAAGTCCTTCACTCATATGGTTCGAATGTTGGGGCCGATTTTAATTATTGGCACTTCCTTACAGGGTATGAACAAGAGGAAATGATCGAATTTGCGAAAGAAGCATTTGCGACAACTGTTCTACCAGTCGAAGAGGAAGATGACATCATGCACAGCACACGTTTTTATTTAGTAGACCCAGAAGGACAAGTCGTGAGGCAGTATGATGGGTTAAAAAGTGATCAAACAGACATTTTAGCTGACTTAAAGTCGGCGGTTCAATAAGACAGATTCGTTGACCTTTTTGGAATCATTTTCTACACTTACTATTAGAGGCGTTTGAAACGAGGTGACTATACATGCAGAGATTACTTAATCAAAAGCTATTTTATCTATTCCTTAGTGCGATCGCGATGCTTGTTGTGCTATCAGCATGTGGTTCAAATGATCAAGATGAACCGACGGGGGAAGTTAGTTTAGTAAATGAAGAAAACGAAACCGTTACACTATCCAACAAAGATCGAGCAACAATTTTATTCCATTTCACTGAGGTTGGTTGAGGACTTTGCCAACAGCAACTGGTCCAGTTGCAGGAGAACCTTCATTTATTTGAAGAGATAGATGCTGATATTTATGCGATTAGTGTCGATACGCCAGATAATCATAAACGATTAAAAGAAGCAGGGGCATTTACGTATTCATTTTTAACTGATTCAGAATTTAACGTGCTAGATCAAGTGAACATGAAAAATGACGAAATGTCTTATCGTGGTGTTAGTATTTTAGATGAAAACGGTACGTACGTGTATCATGAGATCAATGATTTATGGGGTGATCAAATCGATCAAACCGTAGAAAGAATTATCGAGAAAATGGAAGAATAGGCATCATGTAAACGCGACAATTTGTCGCGTTTATTTTTGTGCAAACAAAGATAGAATAGTGAATTATTAGATAATTATAAAATAAAATAAAAATACAGTTGAATTTATTTTTATTCATATTTATAATGGGTAACAAGATAAAAAAATGAATGCGAAACGGAGAGAGTTGATCGTGAAGGTAGGAATTATTGGTGCAAGTGGATACGGAGGAGCAGATTTGTTGCGGTTATTATGGCAACACCCTTATAAAAGTGAATTGAAGGTATATACGTCTTCTCAACAAGGCATGCATATTCATGAATCATATCCTCATCTGTCGACGATTTTTGAACAGCCATTAGAAGATGTAAATGTCGCACAGATTGTTAAAGAAGTGGACGTTGTATTTCTTGCGACCCCTCCTGGTGTATCAAGTGCATTATCAGAGGACCTTGCGCGCGGTGGTGTGCAAATTATTGATTTATCAGGAGACTTAAGGCTTACTGACCCCACAGCGTATGAAGCTTGGTATAAACGTAAAGCCGCTCCTATCGAACTGATCAATCAAGCACAATATGGATTAACTGAATGGAACCGTGAGGCGATTGCCGAAGCTTCTATCATTGCCAATCCTGGATGTTTTCCGACCGCAATTTTACTAGGGTTAGCCCCCTTAGTGAAAGCAGGTATCATTGATCTAGAATCAATCATCATTGATGCAAAATCAGGAACGTCCGGAGCTGGCAGAACGCCTAGTGCGATCACTCACTTTAGTGAAATGAACGAAAACTTTAAAGCGTATCAAGTGAATACACATAAACATGTGCCAGAGATTGAGCAAGTATTAAATGAGTGGACGGATGAGAAGAGCCCCGTTACGTTTCAGCCACATTTAGTTCCAATGGTCCGTGGGATTATGGCAACGATTTATGCAAAGGCTAATCAAACAATGACAGAAGAACAGCTACGCGAACTCTATGAAAATAAATACAAAGATTGCTATTTTGTACGAGTGAGACCTATTGGTTCCTATCCAGCTACGAAAGAAGTGTATGGGAGCAACTTCTGTGATATTGGGGTGACTTACGATGAGCGCACAGGAAGGATCACAGTGGTTTCAGTCATTGACAATGTAGTAAAAGGA
Source organism: Bacillus sp. FJAT-45037 (assembly GCF_002797325.1). Lineage (GTDB taxonomy): Bacteria > Bacillota > Bacilli > Bacillales > Bacillaceae_D > Alkalihalophilus. The sequence continues at coordinate 2,087,360 of NZ_KZ454938.1, read as the reverse complement.
GCTTCAGGTCAAGCGATACAAAACTGGAATGTGATGAATGGGTGGGAAGAATCAACAGGACTTAAGTTTGTACCAGTTTATCCGTAGGAAGGGGTGGAACAGATGAGTACGATAAGTCAGACATTATCTATTACGAAAGTAAAAGGAGGAAGTATTACCAGTCCAACAGGTTTTCAGGCAATTGGTATTCACACGGGGGTGAAACGGAAACGAAATGATTTAGGCGCGATTTTATGTGATGTTCCTGCAAGTGCGGCAGCTGTTTATACATTAAATAAAATGCAGGCTCCACCTTTGAAGGTAACGCAGGAAAGCATTGAAAAAGAAGGTAAAATTCAAGCGCTTGTTGTCAACAGCGGAAATGCCAATGCTTGTACTGGTAAAAAAGGGTTGATGGATGCGTATGAAATGCGTCGACTCTCAGCGCTTCAGTTCGACATAGCTGAACATCATGTTGCTATCACATCAACAGGGGTCATAGGGGAATTTTTACAAATGGATAAAATTTCGAGTGGCATTGAAAGACTCGAACTCGATTCAATGCTTGACGGAGCTAGTTCATTTAATCAAGCGATTATGACAACAGATACAATGCAAAAGCATACGTGTTATGAAGCAATCGTTGATGGTGAAAAAATAACGATTGGTGGAGTAGCGAAAGGATCGGGAATGATCCATCCCAATATGGCTACGATGCTATCTTTTGTGACAACAGATGCTAGAATTGAACCAAATATTTTGCAAGCGGCATTATCATCGATTACGAATAAAACATTTAATCAGATTACAGTTGATGGTGACACCTCAACAAATGATATGGTTGTCGTGATGGCTTCAGGCTTAGCCGAACATGACCTATTGACACCAGAGCATCCAGATTGGGATATTTTTTATCAAGCCTTAACGTTAGCGTGTGAAGACCTTGCGAAAGCGATCGCTCGTGATGGAGAGGGTGCGAGTAAGTTAATTGAAGTTCAAGTAAGAGGGGCTAAGAATGATCAAGAGGCGGGGATGGTTGCTAAGCAAATTGTCGGATCTGATCTTGTGAAATCGGCAGTTTATGGGACAGATGCCAACTGGGGACGAATTATTTGTGCGATTGGATATAGTGAATGTCTTGTGGACCCTGAGGAAATTGATATAGCGATTGGACCAATTCAAACGCTAACATCGAGTAGTCCATTACCTTTCTCGGAAGAAGAAGCAACGAATTATATGAAAAACAATGACACAGTCGTTATATCTGTGGACCTTCATGTAGGAACGGGGAGTGGTCGTGCATGGGGATGCGATCTCACTTATGATTATGTCCGAATTAATGCGGGGTACCGCACGTAAGGAGGGTGCATTTTGAAAGAGATAATCGTCATAAAATGCGGAGGTAGTACATTAAACGAACTTTCACCAGCCTTTTACGAGGCGATGGTCGAGCTTTGGAAACTAGGAAAATATGTTGTTCTTGTTCACGGGGGTGGGCCACATATTAACCAAGTTCTCCACCAATTAAAAGTGGAATCAACGTTTATAAATGGTCTACGTAAAACAACAAAAGAGGTACTAGAAACGGTTGAAATGGTGCTGTGTGGAAAGGTAAATAAGCAGCTAGTGACATCGATTCAATTAGCAGGTGCAAAAGCGATTGGTCTATCAGGATGCGATGGTAACTTACTCATGGCCAAACCGATTGACCTATCTAAGTTAGGGTTTGTCGGAGAGCCAGTAAAAGTGAATGATCATTTACTACACACATTACTGCAAGCTGGATATATGCCTATTATCGCATCGATCGCAACAAGCGTAGAAGGTCAGCATTACAATGTCAATGCGGATCATGCAGCGGCAGCAGTGGCAAATTCGCTTGGGGCAAGTCAACTAGTCTTCGTCACTGATGTAGATGGTATTTTAAAAGATGGTGAACCTGTGAAAGTAATATCAAAAGAACAGATCGATACATGGTTAGTGGATGGAACCATTCATGGCGGAATGATTCCAAAGGTGACAGCCGCACTAAAAAGCTTAACTGGACAAATGGAGACAGTGGTCATAATGAACGGAAAAAGTAATATGTTGTTTGCAAATGGGGAAATGCTCGGAACGAAAATTGTTGCAACAACAAAACGGTTCAACAGTAAAGTTGTCCAAGGAGGAAGAGTATGAGTGCATTATTTCCTACATATGCAAGATGGGAGATCGAACCAATAAAAGGAGAAGGAGCTGTTCTAATTGATCGATCTGGAAAAGAGTATTTAGATTTTATAGCCGGAATCGCTGTATGCAATCTCGGTCATTGTCATCCTGCTGTCAATGAAGCGGTGAAAGAGCAAGTCGATAAACTTTGGCATGTTTCCAATCTCTTTCATATTGAAGCTCAGGAAAAAGTAGCAAAGATTTTAACGGAGCATAGTGTGTGCGATCATGCTTTCTTCTGTAACAGTGGAGCTGAAGCGAACGAAGCAGCCATTAAGCTAGCAAGAAAAGCAACGGGAAAACATAAGATAATTTCTTTTCAACAATCTTTTCATGGTCGAACACTAGGAAGTATGTCTGCAACGGGTCAAAAGAAAGTGCATGAGGGATTCGGACCTCTTTTAGCGGAGTTCTCGTACTTACCTTTTAATGATGTAGAGGCGTTGAAGGAGGCAGTCACATCCGATGTAGCAGCGATTATGGTCGAAGTCATCCAAGGTGAGGGTGGAGTGAAACCAATGACAGATGCTTTCGCCTATGAATTACAACGCTTATGTGATGAGTATAACTGTCTATTAATTGTTGATGAGGTGCAAACTGGGATCGGGCGAACAGGCACAAAGTTTGCCTATGAGCATTACGGATTATCCCCAGATATTATTACACTAGCTAAAGGACTTGGCAACGGTTTTCCGGTAGGGGCAATGCTCGGGAAGAAGGAATTAGCGGCGTATTTTCAACCAGGTAGCCATGGATCAACTTTTGGAGGTAATCCGTTAGCAATGGCGGCTGTTCTTGCCGTTCTGACAGAGATTTTCGAAACAAACCTCTTACAAGATGTTCAAAATAAAGGCGATTGGTTCATCAAACAGTTGAGTCAGTTCGCAAACGAAGTAGATGAGATCATCGAAGTACGTGGAATGGGATTGATGATCGGAATAGAGTGTAAGCATGAAGTCGCACCAATTCTCTCTACATTACGAAATGCAGGATTGCTAGTTCTTTCTGCGGGGCCGACTGTCATTAGACTGTTACCACCACTCATTGTCTCAGATCATCAGTTAGAAAAAGCTTTTCTGATGATAAAGAATGTTTTTGAAAAGAAAAAAGTAGCGATGTAAAAGAGTCAGGGAAGGGTCTTTTTTTAAACACACAAATGCATAAAAATACTATAACTAGAATAATAATTCGTTTTGAATGGAGGGATCTCATGAGAGGGTACATCGTACTTGAAACCGGTGAGATTTTTGAGGGAGAACTGAGAGGGAAACAAAAACAAGTGTATGGAGAGATCGTATTTTTTACTGGGATGACAGGTTATCAGGAGGTTATGACCGACCCATCATTTAAAGGACAAATGGTTGTGTTTACGTATCCGTTAATAGGAAATTACGGTGTGAATTTAACAGATAACGAGAGTTCTTTTTCTAAAGTTTCAGCCCTAATTGTTCATCAATTGAGTGAAGATGGCTATCATTATGATAAGTCAGAATCACTGAGTGAGTCGTGCGAAAATAACGACATTCCTCTTTTATCAGGGGTAGATACGAGAGCGATTGTGAAGCGTATTCGAGAAAAAGGAGACATGAGAGCTGTGCTAACGACTGAGCCAGAACTTGTTGATTTTAACGAGGTCCCTGCATTAGCAGATGAAGATGTTGTATCTGAGGTCTCTGTTGATGAGCCTCTCACATTTGAAGGATCTGGGCCCCATGTAGCACTATTGGATTTTGGCTACAAAAAGTCGATCGTCGACCAGTTACTTGAACAAGGATGTCAAGTAACGGTCATGCCTTATCATTCAACGTTGGAAGAGATTCACGCACTAAAGCCGGATGGACTCCTGTTATCGAATGGGCCTGGAAACCCCAAAAAACTAGTGCATCTTTTGCCGATGATTAAAGAGTTATCGATGGCCTACCCGACACTTGGGATTTGTCTAGGGCACCAACTGTTAGCTCTAGCTTACGGAGCAGATACTGAAAAATTACGCTTTGGTCATCGTGGGTCCAATCAGCCTGTGCTTGAGTCGACGACAAATAAGGTGTACATGACATCTCAAAATCATAGTTATGTCGTCTGTGAAGAGTCATTAGAACTTACGGGATTTAAGCCGGCCTTTAAAAATATCAATGATGGATCAATAGAGGGTCTCATGCATGTGGATTTACCGATTATGACGTTACAGTTTCATCCAGAAGCACATCCTGGTCCGAGTGATAGTGCTCATTTTTTCAATGATTTTATGGAGTTGGTAGAGAAGAAGGAGAGAGTGACATATGCCTAAACACGAACATATTCAATCAGTCCTAGTCATTGGTTCAGGTCCAATCGTTATTGGTCAAGCAGCCGAGTTTGATTATGCAGGAACTCAAGCTTGTCTTGCATTAAAAGAAGAAGGGATCAAAGTCATCTTAGTGAACAATAACCCAGCAACAGTGATGACGGATGAATCATGTGCAGATGTGGTCTATTTTGAACCTTTGACCGTAGAAAGTGTAGAGCGGATCATTAAAAAAGAGCAGCCGGATGGACTCCTCGCTACATTAGGAGGGCAAACAGGGTTAAATTTGGCACTAGCTCTTAATGACCAAGGAATTTTAGCGGCTTGTGGGGTGGAATTGCTTGGGACTCCGATTGAATCAATCAAAAAAGGCGAAGATCGGGAAGCGTTCCGCGCGCTGATGAATGAATTAGCTGAGCCTGTCCCAGATAGTGACATTGTTCAAACGATTGATGGAGCGGTTCAATTCGCTGAAAAAGTAGGGTACCCGATTATTGTGCGTCCAGCCTATACATTAGGTGGTGCTGGTGGAGGCATTGCAGAAACGAAAACAGAGTTAATGACAATTGTAAAAGGGGGGCTAGCTCAGAGTCCGATTAGTCAATGTCTTATTGAGAAAAGCATAGCTGGGTTTAAAGAAATTGAATATGAAGTCATGCGTGATGAGAATGATACGTGCATCACAATATGTAACATGGAAAACATTGATCCTGTAGGCATTCACACGGGCGATTCCATCGTCGTTGCACCATCGCAGACGTTAACAGATGTGGAGTATCAAATGCTTCGTTCAGTTTCTATAAAAATCATACGGGCATTAGGTATTGTCGGTGGATGCAATATTCAATTTGCATTAGATCCAAAGAGCAAAACTTATTACTTAATTGAAGTCAATCCTCGTGTAAGCAGGTCTTCAGCTCTTGCATCAAAAGCAACAGGATATCCAATCGCTCGTATCGCTGCCAAACTTAGCATGGGCTATCTTTTGCATGAATTGATTAATCCAGTGACAGGCCATACATATGCAAGTTTCGAGCCTGCTCTTGACTATGTCGTTGTAAAGTTTCCACGTTGGCCATTCGATAAGCTTGTCCACGCTGACCGTACTCTTGGAACTCAAATGAAAGCGACGGGGGAAGTGATGGCGATTGAACGGAACATCGAAGCAGCGATCCAAAAAGCGGTTCGTTCCCTTGAAATAAAAGTCGATGGACTACGACTGCTTAGCTTAGAGGGTTGGCGAGAAACCGAACTGTGGGACCTTGTTGTTCGTGCTGATGATCGTCGTTTTTTCGCCATCATGGAACTCATGCGACGTGGGACAGCGCTTAAATTGATCCATGATCAGACACAGATCAATCAGTACTTCTTACATGCATTTCATAAGCTTGTCACATTGGAACAAGAGATCACAAGCGAGCGTCTGAATTCCGTTACAATTGAAAAATTAACAACATACAAGGTGTATGGATTCCAAGATCACTGGTTAGCGAAAGAATGGAATGTTTCAGAGAATCTGGTGAAAGACAAACGGATACAGTTAGGCATTCTACCTCGCTATAAAATGGTCGATACCTGTGCTGGTGAATTCACTGCAGCTACTTCATACTACTATTCAAGTTGGAGCGGTGAATCGGATGTTGAAGTATCAACAGATAAAAAGAAGATTGTCATTTTAGGGTCTGGACCGATAAGGATTGGTCAAGGCATCGAGTTTGATTATTGTTCGGTTCATGGGGCAATAAGTCTACACAAACTTGGCTATGAGGCGATTATTATTAATAATAATCCTGAAACAGTGAGCACTGATTACGCAACAGCGGATCGTTTATACTTTGAACCATTAACGGTCGAAGACGTGGTAAACATTATTGAGCTTGAACAGCCTGAGGGAGTTGTTGTGGGGCTTGGAGGTCAAACGGCGATCTCATTAGTTAAAGGTCTCGAACAAGCAGGCATTCACATTTTTGGCACATCTACAGAAACGATTGATTTATTAGAAGATCGTGGCCAGTTTTATCAGTTTATGAATGAGATAGAGGTACCACATATTCCAGGTGTAACAGTTATGAATATTGAAGAGGCACAACAAAAAGCGTTAGACATTGGTTTCCCTGTTCTTATTAGGCCATCTTATGTGATTGGTGGGCAAGGGATGGTCGTCGCAAATTCAACTGAGGAGTTAAGTGAATTGTTTGAATTGACTCATCATCTAACGTTCCCACTTTTAATTGATGCTTATTATCCAGGCGTCGAGCTAGAAGTTGATGTGTTGACAGATGGTGAGAATGTCTATATCGCAGGGTTATTTGAACAAATTGAAAAAGCAGGAGTCCATTCAGGAGATAGTTTAGCGGTCACTCCGCCCTATTCGATATCGGACCAGATCAAGAAACAAGTTCTCTACTACACAGAGAAAATGGCAAGAGGAATGGATCTTCGTGGTCTGTTTAATGTACAATTTGTGTTTTATAAAGAAGAGCTATATGTCATTGAAGTCAATCCAAGAGCATCTAGAACCGTTCCGATTTTAAGTAAAATAAATGGTGAACCACTGATTGATTACACGGTGAGATTGTTACTGGGTCAGTCACTTCCTGCTCTTATAGGTAAGACAGGATATGCACCTACACCTTCATTTTATACCGTGAAAGCACCTGTTTTTTCGTATCAGAAACTTCCAGGCGTTGATCCGATTTTAGAGGCAGAAATGAAATCAACAGGTGAGTTGATCAGTATAAGTTCTTCCATTGCTGAAGCATTTAGTAAGGCATTTGCTTCCGTTGACCAACGGTTTACATCATCAAACACATCGGCTGGAACCGTCTATCTTGATATTGATTCAACGTATCACACTGCATGCATTCCTTATAAAAAGCAACTAGTAGACGCTGGCTTTCAGGTCGTTGAGAATGATTTTGACACTTGGGTAGAGACAGCTGACGCAGCCCTCCTTGTCAGTATTCCAAAGCGTGGATTTAAAAACGGAAAAAAGAAGAGAATTGAAGCTCTAAAACAACGGATTACAGTTATGACAGAACTAACAACATTAGAAGCAATGCTAAAAGGAAAACAATGTACAACGAACCAATTGTTATCTATTGAGGAGTGGAGAAAGCAAGCTAAGCTACTCGTTTAAAAAAATTTGGAAGTAGGGATTACTTGATGAAACAGACGATAAAAAAGCACGTCAGCTTAACGGGAAGAGACTTTTTGACGTTGTTGGATTACGCACCAAAAGAAGTAAAAGAGTTACTTCGTGTAGCGGCTGAAATAAAACAAAAGGCTAAAGATCATGACCACGAACCGATATTAAAAGGAAAATCTCTTGGTATGATTTTTGAAAATGCTTCAACTCGTACGCGTGTCTCATTTGAGGTAGGGATGACGCAATTAGGTGGTCATGCCTTGTTCTTGAGTCCGCGTGATTTACAAATTGGGAGAGGCGAGCCGATAAAGGATACAGCAAAGGTGCTCTCACGTTATGTTGATGCGATCATGATTCGTACGAACTCTCATGATATGGTTGAAGAATTAGCTGCAAACGCAGACGTACCTGTCATCAATGCTTTAACCGATGCGTATCACCCATGTCAGGCATTAGCAGACCTCCTCACAATCAAAGAATACAAACCAACACAGGAGAAGTTGAAACTAGCTTATGTTGGAGATGGAAATAACGTCGCCCATTCATTACTTATAGCTGGAGCAAAGACAGGAATGGATGTTGTTGTCGCGACACCAAAAGGCTATGAGGTTGATGCGGGAATTTTTGCGGCAGCAAAAAATGCAGCAGAGGAAACAGGGGCTTTGTTAACAGAAACAAACGATCCTGTTCATGCATGTGAACAAGCTGATGTGATTTACACCGATGTGTGGGCAAGCATGGGCTATGAAGGTGAGCAGTCTGAACGAGAGAAGGCATTTGCACCATTTCAAGTAAATGAAAACTTAACAAGCCATGCAAAGGACGATTATTTATTTCTCCATTGTTTACCAGCTCATCGCGGGGAAGAAGTGACAGTTGATGTAATTGATGGAGGTCATTCTGCCATTTACGATCAAGCAGAAAATCGTTTACACGTTCAAAAAGCTATATTGACATCGTTACTCACTTAAAAAGATTAAGAACAGAACTCATGATTCCTCCTTTAAACGGAAACTCTAAATAGAAAGGAGGGATAACTGTGGGACAAAATCGACAATTTGATCATGGTCAAAAAGCACCGAATAACGGTATCTATGTTGAAATCGGGGAGACTGGTAGTATGGTAACAAATCCAAAATCCGTAAAGCTGAGTGTAGGAGAACGTTTTCCGGAAACAACTAATGATGATCGAAAATGGACACAAAAGCAAAAACCATAATCGAAATGAAGAGAAAGCACTGAATAAACTCAGATGCTTTCTCTTTTTTTTTGAAGAAAAATATCTTCGATTGTCTCATTCCGTATGAAGCGACATATGCATAGGGTAATAAGGAAATGACGTTTAAAAGTTATTACTTAAAAACGGATGGGAGAGGCGAGTAGATGGCGATTGATCAAACTTTTTTTACAATAGAAAACCAGCGAAATGTCCTCTTTTTTCCTGAAAGACCAAATGGTTTCGCTGTATTAATCATCGGAGATCACGCTAAGAGTGTGGAAGAGAATACGAGTATTTGGCACCAACATCCAGAAAGACATCAGTTTATTACATCGCTCATTAACCAAGGTTATACAATTTTCACCTCTGAGCTATTTGGAGCGCATTGGGGGAATCAACGAGCAGTTGATTACATCGAGCAATTGTATCATCTGGTCTATAAGAAAGCGTTGTTGAATAAGAGGATCCATGTAGTATCAGAAAACAGCGGGGCACTAGTCTCACTTTCTTTAATGAAAAGAAGACCAGACTTCTTTCGCTCGGCTTTCTTTATAAACCCATGTTTATCTTTAGAAGTATATGAAAAACAGGAAAAGCAAAATAAACTTTATTATAAAAGGTTCAGAAAAGAAATTGCACAGGCCTATGGAATCAATGAGGATCAAACCGATGTTTCTGAGGTTTTCAACACCATTGATCTTGAGAATATGATTTGTCCTCCGATGCAGATTGTTCATGATGTAACGAATAAACGCTTTCCTTTTGAACAGCATAGTCGCCCCTTTTCTATTGCATGTGAGAGAGTAGGAAAAAAAGCGTCAATTAGCTTGCATGGGAACGGGAAGAACTATTCTTCCTATGTCGCCCCAATCCTTCGTTTTTTTAAGAAACATGAGGAAAAGCTTTAATCCCTTTTGAGCTTGTCTTAAGAGGGAAGTACATATGGATGGTTTTAAGGAGGGGATCAGGTGAGACGAGTAATCGTTACCGGAGCATTAGGGTTTATTGGGTTTCATTTATGCGAACATCTTCTGTCGGAGGGGATTGAAGTTGTCGCAATTGATTCTGATGATGAAGCGACACAAGAAGAGCAGGAAGAGAAAGAACTTCGCATAGGGAGAAATGCTCTTTTTCAATTGCATAAACAGCCTTTTAAAGAGATTAATTTCAACGGAGTAGATACGGTATATCATTTAGCAAACAAAGAGTTTAAGCAAGTAGAGGAAGAAAAAGAAATCTTGAAAGAACTCATGTGTAGACTTCCACAAAATGTAAGAGTGATCTACCCTTCGACGATTGAGATGGAGACCGATTTTGGTAAACAAAAACGAATACTAGAAGCACAGTTGAAGAAACTTGTTGATAAGTTGGGGTTGTCCTATGTCATTGTGCGTGTACCTGATCTTTATGGTCCGTGGCAACGTAAAGAATTCAAAGATAGTGAATACGAGAAGGCGATGTATGTATTGGATGCCATTCAAGGACTGGTTTTAGCTGGCCAGAAAAAAATCAACAATCAAATCATTCACCTCCCTACCCTGTATGATATTAAAATGAGTGAAACGACGGCCGATCAGACTAGGCGATCTGATGAGTACGTGAAAGAAGCTAAGTCCGTTTTAGGATTTATACCTAAAGTAGGATTAGACGAAGGTCTTGCATATTATCATCAACATGTGAAACAATGGCAGAAGCAAAAAAGGTTCAATGAAGGTAGGGTTTAATTTTGAGGGAATCCTTAGTAGGGATAGTGATCTTTGCGATTGTCACCATTGCGGTCTTTTTTATAGGGCAACTGCTTTTTGGCTTCCAAGACGGGGTGAATGTGCTACTTGGCTTAAGCGCGGGAATTATTGCAGAAGTGATATATCGCCGCCAAAAGGTTAAAGGTTAATAGAGAAAAAAGATGGTCAATGCTGACCATCTTTCTTGTCGATTATGATTGTTTTTTATAAAACGAGTTCTCATAAAATTCAATGCTTGGATATTTATCAATCGCTGTACGCATTTGGAATTCATTATCAAAGAGAGCAACAATTCGACCATCACGGTCGGTCACTAAATTACGTTGCATCTTTTTGAATGTGTCCATCTCGTTTTGTGGTCCATCCACCCATCTTGCAAATGAGTAGGGAAGACGATCGAGTTGAATATCAACATTGTATTCACCATTTAGACGATGTTCTAAAACTTCGAACTGTAATACCCCAACGACCCCAACAATTTGTTGCTCGGAAAAACGGTTATACGATTTAAATAACTGAATCGCCCCCTCTTCTGTCAGCTGTTGAAGGCCTTTTTCAAAGGATTTATGTTTCATTGCCTCTTTTACTGTAATGGCAGAGAAAAATTCAGGTGAGAAATGAGGCATCTCGTCAAACTCAAATGGTTGCCCCTCAACTAGTGTATCTCCAATTCTAAATGTACCTGGATCAAAGAGACCAATAATATCACCTGCATGAGCCTCATCAATAATGCTGCGACTTTGTGCAAGGAACTGAGTTGGTTGTGATAACTTCATGTTTTTACCTAAACGAACATGCTTTACTTGCATACCACGCTCAAATTTACCTGAAGTAATTCGTAAGAAGGCAATACGATCACGGTGAGCAGGGTTCATGTTTGCTTGAATTTTGAAGATGAAACCAGAGAATCCAATATGTTCTAATGGGTCGATGACTCCTTTTGTACTCTCGCGAGGCGTTGGCCATGGAGCAAGGTCAAGCATATGTTCTAAGTAGGTCTGAACACCAAAGCTTGAAATAGCACTACCAAAGAAGATCGGTGTAAGCTCTCCTCTTTTGATAAGATCAAGGTCAAATTCATCACCCGCCACATCTAATAGCTCCAGCTCTTCTCTAAATTGAGCGACCAATTCTTCATCACCAATTGCTTCATCAAGTCTCGGGTCATCCGAGCCAGTAAGCTGAATAACATCAATATCATTTGGATTTTCAGGGTTGTAAAGTTCAAGCTTTTTCGCATGACGATCATAGACACCTGAGAATGATTGCCCAATTCCAATTGGCCACCCCATTGGATACGAACGAATGCCAAGTACTTCCTCTAGCTCTTCCATTAAATCAAAAGGATCTCTTCCGTGTCTATCTAACTTATTCATAAACGTAAAGATTGGAATGCCGCGCATTTTACATACTTTAAATAATTTCTTCGTCTGAGCCTCGACACCTTTAGCTGCATCAATTAACATCGTAGCAGAATCGGCTGCCGTTAACGTACGGTACGTATCTTCACTGAAATCTTGGTGACCAGGTGTATCAAGGATGTTCACATGGTACCCGTCGAATTTAAATTCGAGAACGGAACTTGTGACAGAGATTCCTCTCTGTTTTTCAATATCCATCCAGTCACTTGTCGCATGTTTCGTATTTTTTTTCCCTTTAACCGTTCCAGCTTCACGAATGGCTCCTCCAAACAGAAGGAGCTTTTCAGTTAATGTTGTTTTACCCGCATCAGGATGCGAAATAATCGCGAATGTCCGTCTAGACTGCACGGCTTCTTTATGTTTCATATTAAAATTCCTCGTTTCTTCAAATCAGTATCGTTCCATTATAACAGGCGAAAGCTTTTGAAGCATCTACAATTAAATGAAAGGCAATGGTTGTGAGATCAATCTGCATCGATCTTCCTATTTCTCGTTAACATATTTCATTAGCTAACATTACAATTTCATTACAAAACTTTAATTAAGACAAGTTAGAAAGGGGTTTATAATAGAATTGACGAATAAGTAGATGTTAAAACAAGGTTAAAAAAATTATCGGGACTTTTATCACTTCCGAAAGAGCGAAGCGCAAAAATTCCTTCCAATGCTTTATACTAGGTTGTGGTGTAAATCTATCAGGAGAGTGCCAGCATGAAGATACAACAGTTATTTCTTATATGTTTTCCGTTATTATTATTGTTTTCTAGTTGTGCAAATGAATCGAATCCATCTGCCCTTCAAGGTGTAGGGTTATTAATTGAAGATACAATTGATGACCAAGGGTGGAACAGCAAGGGCTATCAAGGCCTCCTAAATATTCATTCCTCATTAGATGTTCATGTCGATTTTAAAGAAGAAGTTAATTCAAGATATGACATAGTTTCTGCAGTAGAGCAATTTGTGGAGCAAGACATCAATCTTATTTTTGGACATGGTCATTTCTTTGCTGACCATTTCACTACTTTAAGTAATGATTATCCACAAGTTCACTTTATTAGCTTTAATGGCGAAGTTAGTGGAGCGAATGTTACTAATCTAGCGTTCGACAGTTATGCAATGGGTTATTTTGCTGGAATGGTTGCGGCGGCGATGACCCAAACAGATCGTATTGCTGCTATTGCAGCGTTTTCTTGGCAACCCGAAGTACGTGGGTACATAGCTGGGGCAGAATATATGAATACGAATGTAGAAATAGAGATTAAGTATGTAGAAGATTGGGCCGATGAACAAACCGCCTTATCATACTTTAATGAGCTGAATGAACACGGATACGATGTGTACTACCCAGCAGGAGATGGTTTTCATGTGGAAGTAGTGGAAAGAATAAAGGAAGAAGGATTATATGCTATTGGGTATATAGGGGATCAATCTGATTTGGGTGAAGCAACGATTTTAACAAGCACAATACAACATGTTGATGAGTTATACGGACTTGTTGCTACAAAGTTTCAAGCAGGTGAATTAAAAGAGGGAAACCATACATTTGACTTTCCAGACGGCGTCATTTCGTTAGGAGAGTTTGGATCTCAGGTGCCAAAAGAAGTTCAAGACACCGTGCAAGAAGCGCTACATACTTATATGGAAACAGGAATGTTGCCTCATGAACACGAATCAAAAGAGTAGGGTCTGCCTTGCTTTTTTATGGGTAGTCATAGTATGTTAAGAATCGAGAGATATATTTTGAAGAGGTGAAAGCGTTGAGTAATCCAGAATTAAATATGAAATTTATGCAAATTGCGATGAAGCATTTACCAGAGGGCAAAAAGCTTCTAGATGAAAAAGGGATTGAATTAGGAATGGACGATCTTCAACCAATGTTAGATATGCTTCTAAAAGTAATGAACGAAGCGTATGAACTTGGAAAAGAAGAGTCGAGTGATAGTGAATAATCCAAAGTCTAATTAAAATGAAAGAGGCTCACCTGAACAGCTCAGGTAGGGGCCTCTTTCTATGAAGAGGAGAGTTATTTTTGTTAAAAGAAGAAAAATTACAAGCCTTTGCAGATAAAATGAAAGAAGGGTTTAAGCTCGTTAGTGAGAAGAGAAATGAAGAAGCGATTGAAGCGTTGAAACCATTTGTAGAATTAATGAAGAATAGTGGAGGGGAGCACATCCGTTTATTTGTTCATTATAGTATCGCTCAAATCCGAACGGGAGATTTAGAAGGCTTTTTAGAATCATATGAATATGTGAAAAAAATGACAGCAAAAACATCAGAAGAAGAGGCTTTGAAAAATCAACTTGACGGTTTTTTCATCGATTTAATGGAACAGCTTGGGAAGGACACAGGACAATCGGAGTAAGGACACGCTCAAAAAGGACCGACCTTCCATACGATGTAGAGAATCTATGTGAAGGAGTTGGGTTGAATGACCTATCAGCATTATCAACCGTATCAACAAATGGTCCGTTCTGGTCATGGATCTCATCATGATCAACGTTATTTCCCTTTTATCCCTTTCTTGGGAGGTCTAGCGATCGGTGGGTTGCTTTTTAATAATTACAGTCGTCCACCTGTTTATTATGGACCAAACTATGGACCGAACTTCGGTCCGAATTATGGTCCTAGTTTCGGCCCGAGTTTCGGTCCAAACTGTGGACCGTATTGTGGACAAAATTACTGGAGATAACAGAAGAAGAAAAGCGACAACGCTTAGGCGTTGTCGCTTTTTTCTTCTACTTGTTCCTGTTTTTCTGATGTCGCGTTTGTATTCTTTGGTTCTTGTTTAAAGAATGTGTGTACGACTCCCATTAGTGGAGCTAATTTATCTAAGGTCGGACCCAAGGTTTGGACGATTGTTAATATTTGTTCGAGTTGAGAGGGGACTTTTTCTGGCTCCTCTTTTTGTGGTTGCCTCGCTTCTGGTGGTGTTCCAAACATTAATTGAGAGAAAGGATCCATCGGTTGTTCTTTACGTTTTTGTTCTGACATTTTTACCCTCCTTACACAAAATCCATTACTTTCTCTAGTAGTGTATGGGCAAAGTCATCATTCCGTGTGAGGACAAATGCCCGTTTCCATATGTATACATTTGTTCATTAAATACAGGTGGACAGATGAAAGGGGATACGCTAAAATTAGTAGTAGGTACTAATAATAACTCGTAAAAGAAAGTTGATATGAATGAAGGGGGAATTGTTACATGGTGAAAGCTGGTATTTACGGCATTGGAAGTTATGTTGGGGAGCGCGTTGTAACAAATGCAGAATTTGAAAAAACGATTGATACTACGGATGAATGGATTCGAACTCGAACAGGGATTGAAGAGCGTCGCTTTGCACCAGACGATGTCGACACTTCAGACATGGCTTATGAAGCAGCTAAAGAAGCATTAGAGCATGCAAATATTTCTGCAAGTGACATCGATCTAATTCTCGTTGCAACTGTGACACCTGATATGGATTTTCCAAATGTCTCCTCTCTCATTCAAGAACGTTTAGGTGCAAAACAAGCAGCTGCTATGGATATTAGCGCGGCATGTGCGGGGTTTATTTACGGGTTAGCAACAGGACAACAATTCATACAAACTGGTTCATATAAGCATGTACTAGTGATTGGTGTAGAGAAATTGTCGAAAGTAACGGACTTTAGTAATCGTAATACTGCTGTTCTTTTTGGTGACGGGGCTGGAGCAGCTGTGTTAGGGCCGGTTGCTGAAGATAGAGGTATTTTAGCTTTCGAACTTGGAGCAGATGGTGCAGGCGCCATGCACATTCATAAACGTGATGATTACCTTGAGATGAATGGTCGCGAAGTCTTTAAGTTTGCAGTTAGACAAATGGGTGAATCATCTTTATCTGTTTTAGCTAAAGCAGGTCTAACGAAAGAAGATGTTGACTTCCTTGTACCTCATCAAGCAAACATTCGCATCATGGAAGCTTCAAGAGAACGTCTTGAGCTACCAGTAGAAAAAATGTTAAAAACCGTTCATAAGTACGGAAATACCTCATCTGCATCCATTCCGATGGCGATGGTCGACGAACTAAAAAATGGTAAAATTAAAGACGGAGATCTTTTAGTCCTTGTTGGTTTTGGAGCAGGTCTTGTTTGGGGATCTGTAGCCCTTCGTTGGGGACGTTAAGAAGAATCGAATATACTTATTAAATATGGATGATAAAAGGAGCGATTGGTAGTGAATAAAAGACGTGTTGTTGTAACGGGAATTGGAGCTGTCACACCGCTTGGTTTGAATGTTGATACTACGTGGGAACAAGCTATTCAAGGTCAGTCTGGCATTGGAATGTTAACTCGTGTTAATGCAGAAGAGTTTCCGATGAAAGTAGCAGCAGAGGTTGATGGATTTGATCCGAGTGAATTTATGGATAAAAAAGAAGCACGTAGAATGGATCGATTCACTCAATTTGCAGTTGCAGCGTCACTTATGGCGTTAAAGGATGCAAAATTAGAAGTGACAGAGGATATCGCCAACCGAGTAGGTGTGTGGATTGGTTCAGGTATCGGCGGAATGGAAACCTTTGAACAGCAATTCCGTATCTTTATTGAAAAAGGACATAAACGAGTGAGTCCGTTCTTCGTCCCAATGCTGATTCCAGATATGGCTTCAGGTCAAGTTTCAATTATTACAGGAGCCAAAGGAATTAACTCATGTTCCGTAACCGCTTGCGCTTCAGGAACTAATTCAATCGGTGATGCATTTAAAGTCATTGAACGAGGCGATGCGGATGTCATGATTACGGGCGGAGCTGAGGCACCTATTACGAATATGTCTGTGGCTGGGTTCTGTGCAGCAAAAGCAGTAACAACAACGGATAACCCTGAGAGAGCTTCGCGTCCATTTGATGCGAATCGCGATGGATTTGTGATGGGAGAAGGCGCTGGCATTCTTATTTTAGAAAGCCTTGAGTCGGCAGAGAAACGTGGAGCAACAATTTATGCGGAAATTTCAGGATACGGTGCGACAGGAGATGCACATCATATAACGGCACCAGCGCCAGAAGGTGAAGGCGGAGCGCGCGCGATGAAGATCGCTATTGAGGATGCGGGTCTTACTCCAGAAGATATTGATTACATGAATGCACACGGAACAAGCACACCTTACAATGATAAGTTTGAAACAATGGCTGTGAAGGCAGTCTTTGGTGATCATGCGAAAAAACTGGCGATTAGTTCAACTAAGTCAATGACCGGTCATTTACTAGGTGCAGCTGGTGCAGTTGAATCGATTTTCTGTGTAAAAGCGATTAAAGAAGGGATCATCCCACCGACAATTAATTACGAAACAGCTGATCCCGATTGTGATCTAGACTATGTTCCGAATGAAGCTAGAAAACAAACGGTACGTGCAGTATTAAACAACTCATTAGGTTTTGGTGGACATAATGCAACATTAGTATTTAAAAGCTATCAAGCATAAGGACAAAAAAACTCATTGACCAATCGGTCAATGAGTTTTTTTACATATCATCTTCAGTTTTTTCCTCATCCTCAGTTGAGTCTTTTGCAAGAGTAGCTGAAGATTCAGAGAAAAAAGAAGTGATCGCTTCACGATTTTTCTCGAAATCAAGCTCTAACACTGCACCAGCATGACTATAATGTTTATCTGTATATCCGTTCTGGACAGGAATACGTAATGTATCAATATCATCCACTGGGTTGAGTAAGAAATCTCGTCCGAGGCTAAGAATTCTAGTCGTTCTTAAGTTGGTATTAATATAAGGTTCAAGTGAGCCAACTAAACGAGGAACTCGGGTAATTCCTGACAAGGTTAAAAGTTCATCCTTTAAAATCGATAACATTTCTTGTTGTCGCTCTACTCGTCCAAAGTCATTATTCCGATCACTTCTGAATCGTACGTAGTTTAAAGCATCGTGGCCATCGAATGTTTGCAGGCCCGGTTGGAAGTCGATAACGGTATTACCAACACTATAGTACATACGATTTTCGACATCTACTTCAACCCCGTTAGGTGCAATGGTATCGACGACTTCAATAAAGCCATCAAAGTTAACCATTGCGTAATAATGAAGGTCTAATCCGAAATTATGCTCAAGGGTTTGACGTAATAAATCAGGTCCCCCTAAGAAAAATGATGCATTGATTTTATTATCACGATAACCTGGAATTTCAACATAAGTGTCACGCATGATGGATGCAAGTTTGGCATCACCGGTTTTTGGATTGTATTGAGCAACCATAATGGTATCGGTTCTCGCTGGCTCATCATCAGCTGTGTCGACACCGATAAGAAGCACGTTAATCGGCTCGTTATTCTCAGGTTCTTTTGAATTGAATTCAGTTTCATCTTCAATATCGTCTGTAACCTCATCGGAATCCGTTTGATTGTTGTCTATATTTTTAGTTGCAGTATTCTTCCCTAATTCAAATTGAATGACTGCAAAGGCGGCTGTTGAAAGAAACAGCAACGAGAAAACAATTAAAAAAGAAATAAACACTTTTTTACGTTTTCGTGGTTGGCGTCTGCGTCTTAATGATCGATTCGTGCGAGTATCCACCTAATATCCTCCTAACAAACAGTAAAATAAGAAATAAAACATGAATGAAAAATGATAACGTCTTTCATTATAGCAGATTTTGTTGTTATGACTGTGGGAAATTACGAAAAACTTATAAATAACGACAGTATTCTACTTCAAACGACTGACTTATTGGAATGTTATTCATGTTTGTTTTTATCTGATAGACACACACTAAAGCAAAGAAAAACATGAAAGCCAAGTAATCGGATTTTACTGAATACTATTACTTTTTTCTTTCGTTAAAAAAAGAAGCGATCTACCTTGGTTGGATAAGTAGAACATAGTATTATTATTGCTTAGAGAGAGATAAACCATAAGAAGAAATGTTGGGAATCCTACAGTATTCTAGGAGGAATATGAGATGAGTATACACGACAAATACATTCATAAACGAGTTAATACATCGTTGGAAGCTGTGTCAGGTATAGAGCCTGGTGAGGATATTATCGTACCACTAGCTGTCGGTGAGCCGCCTGCTTTGATGCAAGCTTTGGTTCATCACGATGCGTTAGAGGGTAATCGTTTGTACCAAATGCTATCATTACATCCAGTGATTTCATTTGACCCGAAAAAAGTTAAAGTTGTCTCTATGTTTTTAAATAAAGATGAGCGTCGAGCTTTTTACGATCATGAAATTGATCTTTTACCAAATCATTTTTCAGATTTACCTGAGATCTTAAAAGAGGCGACCGATCAGCAAGTGATTATGGCGACGGTTTCACCGATTGATGAAGAGGGTTACTTTTCATTAGGAACAAACTGTGATTATGTCGCTCCATTATTAAAAACAGCCAAACGCATTATTTTAGAAGTAAATAAAAATATGCCGAGAACATTTGGTCAAAACCGAATTCATATTGATGACATTGATGCGCTGTATGAAAATGATGCCTTATTACCTGTTACACCAGATATTCCGTTGCGTCCAGAAGATGAAATTATTGGAAAGACGGTTGCAGATTTGATCCAAGACGGAGATACATTACAAATTGGGTTCGGAGCGATTCCAAATGCAATTATGAATTTCTTGAAAAATCATCGCGAGTTAACCATCTTTACAGAGATGATCCCTGATAAAGTCGTTGATTTATTTGAAAGTGGGGCTGTTACAAATATGTCAAACCCTTTACATAAAGGTAGCATGACCGCAACGTTTGCGTTTGGTACGAAGCGCCTTTATGACTTTATGCATGAAAACAAGCAAGTACAAATGTATCCTGTGGATGAAACAAATGATAGCAAACTGATCGCCACTATTAATCAATTAGTTACGATTAATGCTACGATAGAAGTTGATTTTTTAGGACAATGTAACTCTGAATCGATCGGCGGAAGATATTACTCTTCAACGGGAGGTCAAGGTGATTTTGGCATCGGTGCTCGAATGTCTAAAAATGGTAAAGGGATTATTTGTTTGCACTCAACAACGAAAAATGGCACAATTTCAAAGATCGTTCCGACATTAGCACAAGGTTCTGTAGTAACCACCTCAAAAAATGATGTTGATTACATCGTCACCGAGTATGGGGTAGCCAAGCTTCGTGGCAAAACGATCCGTGAACGAACACAAGCGCTTATTCAAATCGCGCATCCTAGTTTTAGAGATGAACTGACAGAACAAGCGAAAGAGTTAGGGTATTTATAGAGGGAAAAGAAGCTAGCCATTAAAATTGGTTAGCTTCTTTTTCATTCTGTATAGACTTAAGCCACGATAATGCTTCCTCTTTTGTCGTTAACGTTTGATTCATTTGTTTTTTCTCCGCTGCAAAAAGAATCTTACGAAATTCTGGGCTGGGCTTCATTCCAGCCTCAATTAAATCATCACCCGTTAAAAGAGGTGTTAGCAGGCTTCGTTGTTTATAATAGGCATCTATTATTTTATGTTGTTTTAAACATCGATCAAGGGAAAGGAATACTAGCACCTCATCGGAAATCGTATAAAGTTTTTCATGCAATTGATCCATCGATGGAATATCTAGTTCTAATTCTTGTCTTACTTCGGCTAGGTCTTGCACAAATAAACGAGACTTAGCCGTTAAAATATAAGGTTGAAGCAGCTCATTCCAATTATCTTTGTGGTAACAAAGGGAGGTTAAAATATAAAAAACATTAGCATCCATCTCGTTTAATATGCTTCTTGCGTGAGCATATTCTTCATCTGTTACAGTGATTCCCATTAAATTTTTCCAAATCAGAAGGTCATCAAGCATTTTAAAAGGAGCGATGCTTGTTGTTTCCTTCCGTATCAAGCTCAACTCTTGCATCAAGCGGTTTTGACTTAATGTCTTAAGTGGTTCAACAGCTGCTTTCGCAAACCTTTTTGTATTGGAATCAATACGGTAGCCGAAGCGGTTTGCAAATCGAACGGCACGAAAAATTCGAGTCGGATCCTCTATAAAGCTTAATGAGTGAAGAATACGTATGTTACCTTCTTTTAAATCTTTTAACCCGTTATAATCATCAATTAACTGACCGAAGGAATCGGCAGAAATCACCATCGCCATCGCATTTATCGTAAAGTCTCGTCGCGTCAAATCCTCATGAATGTTAGAAGCGCGCACAGTCGGAAGGGAGGCTGACTCTTCATAGTATTCGGTACGGCATGTGACGACATCTATCTTTTCCCCATCTGTTGTCGTCCACGTAGCCGTACCAAAGCTTTCATGTTCTTTTACTTCGCCTCCATAGGTGTAAGCCAAAGCTTTCGCAAAGTCTATACCGTTGCCCTCGATAACTACATCCAAGTCTTCGTTAGAACGATTTAACAGTAAATCACGCACAAATCCTCCGACTAAAAAAGCGCGAATGTTAAGGCGATCCGCTTCTTGTCCAATTTGATTTAGTAATGTAAAAGTTTCTTTAGGAAGATTGTCCTTCATTTGATCAATTAATGTTTCAGGTGCATGAAGATCTGATTTTTTTTGGAGTTGTGCAATGACATTTGTTCGAGAAATGAGTCCAACGACTACATCATGATCGACGATCGGAATACGACCAATGTTATGTTGAATCATTGTTCTTTGAATTTCTTCTAATGTAGCTGATGGTGGCAGCGTAACGATCTCTCTGGTCATGTATCCTTTGACTGGAGCGTGTCCGTATTGATGATGAGAAGCTTTATCGATATCTCTGCGCGAAATCAAACCCACAATTCTACCTGTGTCATCAATGACTGGAAATCCAGTATGTCCGAAACGAATCATAGCCTGTTTTGTCTCATCAACGGAATCATTTTCGTTCATCATCTTTACGGGAGAACTCATCATGTCTTTTGCCAAGGTTGCCTTCTCAATAATAAGAGGATGTAGCTCATCAATCAATTCTTTTGCGGATTCTATAGATGATTTCTTTAGTATAGCCGAAGCCGCTTGTGCATGGCCGCCACCCCCTAGTTTTTTTATGAATGGACCAAAGTCGATACGAGAAGAGTTTGCTCGACAACTAATGTAAACGTGCTTGTCCATCCTCACTGCAAGAATAATAGCATCGGCTGAATTCGTATCAAGTAGTTTCCCGGCAAGAGTGCCTAAACCATTTTGATATTTCTTCTGTTCAAAAAAGGAGGTAACAATCGTTAGACCTTGTTTATGAATGACATGTTGATGATCATACAGTTGCTCAAATAATTTCTGCTCTGTTTCTGAGAAAGAAGGTGCCACAAATCGATTGACAAGTTCGATGTCTAATCCTTGTTCAAATAAATAGGCAGCAACTCTAAAGTCTCGATTCGTTGTTGTATCAAACGTAAAATTTCCTGTGTCTGAGTATAAACCTAACCCAAATAATGTAGCCTCATTAGAAGAAAGTTTCATACCTTTTTCTATCATTTGTTCGAGTAGGAGGGTGGTGGTTGAGCCGACTTTTTCAATTTGTTTGTATGTATCACATATGAAGGGTGGATGATGGTCGTAAATGATGGTGTTTATCGTATCACTTAGATCACCCTGAGGAATGCCCGTACGTTTAAGTGTAGCAACATCAACGAGAATGAGTGTCGAAACATCATGCCAATTAATGTCTTGATATAACATAAATTCTAGTGCGTCGCGATAGATCGCCATATAAGGAGTGACACTTGTATCTAATTTATCTGAGATTGCAACTATAGCGTCCGGATACAATTTTTGAGCTGCTTTCATAGAAGCCAGGCCGTCAAAATCAACGTTTTGATGGGAGATGATTACAATCATAGTCAACCCTCTTTCCCTACTTTTTCCTCATTGTACCAAATTCATATGGAAAAGCCTATATGGATTGATACTGATGGAATCAACACAAAAAAGAGAGGCTGTTAGAGCCTCTCTTCAAACATCAGACCAGTTTCGTGAGGGGGGTCCTGTTCATAAGGATTCGTTTTATGAGCTGAGCTTGTATCAATCATTAATCGATACTCTGATAAAACATCTTGCATAAATGATGCAAGAATATCTGAGTTCATTTGACTATGATCTGTATTATCATATGTCTTATTCGTAGATGTCAGTAAGTTGTTAGACTGTTCAACCACACCGATGCTTTCAAAATATTCGCTGTATTTAGTGTAGACCTCATGTAGTTTTTTTGTGTTCGATTCGCATGTGCGTTGATCAATATGTTTGAAAGATAGGACCAATTGGTTATAGCTGCGAATGAGTTTCTCGACAGTTTGTTGATATTCATTCGTTAGTTCCTCGTGAGATTCCTTTGCATTCTTGTATTTACTCTTGTTTTTATTCGATTGTTTTTCATAATAGTAATCGTAATAAGTGATCTGGTGCTCAGTTGGATGTTGAGTAGGATTCTTGATTGAAACCGATCGATCTATTGGTTCAATAGGATGAACACCACTAGCGTTGGTCATCCGGTTCACAAAGCTTGTATGAATACGGTTTGCACGAAGCGAATTCGTTCTAGATATTTGAGTCATCCTGTTCACCACCTAATTTGTTTGATTAGTAATATATATTCTATTCTATGGCTTCTATTCCCTTTCTGATTTATTTTAATCATAAAAATCGACAAAAGATCCTTTTATGATTAAAAAAACTGACGCGGTCACTAAACGCGTCAGTTCTTTTCTCATTATTTTGCAAAAACATGGTTACCGATTCGAATGGTTTCTGTTTGAGTAGCAATCCAATGGTTTGTTGCGATTTCTGGATTATAGAAGAAAATTGAACCTTGTCCTTGACCTTGAAAGGCAATGGCTTCTTGGGCTGCTTTTTTCGCTTCAGCATCTGCAGGTTGTTGAATCGAGCCATTTTGAACAGGAGTAAATGCATAATGTCCAGATGCATGGACTTCATTGATAACTTTTTTAATTGAATTTGGAAACTCTGAATGGTGAACTCGGTTTAAGACGACAGTGGCAACTGCAACTTTACCTGCATAAGGTTCACCTTGGGCTTCAGAATGAATGAGTCGCGCCAATAAATCACGTTCTTCACTTGAAACGGCAGCGGGAATCGTTAATGTCTCTCCAACATAGATGGCAGACGACGATTTGTCATTTAATTGTTTGATAGATTCAAAAGACACACTGTACTGTTGACCTAATTTATAAAGTGTATCCCCAGATTGTACAGTGTGCGTTTGTACGGATGCTTCAGCTAAGTTATTTCCAGCTAAAGTAAGGGTTACTCCTGCACAGATTGTGAATAATAGTTTTTTCATTCTTAAGAAACCTCCTCAAATCAATCTACTTCATAAGTTATCAAAAGATACTGAAAAAATCTCCATGAAAACTTTTCCAATATACCTACAAAAATAGAATTAACCCTATCACTATCACTCTAGTCAGCTATTTTTACAATTAGGTAACGAACAGTGTATAAATCTATAAAAAACTGAATAAAAAACTAAGTTTACAAGAATAAATAATAAGTTTTTTTCTTATATATAGGGGTTTAGAGAGACATGAATACTAAGTCTATTAAGCAATTTTTATGCATGATTTACCATAGGATACTGCTAGATTCTATGTTACTGTTTTGTGGTAAGACAAAAACAATAATCTTCAAGGAGGAATTCTTTCATGAAAAAACTTATCGTTACGTCTATTGCCGCTGCAACAATTGCAGCCGGATTTGCTGGGTCAGCTGGTGCAGCTGAACAGTCTAATACACAAGTAATTAAAGAAAGTCACGTCATTCAATTAAATGGTGCTGATTATGAATCAATGCAACATTTATTAGAGGAAGTGAAAAACTCTAGTAATCTACAAAATTTATTAAATCAATGGAATATCACAATCCCTGAATTACAAGAGCAAGTGGAAATAGAGCAGTCAACGCCAGCAGAGCCAAAGAAAGAAGTAACACCTGTTGAGCAACAACCAGCACCCGAACAACCACAAGTTGAGGAGCCAAAACAAGAGCAACCTCAAGAACAACCGAGTGCACAACCAGCACAGCCTGTACAACAACCAGCACCTAGCACACAACCAGAGCAAGGGACTGCAGAACAGGTACAAGGCTTAACAGCTGAAGAACAACAAATGGTTAATCTTGTTAATGAAGAGCGTCAAAAGCAAGGACTAGCACCATTAAAAGCAGATCTTGAGATTACCGAAGTTGCACGTGTGAAAGCACAAGATATGATCGACAACAATTACTTTTCTCACAATTCACCAACGTACGGTTCTCCGTTTGATATGTTGAACCAGTTTGGTATTCAGTACAATACTGCAGGAGAAAACCTTGCTGGTAATCAAACTGTAGAAGCAGCACATCAAGCTCTTATGAATTCAGATGGACACCGTGCCAATATTTTAAGCTCAAATTACTCTGAAGTAGGAATTGGTGTTGTTGATGGTGGACCATACGGAAAAATGTTTGTTCAATTGTTTAAAGGATAATTATATAGTTGATAAATAGTGAGAACTTGGTCCTTGGCCAAGTTCTTTTTTTTGAGGGAGTGGGATTAATCGTTGTTAGCGGTACTTATAATCTAACCTTTAATAGAATGTAACCATATTGAGATGAACGTGTAATGTTTGTTTAGTATAATGTTCTTACATACAAGGGGGAGTAAAGATGAGAAGTAAGGTTAGACGTATAATCAATACAAAACTAATTCTAGGTATCTTACTAATTATGATAGTTTCATTAATGGGACCGAAACAACCGGTTGCTTCTCCTAAGCTTAATGTCGAGAGTGAAGCAGCGATATTAATAGATGGTGAGACGAAAGAAGTATTATATGAAAAAAACAGTACGCAAAGAATGTACCCAGCGAGTATAACAAAAATCATTACCGCTATTGTCGCCATTGAAGAAGGAGACCTGCAAGAAAAGGTAACTGTAAGTGAAAACGTCATGGAAGTAATCGGCACGAGGGTTTACTTGCTTCCTGGAGAAGAAGTAACGTTAAAAAAACTTGTTCAAGGCTTAATGATCAATTCTGGGAATGATGCAGGTCTTGTGATCGCTGAGCATATGGATGGAAGTGAAGAGGCTTTTTCTAAACGGATGAATCAATTCATTAGAGAAAATGTTGGTGTAAAAGATTCTCACTTTACCAATCCGCATGGGCTATTTGATGAAGATCACTACACAACAGCTTATGATTTCGCGTTGATTACACAATATGCAATGGAAAACGAAGTATTTAGGGAAATTGTTTCAACGAAAGAAATGGAGTGGATTGGTGAAGGATGGGAAACTACCATTTATAACCATAATCGACTACTTTGGGATTATGAAGGGGCAACAGGTGTGAAAAATGGATTTGTTCAACGATCTGGATTTACGTTATCTACTGCGGTAAAACGTGATGATACTGAACTTATTGCGATTACGCTCAATGCGCCGACAGCCAATCTTTCTTATCGTGACTCAAGCAATTTATTCGATTATGGATTTGATCACTTTGAAACAAATAAAATAGAAAATGATCAGTTATTTGAAACAGATAATGGGAAAGAATACGGATTAACGAAAGATATTTTTTATGTAAATAAGCAAGAAGAAGAGGTAGAGCTAGCTGTGACCAATCAAGGGAAGCTCCAGATCATAGGAGCTGAAAATCGAATCATTAAAGAAGTCGAATTAGAAAAAGTAGACAACGAAGAACAAGACGAAGAAGTATTACCTGTTGAAGAGCCACCAGAACAAGGCTTTGTTCAGTGGTTACTGCAACTTTTTCCACTGTTTATTGGAGCAAAGATCAATTTATAGAACGATTAAAAGCCAAGTGTGATGTCGCACTTGGCTTTTTAACGTTTAAAGGATAGGTTTTTCCTCTATTTGTAGCGGTTTCGCGCTAATCGTATAGGTTTCCGAGCGAAAACTTCACTGTTGAGAGCGAATTCTCATTGTTTTCGCGCAAAACAAGCAAGTTTCCGCGCAAATGCATGAAGAATATGGAAAAAAGCTTTACGCTAAGTCAAGTCCTTAATCCTGTGTAAATTAGGATTCAATGTTTCAGCTATTGCTGATGATCATGGTTTAGGTTTGTTTTTATTTTTTGGGAGCGAGGGGTACCCCTCGCTCCCAAAAAATTTCGCTTCGCACTACATGGATGATTCACTGGGAAAATAAAATTTACGTCCACCGCAATCTAACGTTTTTTCGTAATCCATGAGTACCGCACCAATCAGTCGAAAAGCTGATTGATTGTTAGGGAAGATTCGTATCACTCGTTCTCTTCTTCTAATTTCTGAGTTTAAACGTTCTAAGTTGTTGGTTGTTCGTATCTTAATTCGAGCTTCGGCCGGTTCATCCAAGAATTGAATGGCATCTTCAAAGCCTTCATCTAATGTGTTAATGGCCTTCTCATAGGCTTTTTGAAGTTCATATGTTTGAATAAACTCGTTTTTAAGTGTTCTTGCGGCTTCCGGATTAGGCGCATCAAAGATGCTCTTCACCATTTCTCTTGCATCATATGACCCTTTCTTTGGCATACACTGAAAGATATTGCGCTTAAAGTGGACTGTGCAGCGTTGCCAACTCGTGCCAATAAAAGATTCTGTGATGGCACTTTTCAGTCCAGAATGGGCATCAGAAATCAGTAGACGAGGCGATTGAAGGCCTCTTGATTTTAGATAGTCAAAAAAGCACATCCATGCTTCTTTACTCTCTGCGTGATTGACACGTAAACCAATGATTTCTCTTTTATGATCTTGGTTTACCCCCACTGCGATATAGACGGCCTTAGATACTACTTTATTGTGCTCTCTCACCTTAATATACATGGCATCTACGTAGACATATTTATAGTAGGTGATGTTCAAAGGGCGGTCAGCCCATTCCTTTACGAGAGGGTCTAACTTAGCTGTGAGGCTAGAGACAAACGACTTAGAAACGGTTTCTCCGCAAAGCTGTTCTACGATCTTAGTCACCTTACGGGTAGACACCCCGTTCACGACCATTTCTAACATAGAGAGGACCAGTGATTGGTCTGCTCGTTGATATTTTTCAAACAAACTAGTAGAGAACTCCCCACTTCGAGTACGGGGAACTTTAAGCTGTAGTTTGCCGATCGAAACCGTATAATCTCTTTCATAGTAACCGTTACGGTAATCCTTACGATCATCTACCCTTTGATAGAAATCAGACTCCATATACTCGTCGCGCTCTTTTTCCATAAATTCATTTAAGACTAAAACAAGAGAAGACTTTACAACAGCCTCTAATCCAGAATTCATAACCTCATCTTTTAAATTTTCCATATCTAGGGTAAACTTAATTTGAGCCATCATCAATTTCTCCTTTCAATATTTTCGTCGCTGAAAACATTGTTGCCAGAAATTGATGTGGCTTATTCTTTTTTACACAATTATATGGACTCTATCTTACGCTAAACGGACTCCTCCGCTTTTCTTCTTATTTCTTCTTTACTTGGATTTGTTCTACTCGGTGACCTGGGCCTTTTTTTAGGATGAGGTCAGCGCGGTTTTTGGTAGGGCGGATGTTTCGTTCTAAATTAACGCCGTTGATGCCCTTCCAGATGTCTGTTGCAAAACCAATCGCTTCTTCATCGGAGAGATCCTTGTAACGGTGGAAGAAGGAGTCTGGATTTTGGAAAGCTGTGTTACGTAATAATTTAAAACGTTCGATGTACCAGCCCAAAATATTCTCCTCTTCTGCGTCAACGTAGATCGAAAAGTCGAAGAAGTCGGATACGAACATTTGTGGTATTTTTTTGCTTTTCTTATTTACTTGTAGCACGTTAATCCCTTCTACGATGACCACATCGGGTTGTTCAATGACTTGTTTCTCGCCTAGTCGATCATAGGTAAGGTGAGAGTAGAGAGGAGCCTCCATGTAAGCGGAACCAGACTTTAAGTCGGTTAGAAAGCTAAGCAAGCCTTCAATATCATAGCTTTCAGGGAACCCTTTTCGTTTCATTAGTCCTCGTTCTTCAAGTGTTGCATTTGGATACAAGAAGCCATCAGTTGTGACAAGATCTACTTTTGGTTTTGTCGGAAGGCGAGATAGTAGTGTTTGAATTAATCTAGCAGTTGTACTCTTACCAACAGATACACTCCCAGCAATTCCAATCACAAAAGGAACTTTTTCTGTTTTCTTTTGAAAAAACTGATTTAGGTCTTGGTGAAGGCTAGATGCATGTTTAATATGCATAAATAAAAGTTCGGAAAGTGGTAAATAGATATCTGTAACCTCATCGGATGAGATTGTTTCATTAATACCTTGTAGTTGAGCTCTTTCCTGAGATGTTAGTGAAATTGAAATTTTCTCTGATAGCTCAGCCCATTCTGAGCGAGAAAATGTTGTATATGCAGATGGGCGTGAGATCATTTTGTAGGTCATCATGATCGGCTCCTTTTTTCATACCTGTGAATGTTACGTATTATTGTACACTATTCGAGTTGAATCGATAAGGAGCAAAGTTAAACCACTCGCTACAAGGAAAAAACGCCAACCTTCAAATGAATGAAGATTGACGCCGATTCGAAGCTAAAAAGAAGATTAATTTTTCTCTTGCCAATACGTAGGACGGTTGTAATGAACGTGTAGTTTTGTTTCATCTTCTACTGTAATTACCTGGCCAGATTCGAGTTCTGGTGCATTTTCGATTAGCTCATTATCGAGACCGACGGTAATAATATGACTCTTCCAGTCAACATCAGTCAACCATTCAACAGATACAAGTACTAATTCTTTATTGAAAAAACCTCCGACGTTGACAACGAAATAACGAATTTTCCAAGTCTTATCATCAATGACGCAATCATGAATCTTGCCAACTTCTCCACCTTTGGAATAGACGGTATACCCTTTGATATCCTCGACACTAATCAAATGCTGATCTTGATCAAACTCGGTATCTTTTACAGTTGCAGCATCTGCTTGTAATCGTTGCTCTTCTTGATTACGTGGTACTTCTGGATTAAAGATCGGAGGCATCATTGGAGCATGAGCTTGGAATCCAGTCATATCTCTAGGTCTATCAGCACCACCCCAGTAACCTTCCCAACCATAATAGGTGCTGAGTTGTTTCTCATATTTTCTCGTAACAGGTTCATGTTCTTCAGGCTTTGGACTATCTTTGATTTGGTCCTTTGTCGCTTTAACAGCAATGCGCTCATTATCTCTATCTATGTTCGAAAAGGAAAGAGGGCTTAATAGTACTTTCCCTCCAAAGAACCACGTTCTCGTGTCACCGACAAAATAGCGAATCGTCGCAGTATCGGAATCAAAATAAAAATCGTCTAACGATCCTAATTCACCATCACTTGCTAGCATAGAATATGACTTTAAATCTTTTGCACGTAGTAACATGTTCATCAATCCTTTCGTTTATATGTGTAATGTTCTTATTATGTTACTTCCCGAACAAACTCATTTTAAACATAAAAGTGAAAACGTAATCGTTAAAAAGGTAAATCAAAATCCTTTACTTTTTATCAGTTTAGAACTAAACTGATAAAGGTAAGGAGGTTGAATGGCTGTTGAAGAAATTTAAGCATGAAGAAAAACTTAATTTATTAATATGGTTTCGCTTAGCTAGAATGTATCATGCAAGCATCCGTTTATCGAATGACCATTTAAGTCAGTGGAACTTAACAACCTCTCAATTTGATCTATTGGTTCAAATTGGGACTCACCAGCCACTTTCTCAACAAGAGTTAGCCGAAAAGCTTTTTGTGACAAAAGGAAACATTACTCAAGCAATCGTCAAGTTAGAAAAAAATGGCCTTGTACAACGAGAGCAACAATGGCGGACAAAGATCCTTAGCTTGACGGAAAAAGGAGAAAACCTTTTTTCATCGGTTGTCCCTAGCCAAGAATCTTTTCAAGCCTCGCAGTTTGATGGATTAACCAAAGAAGAACAAAAAGAGTTATTACGGTTATTAAAGAAAGTCGAGATAAAGGGACTAAAAGAACACACAAACCATAAGGAGTGATAGGCATGACAAGAAAACCATTAAAAGGACAGCATCATGTATCGGCAATTACAGGTAATGCGAAAGAAAATTATCGTTTTTACACAGAAGTTTTAGGGATGAGATTAGTTAAGAAATCCATTAACCAGGATGATCCTTCTGTGTACCATCTGTTCTATGCAGATGAGCGTGGAAATCCAGGGACAGATTTAACATTTTTTGAAATCCCTCATGCAGGAACTACACACCCAGGAACAAATAGCATTACAGCCACATCTCTTCGGGTGCCGAGTGATGCGGCTTTAGATTACTGGAGGGCACGATTTGATGAGTATAAAGTCGATTATGACGAAGTGACAAAGCATACAGGCCGAGCAACATTGTCGTTCCGTGACTTTGAAGGGCAAAGATTGGTATTAGTATCCGATGAACATGATAATGGTGTAGCTGGCGGAAACCCGTGGGAGGATAGCCCAGTCCCATCGGAGCATGCCATTTACGGATTAGGTCCTGTAACATTAACTGTGAGTCGACCTGAATTAACAGAGAAGGTGCTCACATCGGTCATGGGCTACCGGGAGACAAGACAATACGAACCAATTGCAGATGGACAGAAGCCTGTTCGAGTGTTTGAAACAGGCGAAGGTGGATCAGGAACTGAAATTCATTTAGAGGAACGACGTGATATGGAGCGTGAACGACCTGGCCGCGGAAGTGTTCATCATGTTGCTTTCCGAGTAGAAAGTGAAGAAGAGATGCATAAGTGGGTGGACTTTATCAACGAATTAGGTGTACCAAGCTCTGGGTTTGTAGAGAGATATTATTTTAGATCTTTATATTTCCGTGAACCAAACGGTATTCTTTTTGAACTTGCAACGGATGGTCCAGGATTTGAAGGGGATGAGCCATTTGAAACGTTAGGAGAACGCTTATCATTACCTCCATATTTTGAAGACCGCAGAGAAGAGATCGAATCAAAATTGAAACCACTAGATACCAAACAATAAGGAGAGTTGATCATAATGAAGCACATATTTAGAAAAGGAAAAAATGAAAAACTACCTACATTAGTATTGCTCCATGGAACTGGGGGAAACGAGGAAGATTTATTGCCACTAGCGGATATCATTGCACCAGAGGCATCTGTTTTAGGGGTACGTGGTAATGTGTTAGAAAATGGGATGCCACGCTTTTTTAGAAGATTGAGCGAAGGTGTATTTGATGAGGAGGATTTAATCTTCCGCACGAAAGAGTTAAATGAGTTTTTAGATGATGCAGCAGATCAATATGGATTTGATCGAAATCATGTGGTTGCTGTCGGCTACTCTAACGGAGCGAATATTGCTGCAAGCATGTTGTATCATCATCAGTCATCTCTAAAGGGTGCGGCGTTATTCCATGCGATGGTACCAAGAAGAGGCGTCGATATTCCAGCCTTAAATGATACGCCTGTATTCACGGGAGCTGGAGAAGTTGACCCTCTCATCCCAGCAGAGGAAACGAAAGAGTTGATCAAACGCCTTCAGGAATCAGGAGCTCAGGTGACAGAACATTGGGGTCCGGGTGGTCATCAGCTAACAAAGGATGAAGTAGAAGATGCAAAAGTATGGTTCGAAAAGAATTTTAACTAAAGTAACATTCATTAGCACATAGGAGAAGTAACTTCTGTGTGCTTTTTTATATAGAGGACAAGTGTTCCCTTTTTCAAGTTCAGAAGTTATAATTGTGGATATGATTATAAGGGGGGAATTGCCTGATGAAAGTCATTATTGCAGAAAAACCAGATCAAGGAGCTAAACTTGCAGCCCCTTTCCCTTCAAAAAAAGAGCAAGGTGCGATTGTTATAAAGCCATGTGAGATGTTCCCTCAAGGTGCTTATGTAACATGGGCCGTTGGGCATTTATGTGAGCTAAGACCCCCAGAACATTATGATGAGAAATGGAAAACATGGAAACTAGACACATTACCAATTTTGCCACATACATTCGAGTTTCAAATTAGTAAAGGGAAATATAAGCAATTTCAAGTTGTGAAAAAGCTTCTTAAGCATCCAGATGTCTCCGAAGTTATTATGGCAGGTGACGCTGGGCGAGAAGGGGAGTTGATTGTTCGATTAATCATCGACCAATGCAAAGTAAACAAGCCACTCAAAAGACTTTGGCTCTCTTCATTAACCGAACAAGCTGTGATACAAGGTTTTCGCCAGCTGAAAGATGAAAAGGAAACGCGCCCTCTGTATTATGAAGCATTAAGCCGAGCTTGTGCAGATTGGTTGGTAGGAATGAATGCTTCACGAGCGTATACATTGCTACTGAAAGAAAAGGGCATTAACGATGTCTTCTCGACTGGCCGAGTTCAAACACCTACGCTTGCCTTGATTGTTAAACGAGAAAAAGAGATTGAAGCATTTAAGCCTGAACCTTTTTGGGAAGTGAAAGCAACTTTCCAAATGGATGATAAAGAATACGTAGGTTTATGGCATAAAGAAGGAAAGTCTAGAGTAGCTTCAGCAGTCCAAGCAAGGAAAATTGCTCAATTTTGCGAAGGGAAAGAAGCTGTCGTAGCTGCCATACATGAAGAGAAGAAGCATTTTAAACCACCCTATTTATTTAACTTATCAAGCTTACAAGCCCTGGCGAATAAACGGTATAAATACTCTCCAAAAAAAACCCTCGACATTGCCCAAAAGCTGTATGTAAAAGGATACATCTCATATCCGAGAACAGACTCAAGCTTTGTAACGAAAGGTGAAGCTGAGACATTTCCAGGTGTGTTAGAGAAGTTAAGTCAATTTAATGATTATGCTCGCTATTTCCCTCTCCCGCTGACTTCGATCAAAGAAAACCGCCGTTTTGTGAATGACAAAAAAGTGAGTGATCACTACGCGATTATTCCAACGGAGCAAGTACCGAAGATTGATAGATTGGCTAGCGATGAAAAATACATTTATGATTTGATTGCTCGTTCTCTTCTTGCCGCTCATGAGAAAGATGCCATCATAAGCTATAGCAAGATCGATACGCTTGTAGCTAGAAGGGCGACGTTTGAATCAAAAGGCAAGCAGATCATAGAACCTGGTTGGCGCAAAGTGATTTATCAGCAAAAAGATGAGGGGAAGCAAGATGTCCTTCTACCTCCTCTTGAAAACGGAGAACAAGGGGTTACAAAAGAAACAACCGTAAAGGAAAGCGTGACAGAGCCACCTAAACGCTTTACAGAAGGTCAGTTAATTACCGTCATGAAAGCGGCGGGGAAATCCGTCACAGATAAAGAGTTAGAAAAGATTTTGATGGAGTCACAAGGGCTCGGAACAGAAGCGACGCGTGCGGGGATTATTACAATTTTAAAAGATCGAGGATATATGACTGTCGAAAAAAATATCGTCGCTCCTACCGCTAAAGGGCGTCTTCTTATTGACGCGCTTGACTCAAGTATTCTCGCATCTCCTGAAATGACGGCGAAATGGGAGCAGCGCCTACGTGAGATTGGTAGTGGCGATGCAGCGCCGACCGACTTTATGGAGCAAGCAAGAAAGTTATCTGTTCATCTCATTTCTGAGGCACAAAAACAGTCCGAACAATGGGATTTTGCCCATCTTGATACATCAACGATTCAACGAGCGCCTTATAAGAAGCGCTCAAAAGGAAGCAATAAAGTAATTGGAACTTGTCGATTATGTGGAGGGAAGATGATGGATCGTGGCACATTCTATGGTTGCTCTGATTACAAAACGAAAAGTTGTAAGTTAACTCTTTCAAAAAAAATATTAGGTAAAAAGATCAATGAAGCAACAATTAAACGTTTACTTGATACGGGTAAGTCCGAAAAAATTAGTGGCTTTAAAAAAGACAATCAAACATTTGATGCAGAACTTTCTCTGACAACAGAAGGAAAAGTCGTATTTGAGACTAACTAAAAGAAGACTCTGTGTAAGAGTCTTCTTTTAATTGTATTCTTCATCCAAAAATACTATTCGATTGTAGGAACTAAGTTAAAATCATGGTTTTGAGTTTATAAATGATGAGTTACTTTTTCCGGTTCATAAATGCATCCACGACATCACCGAACGGCATATCACTTACTTTATCTATAATTTTTTCTAATTGTGTTTGTTGGCGTAGATTTCCTTGTAGGACGATTTCAACATTTTGCTCATTATCTATTAATACCGCTCGGACGGTGAGAGCATTGGTCGCTAAAGCCGCAATCACAGCAATCTGTTGAGGAGTGAGGTTATAGGAGTCTTTTTTTGAGTTGTTGCAATTGTTGTTTTGGCCATTGTAAGAACCGTTCTGTCGCTTCACATAGATCACCACCCATCCTAGTCAGTATAAAAGGTTACCCTAAGAGGATGACATCTTCTGTTCGCATGCTCCCATGTCCATTTGTTCGTCCTATCCCCAGAACAAAAGAACCAAATAATAGAGCAACCACAATAAATAAGATCGTCCGACGTGTTTCATCTTGATCGGACATAAGCTCACCTCCATACCTACAATTCTTTCTACAGCTTATGAAAAACTGCCCAACTAGGTGCATGCGGATTACAGGCTACAACCTAACGATTAGAAATTATTTCATTCTTCATAAAAGTGTAGAGTCATTTTTTACCGTCTTGACATACCTTAGTAATAAGAGAGAGGAGTGGTCTTCATTGGGATTGTAAGAACGGACAAGTGGTTCACACATTATACAAACGAATGGAGTAAAAAAATAAACGAAGCTGAGAAAAGAAAGTGGCATCAGAAGTTGTTTATTACACCATTCCTATCTCTTTTTGAATCACATGGTGAATATCAATTATCACAGCAATTAGAACATATTGGTTTAATTCCATCTTCTATTAATCCAAGGCCAATCTATGAACATTTCAGGCAAAATGCCTACTGGGATGTCCTTGCTGTTCAATTTTGTCACTTGCAAAAGAAGTGGGAAGCACCAGATATTCCTGTTTATTTATTTCCAGCTAACCCAAACAGCAAAGAAGTCCAATTACTTGGTGGGAAAAATGGTTTGGCGATGCAAGAGGCCATCATTATTCTCGCTGATCAGGGTTTATCAATCGATCAATTACGCGCGATCTTCACCCATGAATATCATCATATTCTTAGGTTAAATCAGACGTTGGTAAGAGAAGATTCCATAACATTACTTGAATCGATGATAATGGAGGGGCTTGCTGAATTTGCAGTTAAAGAAGAAATTGGAGAAGATCAAATAGCTGTTTGGACGTCGATGTATAAAAAACGAGAAGCCGTTAGATTGTTTAAACAGTGGCTAGTTCCTCACTTGAATGAATTGGGAAGAAGGAAACATCTCTCTTATTTATATGGAGGTGGCATTCAACAGGTGCCTCGTTGGTTAGGGTATTGTTGTGGTTATCACATTGTCGCATCTGCAGCCGCTCATCTCGGTATAAAATCGACCAAGGACCTATCAAAAGTGGAAGCAAGTGAGTTGCTGTTAGCATCAAATTTTTTAGATTAATGCTATTTGGGTGAAAAGGAGGCATGCATATGAGACTGAAAGACGTTTTATATTTTAAACAGATAGGTGGGGGTGAATATGGTTAGGCTATTTATCATGATGATGGGATTTGGTGCAGCCGTTGTAGGCGGGGTAAGCTTACTTGCCTATTTAAATATTATGACAGTAGGTTATAGTTTTTTGGCTTATTTACAATTTATCTCGCACAGGCCTGAGCTTTATATATTTATCGTCGGTAGTTTAATGGTAATCGGTTCAATCGTTTGGCCAGAGAAACGGCGTAATCAAAATAACTGATAAAAGAATTCTGGAATGTTCTTGTTGATCATGGAATAAACTGGCTGCAATTTGCCTATACTGTGGGTACAAATCGTTTACAGTAAGGGGGGCTTCATATGGTTCATATAAGGGACGTATGGGTCAATTGGTTTGAAGGGGAAGAAAACGGTTACAATGTGTGTGATTTCTTTGAATGGCGCAGTGATGACCGAATTGAGGTTCTCGATCAAGCAATTTTGATTAAAGTCAGCCAGGAATTATATCATTATATTGAAAATCAATTATGTGATTTACCTGAGGATTTACTCGAAGCGGTTCATCAGCAAAGTTATTTACGAAAGAACATGTCGAGAATTCAACTAGATTATTGTTTTATTGCGACAGATGGCGAAGGAATTATAGCGGTTGATACCATGGGTTATAAAACGCCAATTAGAAAAAGTCGGCTAACCCCAAGACAGGATCAAATTGTCTATGAAATGCTTGAACAAAATGATTTTATTGTTTTTGAATTAACGGGTGTAGTGGAGACAAAAGAATATCATATTCTTTCAGCAGACCCAGATGAAATGCGTGGTTTAACTCGTAAAGAACGACAAATTAAACAGATTTTGTACATGGCACTTGATCAATTGTATCATTCAGGACATGATGCAGAAGTGCGATACTGGTATACAGAATGGAATCCACATGATTATGTGAGAATCCAATTAATGTCAAGGGAAGAAGCATGGCATGGTTTATATGAAGAAATTAAGGTAGGTTGGTCACAGCGACATCATCAATTATGTGAGGCAATTGTGAAAGGACAAGCTTTCTTTGAAAAGTTATGGGAGCTTGAACATGGAGAAAGTGTAAAGTAAAGAACTATGTTTATCGAGTGAACCTTTTCACTCGGACATTTACAACCTCTTTCAACTCTCCTATAATGAAATAGAATACAATGTATGGGGAGGGGAAACGTGTGGAAACAATGGACAACTTTGCATACTTGGTGATGCAGATCCTTACAATTGTTTTACTTGTAGGTACATTAGGATTATCTTTCTTTGTTGGAAAGGTATGGAAGAAAAATAACGGGTATTAAGTTAAAACGGACGAGCATTTCGTCCGTTTTTAGTATTCAGACGTCGTAAAATTTTTGCAGCATAAATAGACCAGCATCTACTTTTTAAGTAGATGCTGGTCTATTCTATTACCGTTTTTTACGACCGAGGCCCATCGCGCGTTCTGCTTTTTCAATCATTTTTGAAGCGGAGCGATTTGCTTTTTCGGCCCCTTCATCTAGAATTCGATCTAATTCTTCTGATTGGATTAACTCTTCGTATCGTTGTTGAATGGGTTCAAGAGTTTCAACGACAACATCAGCTAAGTCTTGCTTAAATTCCTCGTACCCTTTGCCCACGTACGCTTCCTCTAACACTTCGATCGATCGTCCAGAACAAAGAGAGAAGATCGAAAGTAAGTTGGCAACAGCTGGTTTCTCCTCGCGATCAAAGCGAATCACTCCATCTGTATCAGTGACTGCACTTTTAATTTTTTTCGTAATCGTTTTAGGATCATCGAGCATTGAAATATAACTCTTAGGGTTTGGATTTGATTTGCTCATTTTTTTTGTAGGGTCATTCAATGACATGATTCGTGCCCCGACTTTAGGAATTCGAACCTCTGGAATGGTAAAGAGGTCGTTGTACTTTTTGTTAAAGCGCTCAGCTAGATCGCGAGTAAGCTCTAAATGTTGTTTTTGGTCTTCACCGACAGGGACGATATCTGTTTTGTATAACAAGATATCGGCAGCCATTAATGGCGGGTAAGTAAGAAGCGATGCTGAAACGGCTTCTTTGCCATCTGACTTATCTTTGAACTGTGTCATACGCTCAAGCTCTCCGATGTAGGCGACACATTGCATCATCCATCCTAGCTGAGCATGAGCTGGAACTTCTGATTGAATAAATAGAGTCGCTTTTTTGTGATCAATTCCAACAGCTAAATATAGAGCGGCAAGACTACGTATATTTTCGCGTAGTTTTAGACGATCTTGTGGAACGGTGATCGCATGTTGGTCGACAATACAAAAATAACAATTAGCCTCATCTTGCATTTGAACAAAATGTTTCATTGCTCCTAAATAGTTACCAAGTGTTAAAGTGCCACTCGGTTGAATTCCTGAGAATACCGTTTTCATACGGACACAACCTTTCTAGAATAAACATACATTTTATGTACAGTATTTTTATATTAAATCATATCAAAATGTCCCTAAAATTCATAGCACAAGCAAAGTTGTTTATGCATGATCCTGTAAAAATGGTAAACAATAGAATAAAGTGAGAGTTATTTCATGTGAAAGGGAGTGGCTTGGAATGCGGAAGGTTACGATTTTTTCTGTATCGATTGGGCATGGTCATCATGCCGCATCAAAGGCTTTAAAAGAGCAATTTGAGCAACAAGGA
The DNA here is from genome assembly GCF_002797325.1 of Bacillus sp. FJAT-45037. Classification (GTDB taxonomy): domain Bacteria; phylum Bacillota; class Bacilli; order Bacillales; family Bacillaceae_D; genus Alkalihalophilus. The sequence continues at coordinate 2,048,252 of NZ_KZ454938.1, read as the reverse complement.
CAACATGTCACAATCGTAGATACCCTTCAAGCCGTTCATCCGCTTTTTCATAAGGCCATAGTCGACCTCTATCTCCTAACATTAAAAAAAGCTCCACGTGTTTGGCGGGGATTGTACCATTATAGTTCTAGGGCACCCCACTATCTACTTACAGACTGGATCATCCGACTCGCGAGTCGGAAGCTTAAATTGCTAATCTCGACAAATGAAAGCACGATACTGATCTCAACTCATCCATTCGCGACAGCTATCTTAGCCAATTTGAAGAGAAAAAAGATCACTAATCTTCCTATCTATACCGTCATTACTGATTTATGCTTTCACCCAGCTTATCTGAGAACAGGGGTAGATGGATATTTTGCTGCTTTTTCAGATTCTAAAGAAATAAAGGCTCAAATGAAAGATTCATGTAAACCTATCTTTTGCACAGGTATCCCGATTACACATGTTCCAACGATATTAGCCCCTCGTAGTGAAATACGAAAGAAATTACAATTAAATCACTCAAAACGTACTGTATTGCTAGCAGGTGGAGGCTTAGGCCTCTTAAATTATGTAGAGGTTATTCGATCCTTGGAAAAGATCCCCGAATCTATCCAAATTCTCTGTATGATAGGAGAGAATAAGAAGGTAATGAAGGACGTTGAACAAGTAATGAGTAAACATGAGGTAGTCACTATTCCATATACCGAAAAATTTATTGAATATGTTCGAGCGAGTGATGTGATCTTATCAAAAGCTGGAGGATTAACGATGTCTGAAGCACTTGCTTGTGAGACGCCAGTCATTATTTATCAATCAGTTCCTGGTCACGAAGAGGAAAATGCTCAATACTTAACAGAACTTGGAACGGCGGTGAAAGTGAATACGATCAATGAACTAAGTGATAATGTGTACATGCTTCTATTTAATGAGAGCGTTCATTCATCTCTTGTTTTCAATGCTCGCAAACACAAACGACCAGAGGCGGCCAAGGAAATTGTGCAAGTGATTAACCAATTAAGTCTGTCTTCTTTCACGTAATCGGAAGATCCACAATAAAAAATTCGCTCCAACTAACGTGTAGAACATTAACCCAGTGTCGGTATTTGTTGAGTAAGACCAAATGACATAAACACCTAATAATAGTACGGCAATAACTTGTGAAATTTGTAGCTTGGTCATAAACATCGGTTCCTTTCGAATCATTTCGTTTTTTTGGACATAGTCTACAGTATATCAATCTTAAGCGTGAATAAGAAGGGGGAGTGTGAATGACCGTTCGTCAAGCATTTTTTAGAGGGGTATTGATTTTAATTCTTTGTTCTGTTGGATTTATGTATAGTCAATCAGATAGCGTGTTCAAGCAAGTAGAAGAAGCTGTTGCAGCGTCAGTGAAGGAAGGGGTGCAGGTGGGCAATTCAGCTGCCTCATTTGAATTACCAACACTACTAGGAAAGACAGTAGCTTTAGAGGAATACCATGGTAAACCAATTGTTGTGAATTTCTTTGCCACATGGTGTGGACCTTGCCAAGAAGAAATGCCTATTATTATGGAGATGGAAAAGCGATTGAGAGATCAAGGAGCAGTGTTTGTTGCCGTCAATATGACGAGTCAAGAAGCTAGTAAAGAAGAGATTACCCCCTTTCTAAATCATTATGGAGCTAATTTCGATGTGTTATTAGACGAGACAGGTGACGTAATGAAGGCGTATCAGATTATCGGAATTCCGACGACTGTAGTAATTGATGAGAATGGCATTATCGTTCAACGAATTAACGGAGGACTGACTCATAGCATGATGGAAGATTTGTATGTATTTCGTTAACGCGAATGAACAAATAGGAAGATCGCCTACTAAATAATAAGCGGTCTTCCTGTTTGTTTGGTTATTGAATAAAAATTAAGAAGGAGGAAATAAAATACAAGGCAATCAGCATAATCGATGGGATCGCATATCGTAGTGAGGTCTGATTAGATTTTCGGACTAATGCGTATAACACAACGACACTCAGTATCCCAACTCCTGCAGCAGTTATTTGATGTACACTTGATACATCCGCAATAATCGATCCATTCTGATAGAAAATATCGGCGACACCTAAAATTAAAATGTTGAACAGATTACTACCGAGGATGGAACCGAGCGCTAAATTGTGATTTCGAAGTTGTAAGGCGACTAGCACCGCAACAGCTTCTGGAAGCGATGTCGTTGCAGCAATTAAAAAGCTTCCTACAAAACTCGAACCAAGTCCTGTTACAACAGCAATTTTGTCACCCGAGATGGTTAAAAGAGTCCCGGCGCCCATAATGACAATCGCTGCAATGGCAAATCCAATAATGGCTGTTTTTAAGGAGATGGCAGAGTAATCAAGTTTTGATTCCTCCTCAACCATTTCTTCTTGGTCGGCTGTTTCAGGGTATTTCTTTGATAACTTAGAAATGTACCACACACCAGAACCATACACCCCTAACAGCACCCACATATCTACCCCAATGTTTAAGAGGGTAAAGTCAATGCGAACAGTTAAGGCAAGAAGCGCAACGATCGCTAACAGTAAGCCAAGGCTGGCTGTATAAAAGTGAGATCTGGCAGCCCCTTTGAAAATTTGTTGTTTTCGGAAATAGAGGTCAAATGATGCAATGATTAATAAATTAAACATATTGCTTCCAAAAACATTTCCAACAGCAATATCAGGATTATTAAGGGCAATCGCTGAAATCGTTGTTGTCACTTCTGGTAAAGATGTAGCTCCTGCCAAAAATATTGTACCTACAACCAAGCCGCCAAGAGATGTTTTTTCACCAATTGTATCGGCATAAGTGGAAAGCTTAATCGCTGAGATGACTGTCACTACTGCAGCAAGTAAAAACCAAATAAAAACCATGAATGATCCCTCCAAGTGTAACGCTTTTAATCGATAGGTACATGTAGACCCTTAAAAAACGCAAAAAAGACCTTTTTATGAGAGTTTGCCCAATAAAACGAACTCTCATAAAAAGGTCTTGCGTACTCTGTTTGCACAAAGCTCAATGAACCGAGTGGTATAGTGACCACCGTCTTGACGACTCATTGACCAATAAAGGTCGCTACTCCCCTTTTTAGGGTTGTTGCCTATTCATTTGTTAATAATGTAGCATGGCACTGAGTAGGGGTCAATTATTTTTTTAAAAGCTTAAGACTCTAGATTCGACCGATGGTAAAGTTAGTAGGCTGGGTAACTAGATTTTGACAAAGTTTGCTCCACTTTTTCATCGAGCTCCGCTAACATTTTTTTTGCTCGTTCATCTGAGACGGTTCGATAATGGTGTTCTCCACCTGGCTCTTCATCGGCTTCATCGGCTAAGGCGACAACTTGTTGCAAAGGTTTCAAATACAGCTCTCCTTGTGGTAAATAAGAGTCTGTATGAAGAAGAATGGCTAAAGCAATCTCTTTTGCTGCTCTAGGGTGTTCGCCTAAGCGAATCAATAATTTATGAGCACGTTCAGCGCCTTTGATAGCATGAATGTCATTCTGCTTATATAAGTCATAATCCCATCGACCGTTTTTGTACCATGTGTAATGTCCAATATCGTGAAGAAACGCAGCTTTTGTTGCCAGATCGGGATTGACATTGTGAGTCAGTGATAATTTATAACCATGATACGCACAAGCAATCGCATGGGCCATACCGGAACGTTTTACGAATTTTTGAGTTACTGGGTGGTCAAAAATCTGAACTAATGTAACGTGCCTCATAATGGCTCTCCCTCCTAATTAATTAAATCTGACATGATAAAAAAGTATTTTTACTATTATATAGAGCAATCTCGTTGGATGCAATGGAAAAGTTAAGCATCTGTAATATTCTTAATGGTATTTTTTTGTTATAATCAATAGATAATAAATGAAAAGGGAGTGTCGTATGGCAACAACGCACACATTTACTAAAGGCGAAGAAATAGCAAATGCGATTACTCATGGGATTGGAATTTTATTAAGTATTGTTGGTCTCGTGTTGTTAATTGTTTATTCAAGTTTATATGGAAATGCATGGCATGTCGTTAGCTTTACAATTTTTGGGGTAACAATGCTTCTATTATATTTCTCGTCCACTATGCTTCATGCCCTACCAAAGGGAAAAGCGAAAAATGTTTTTGAGATCTTGGACCATTCATCGATTTATCTCTTTATTGCTGGGTCTTATACACCCATTTTATTTATTGTTGTCGAGGGTTCTAGAGGCTGGGCTCTATTTGGAATTGTTTGGGGACTTGCAGCAATAGGGATTGTTTTCAAAGCATTTTTTGTTAAGAGATTTATGTTTTTGTCTACATTGTTTTATGTAGCGATGGGGTGGTTGGCTATTTTTGCGATCGGGCCAATCATGGAAAATCTCTCTTATATGGGTCTTGCTTTCTTAGTGGGTGGAGGATTGTGCTATACACTTGGAACGATCTTTTATGTTTGGAGAGGGTTTAAGTTTCACCATGCTGTTTGGCATTTATTTGTTTTAGCAGGAAGTGTCATGCACTTCTTCCTCGTTCTTTTGTTTATTTTACCACTATAGGATACAGTCGAATGGCTTCTAGTCGTTCGACTTTTTTTGAAGCTATAAACTAAAAGTAAGAAAACCATACATGTTTTTGGGTTATTGATGACGAGGGAGCAAGAAGACGTTATACTTTCTGAAGGAGGGTTGGACATGTATGTTGATATAGCTGAGTTAGCAGAGTATCTTGGCGTAAGTCCCCGTTACATTGAGGAACAGATCAGGTGTGGGAATTTGAAAGCTGTTTATGATGGCGAATGCTATTTTTTAAATAAGGAACAATTTCATTGGCATAGAGAACAGCTTGAATTAAAACGTAAGCAAATTTCAGCTGAGCTTCTTGAACCGATCCCTGAGGATTGGGATGCAAAAGATGAAGATTAGTACATAGGTATAGAAAAAGAAGGGCTGTGGGATTGGTGAAGATGAAATTAAAGATCATAATGGTTATTATACTAGGAATAGGTTACATCAATTTTAATCCGATTGAAGGTCATGCAGAGGAAACGTCACAAGTCACTGCAAGGGACCATGCACAGAAAGTTGTTGAGCGAACGGCTTTCACTCTTCCAGAGAATATGTCGCGTTTCGTATATGATTCCGGCTATACGTTTACATATCCAGAGGACGGGGTTCGTGGAATTTATGTGACTGGAAATTCAGCAGGAGGAGAGCGATTTAGTTCGTTGCTTGAGCTCCTTGATACGACGGACTTAAATGCAATGGTCATCGATGTTAAAGAAGATCATGGTTATTTAACCTATCGTCCTGATGAAGATTCGCCATTTTATGATATCTCGAAAAACTTTATTAGTCAGCCTGAGGAAATGATGAAGACATTAGAAGAGAATGATATTTATCCTATCGCTCGAGTCGTGGTGTTTAAGGATTCAGTACTTGCAGAAATGAGACCAGATTTATCGTTTACAGAAAATGGAGAAGTGTGGAAAAACAGACGGGGTGAAGCCTTCGTAAATCCATTCTTAAAAGAAGTATGGGACTACAATATCGAAATAGCAGAAAAAGCAGCTCAGATGGGCTTTAAAGAGATCCAATTTGATTACGTGAGATTCCCTGAAGGGTTTGAACGTCGTGACGATCAATTAGAGTATTCAGTAGGTGAGTATGAAGGTGGAGACGGGGACAACGTTCAAAAACGTGTACAAGCTGTGACGGACTTTGTGGCTTACTCAAGAGAGCGCCTTGCTCCGTATGACGTGGATGTGTCTGTTGATATTTTTGGATATGCAGCAACAATCTCTGAAGCACCGGGTATTGGTCAGAACTTCTCGATGATTTCTGAAAATGTTGATGTCATTTCATCGATGATTTATCCTAGTCATTGGACACCTTATTTTGGTATAGACAAACCAGATCTATACCCATATGAGTTAACAAAGGAATATGCTAAGGTTGAAAATCAAGTATTAGATGCTTTAGATAATCCCCCTGTATCAAGACCGTGGATACAAGATTTCACAGCTAGTTATTTAGGTTCAGGGAATTATATGGTGTATGGTAAAAAGGAAGTTGAAGCTCAAATTCGCGCATTAAATGAAGAAGGGATTGATGAATTTCTCCTATGGAATGCATCGAACCGCTACACGCCTGACGTTAACTACAAACCTTAAATAAAACAAAAAGCACCCAACTCGGGTGCTTTTTTTGTTGAGATCAAGAGGATCTAGGAGGATAATGACAAGATTGTATGGAAATAATCCATGATGACGGATAACTTTACCATGAGGGGTCATTCTAATCATAGAGCCGCAATGTGCGTGTTTAAGCATCTGAAAAAGAGGAATATAATATAGATAGAACAATATACGGAGGCCATGACAATGAATTGGTATGAAAAATTAAATAAATATTTCCCAGTAGAAGAAATGAAATCAAAGGAACATATGGAGCTACTATTAAAAGAAAAAGCAGATATTTACCATAAGGATGAAGGTCCTCATCATGTTATGATGTTTGTAGAGACAGACGATTTTTCGTTTGTGGACTATTTGTTTGTCTCTAAAGATGCCCGCGGCCAAGGTCTAGGTAAGAAGCTCATTAACAAATTAAAAGCGAAAAACAAACCGATTATTCTAGAAGTAGAACCGATTGATTATGAAGAAACAGACACAGAAAAGCGTCAACGTTTTTACACTCGTGAAGGGTTCACACACGCTCAGTCAATTGGCTACCGTCGTCGATCACTAGCAACGAACGAAGTGAACGAACTTGAAATCTTATTTTGGTCACCTACTGATGAGTCAGAGCACAGCATTTACGAAAAAATGAAACACACGTATAAAAATATCCATGCGTACAAGGATAAAGAGTTGTATGGCTCATCGTATGAAGACGTAGACAAAGTTCTCACTTATAAGCAAGTAGAAGACAAAGGTCAAGAAACTGTGTGAGTGAACCTAAACGCCAAGTAAAGGATGGTGTTTACAATGAAAGGTTCAAAGAAGAATAAGCTAAGAAAACGTAAACGTGATTTGGTGAAAGACTTTTTTAAGGGAAAATTAAAAGGTTGGAAGGGTGCGACGGGTAGAAAACCGTTGACGCATTCAAATAAGTAATTAGACACTTTAAGGTGTCGATTAGGAGTGCTGCATAATTTATGTGGTGCTTTTTTTAATCGTGAAAGCGATCCCTTTTCTGACATTTCAATTGTGTATATTTTGTGACAAGTGAAACTAAGATCACGAAAACATCGTATAATAGACTAAGTAAACAAAAAATGTTTAAAAAACCTATTATGTTTACAGGTTAAAAATAATGGGTAAAGACAACTAGCGAATCGATTGTACAAGTTCTTGTTTAAGTTTTGTATAATAAATTTTACTTTACCTATACAAATTCAATCCAATAAAGTATAATAAATTATACACAAAACAAACAATAATCTTCATCAATAGATCTCAATTCTGGAAGGAGAGGTCCCCAAGATGGTTACTTTATTAACTTCACCAAGTTGTACCTCATGTCGAAAAGCAAAAGCGTGGTTAGAGGAAAATAACATTCCTTTCCAAGAACGCAATATTTTCTCGTCCCCTTTATCAGTGGAAGAAGTTAAAGAAGTTGTACGTATGACTGAAGATGGTACAGATGAAATTATCTCAACTCGATCAAAGGTGTTCCAAGAGTTAGATGTGGAACTTGAATCTCTACCACTACAAACTTTATTTAAAATCATTAGCGAAAACCCTGGCTTACTTCGTCGCCCAATCATCTTTGATGAGAAACGTCTGCAAGTTGGTTACAACGAAGCAGAGATTCGTAGGTTTTTACCTCGTAAAGTTCGTTCGTTCTACCTTGAAGAAGCTAAGCGTCTCGTTAATTAATTTAAGAAACCTTCTGGTCGCTTGCGACTAGAAGGTTTTATTGTTTTCTGCCCGTAGTGTAATCCTTCTACGGTTTACAAGCCATCCGATGAGCATAACTGAGACCATAACTAGAATCTGAAACCATAATGAAAATGTAGGATGGTGAATAAACAACGGAGCAAGCATTTCTTCATGCTTAATCATGCGTGTAGCAGTAAAGGCAAGGATACCCGCTCCAATATAGACAATCACTGGAAAGCGATCAAATGCAGATAGGATGATTTTACTGCCAAAAATAATAATAGGAACAGAAAAGATTAACCCAATCATAACAAGTGTTGTATCACCATGGGCAGCTCCAGCTACGGCGATGACATTGTCAAAGCCCATGACGAAATCAGCAATAACGATGGCTTTTATGGCTGTCCATAAATTTGTTCCTCCGTCTATGTTTGCCCCATCATCATGAGAGGCAAGGAGTGTATAAGCGATGTAGATGAGAAGAGCCCCGCCCAGTCCTAGAAGAAATGGAATTTCTAAGAGCTCAACAGCTACTACAGTTAGAAACATTCTTATCGCCAAGGCGAGGCCAATCCCTAATACAACTGCTTTATTACGAATCGATGGGGATAAATTGCGACATGCTAGTGCGACAACAATGGCGTTATCTCCTCCCAAGATAATGTCTACACCGATAATTGTTAGTAATGAGATGATCCACTCTGTTTCCATATCCAACATCATCCTTTTTTAGTCAAAAACTATTCATATTATTACTTGACATAACATAAGCTGATCTGTAACAATGAGAAGTCATAGTGGAATATGGCTTGTCTTAGAAACCTTATACAACACGTATATTGGATTAACCTTCGAATTATGATAAAAACTTATAATAAAGAGAGATAAATGAAGAGAGCCTTTTCCAGAAAAATCTTAGAAAAATAGGTTTTTAGATTTCCATTTTGATTGAATCTATCATAAAATATAGAGAACAGAACATACACATGGTTTTTGCCTAATCGTATTTCTTGGTTGATGTAGTATGAAATAGGGCAAGCTGATGTGATAAGATTCTGTTGTAGTAAAGTTCGATAGGAGGGAGAGCGAACATGGACATTGAACGCGTGAATGAGACGACAATTAAATTCTTTATAACGTATAAAGATATTGAGGACCGGGGATTTGACCGAGACGAGATTTGGTACAATCGTGAACGTGGCGAAGAGCTCTTCTTCGAAATGATGAATGAAGCAAGTGACCGAGATGATTTTGAATTAGATGGTCCTTTATGGATTCAAGTTCATGCATTAGATAAAGGGTTAGAGATTGTTGTAACTAGAGGTCAAGTGACCGACGGCAATGTAAAGCTTGAGATCCCAGTCAGTCAAGATAAGGACGGCCGAGGAGATAATATGGTTGACTTAATGACAGGGCATGGAAATGAAGAAGATGACCTTGAATATTCAGATCAGCTTGAGATTGTGATGGTATTTAATGATTTTGAAGATATTATTTCGTTAAGTCATAACTTCTTTATTGCTGATATTGAAAACGTACTATATCATTTCGAAGGTCGTTATTATCTACATGTTGTATTTGATGACGAACAATACAATGAAGATGAGCAAGACGATATGTTAAGTCAAATGCTTGAGTACGGCTATGAAACAGATCTTTCGATTTACCGTATGCAAGAGTATGGAAAAGTGATTATGTCAGAGGATGCACTCAAGCAACTTAGAGAGCATTTTCCTAAAAAGTAAGACTTACAGCCGATTTCATTTTGAAGTCGGCTATCTTTCTGAATAAATGTTGTAAAAATAAGGATGGTAGCAGATGTCTGCTATTGATTCATTAGCAGGAGATTCCTATGAAAAATCGTTTAAATGTGTTAGCTTTTTTTGCTGTGATTTTAGTCATCTTGTATTTTGCGAGAGGTTTTTTGCAAAGTTGGTTTGTCGGGGCGTTGAGTGTCACGTTTACACTTTCTGTCGTGTTTATTGGGATTGTGATTTTCTTTGAGAATCGTCATCCGACAAAAACGTTAACTTGGCTTCTTGTTCTTGCAGCATTTCCTGTTGTTGGCTTTTTCTTTTATTTGATGTTTGGTCAAAATCATCGAAAGAGTAAGCGTTTTCTAAAGAAAGCAATTGAAGATGAGCGTACGTTTCATAAGATTGAGGGGCAACGTCAGCTAAATGAAGAACAGATAAACAAGATGGGTGGACATCAGCAACTTTTATTTCGTCTAGCTCATAAGTTAGGGAAAAACCCAATTTCTTTCTCAAGTGAAACGAAAGTATTAACAGATGGCAAGGAAACTTATGCGCATATTCTTGAGGCCCTTCGAATGGCTGAACATCATATTCATTTAGAGTATTACATCGTCCGTCATGATGGTTTAGGGAATCAAATTAAAGACATCTTAATTGCTAAAGCAAAAGATGGTGTGAAAGTACGCTTTTTATATGACGGGGTAGGAAGTTGGCAACTCTCAAAGGATTATGTGAAAGAATTACGTCATGCTGGAGTAGAAATGGTTTCGTTTTCTCCTGTGAAATTACCTTTTTTAACTCATGCTATAAATTACCGTAACCATCGCAAGATCATTGTCATCGATGGAGTCATGGGATTTGTAGGAGGATTAAATGTAGGTGATGAATATTTAGGAAAAGACTCATATTTTGGTTATTGGAGAGATACCCATCTATATGTGAGAGGGGAAGCCGTTCGCACATTACAAATTATTTTCTTACAAGACTGGCACTACCAGACAGGAGAGACGATTCTTAATCAAGTGTACTTATCTCCTTCACTAGCATCCACTAAAGGTGATGGTGGGGTGCAGATGATCGCGAGTGGTCCAGACACAAGGTGGGAAGTAAATAAAAAGCTCTTCTTTTCGATGATTAGTTCGGCAAAAAAATCGATCTGGATTGCAAGTCCGTACTTTATTCCTGATGATGATATATTAAGCGGCCTTAAGATCGCGGCACTTAGTGGAATTGATGTAAGAATCCTCGTTCCTAACCGGCCTGATAAAAAAATTGTTTTCCATGCTTCAAGATCTTATTTCCCTGAATTGTTAGAAGCCGGTGTGAAGGTTTATGAGTATAATCGAGGATTCATGCACAGTAAGATTATTATTGTCGATGATGAGATAGCATCGATCGGAACATCTAATATGGACATGAGAAGTTTTCATTTAAATTTTGAAGTCAATGCATATTTGTACAGAACAAGTAGTGTGACAACGTTAGTTAGTGATTATGTTTATGATCTTGAACACTCTAATCAAATTAACTATGATTTATTTAAAAACCGCCCAGTCTTCCATCGGGTGATTGAATCGACGTCAAGGCTTTTATCGCCATTATTATAACGTTACCGAAAACTCTCTTCTTTTTTGAAGAGAGTTTTTTTCTGATTAGGGAGGGATTTGCGAGAAAGGTGTAGAATAATAGCGAAATTAGGAGGTGTTAGCTCGATGCTCACAGCAAAATTAAAAGATGGTTCTCTGTTCTCGATGGCAGGCGATTGGACATATGACCAATTGAAACAAATGCGTCAAGATGTACCGTTTTATTGTCCATGCTGTCAAGCAGAACTGCAACTTAAACTAGGCATGAAAAAGCAGTGGCATTTTGCTCATAAAAAAGACCATACGTGTACCGTTCAGTCTGAGCATGAAAGTTTATATCATTTGCAAGGAAAACGTCAATTGTATGAATGGTTAAAGAATCAAGGATTAAAAGTAGCGCTTGAAGTCTACTTACCATTAATTAGACAACGTCCTGATCTATTGTTTAAAGATCAAGATCAACTCTATGCGCTTGAGTATCAATGTTCACCAATCGATTTACCACAGCTTGAGAAACGAACGAGAGGGTACAAACAATTAGGCATGATTCCCATTTGGATCTTAGGAGGTAACCGTCTCACGCGTCTAGGTTCGAATACGTATACCATTAAAGCATTTGAATGGTATATGAACACGTTGAATCGAGAGAGGTTTCCGCAAATTAATTACTACTGTTCCGAACAAAAGAAATGGATGTCCCTTCTTCATACCACACCGTACTCCTCTAACAAAGTGTTAGCCTCATTACATCAATCTTTACCAGATCAACTGACGTACTCAGACCTACTTGATAACTTCACTGACCACTCCCCTTTAAAAGACCAATGGCTTTATGTGAAAAAGAATTGGCGCTACTTCAGACCAAAGCCCTATCCATCGCCTACTGAAAGATATTTTCAACAGTTACTCTATCATCATCGAGTGCCTCCATCACATTTCCCCATTGAGGCTGGTTGGCCCACAAAATCTTATGAAATCATTGAAACAGCTCCTCATATATGGCAGAGTTATTTTCTTTTTGCTTGCCTTCTCTCAAAGCCCCTCCATCAACCAATTACTATATCCTCCATCTTGTCTTGTTTTACTAATAATCAACTGTATCGCTGGCTTAAACTAAGGCCCATGTATGAATCACCTTCCATTCATGAAGCTGTGCTAGGCTATTTAGATTTCTTAGTACGTATCGGTTTCTTAACTAAGGTACCAGGGTCTTCCGATATGTATTATCGATTAAGGGAACCATTGATTCCTACCTCAACAGAAGAGGCAATCAAGCGAGATGCTCAGTTGACTAACAAGTACGGGGCACCACTGTTTGGTACGGAAAGTTTAACAGGAAACAAAGGGAAATCTCCGAATATGTCGAATACTATCTAGTGAAGGATTCAAAACAGAGTCTTAATCATTTTGATAGTATCGATGTGGAGGGATTTTTAGTGGCAAAACAACGTTTAACACGAGATCAGGTACCTGTAAAAGACACATGGGACCTTGAAGCAATTTTTAGTACTGATGCAGAATGGGAGAAAGAATTTCAAGCTGTCAAATCGCTATATCCAGAAATTACTTCGTATAAAGGGAAACTTGGCGAGTCAGCGGAGACATTATTCAAGGCATTAACAGAGCAAGATCAACTGAATGAGCGACTTGAGAAGCTGTATACGTATGCTCATATGCGTAATGATGAAGATACCGCAAACTCTTTCTACCAAGGCTTGAATGATCGAGCAATGGGGCTAGCTGCGCAAGTATCACAAGCTTCTTCGTATATGACTCCGGAATTGTTAACGCTCGATGAGGGAATGATTGAGGCTTTCATCAATGAACATGAAGGATTACAACTTTACAAGCAGGTGTTTGATGAGTTAAAGAAGGAACGTCCTCATGTATTATCTGAGGCAGAAGAGGCACTCCTAGCCCAAGCAAGTGAGGCGCTCCAAACATCGAGCCAGACATTCGGTATGTTAAACAATGCAGATTTAACGTTTCCTACTGTGAAAGATGAAGACGGAGAAGAGGTTGAAATCACACATGGTCGTTTCATCTCTTTCTTAGAAAGTAGTGACCGTAGTGTGAGAGAGGCTGCTTTTAAAGCCGTTTATGAAACGTATGGGAAGTACAAAAATACTTTTGCTTCGACATTAAGTGGTCAAGTAAAACGAGATATTTTTTATGCGAATGTTCGTAAATATAGCTCGGCTAGGGAGTCTGCGCTAAGTCAGAATCATATTCCTGAAGTTGTTTACGATCAACTGGTTGAAACCGTGAATGAGCACCTTCACCTTCTCCATCGCTATGTAGAGTTACGCAAGCGAGTATTAGGAGTAGATGAGCTCCATATGTATGATTTATATACACCTCTTGTAGCTGATAGCAAAATGAAAGTGACGTATGACCAGGCGAAAGAACTCGTTCAAAAAGGAGTAGAGCCTCTTGGTAAGGAATATGTTCAATTAGTAGCTGAGGGCTTTGATAAGCGCTGGGTTGATGTAGAGGAAACTGTTGGTAAGAGAAGTGGGGCTTATTCATCTGGTGCTTACGGGACAATGCCATATGTCTTGATGAACTGGCAAGATAATATCGATAACTTGTTTACACTGGCACATGAATTCGGTCATAGTTTACATAGTTATTACACTCGTGCTAATCAACCATATGTGTACGGCGACTATACGATCTTTGTTGCAGAAGTTGCATCCACAGTAAATGAAGCGCTACTCCATGACCATCTCGTGAAACATACAGAAGACCCTAAAGAAAAATTGTACCTACTAAACCATTTCTTAGAAGGGTTTAGAGGGACTGTTTTCCGTCAAACAATGTTTGCTGAGTTTGAGCAACAAATTCACGAATTGTCAGCTAATGGTGAAGCGTTAACACCTGAACTACTAACGAAGACCTATTATGAATTAAACAAAAAATATTTCGGCGAAGAGATGGTTGTTGATGAAGAAATTGGACTAGAGTGGGCTCGAATTCCCCATTTCTATTACAATTTCTATGTGTTTCAATATGCAACAGGTTATAGTGCAGCGGCTGCGCTTTCTAAGCAAATCTTAACTGAAGGTGAAGAAGCGGTCACTCGTTACATCGAGTTCTTGAAATCGGGTAGTTCTAATTATCCGATTGAAGTGTTAAAGTCGGCAGGTGTAGATATGACATCAGCAGAGCCAATTGAGCAAGCATTAAGTTTATTTGAAGAGACATTAAATGAAATGGAACGTTTGTTAGACGAACAATAGAAGTGAAAGACCCTGCGATCATATTTATGCTCGCAGGGTTTTTCTATAATTGATTAACGAAAGCCTCTAAAGCGGTTTTTTTGAATAGAAGGACGTATAGTGAATAGAATTGCGAAAAAAAGAAGAGGCGCTGCGAGTATAATTGGGAATAAATTCATAAGGGAGAGGACATACACATAAAATGTAACTACAATTAATAGGATACCAATGATTCGTTTCAAATTATTCACAGCACTCGGTCCTTTCTAATTTTCTTTACTTAAAGCTTATGAGCGTTGATCTTGTTTTAGACAAGTTTTTAGACATATGACGATCTGATGAACGATGATTCACTAACATTGTCAACACTCAAATACTTTGCTATTCTATATATGTGAAACAAATCACATTCTCTCCCCCATAGAGGATGAAAAGAGCGTCTCCTTACCGGAGGCGCTCTTTTACTTATTTTATGATGCTTCAATGTATCGCCAAAACGTACCGTATTTGACTGGAACGGCTTCGACTTTTTGTTGTAGCTTTAATCGTTTTAACTTCTTATCCGCTTCTTCTTGGGTAAGGTCAAATACAACAGCAATTTCAATCGTTGCCACGAATTTATACCTCTTTAAAAACTCTTCAATCGTAATAGGGTCAGCCTTTTTAGGAGGATGACCAAGTAATTCTTCAATCATTTGTACGTAGACACGGTAAGGGTATAATCCAGTAATGCTAATTCCTTCTTCTTCTACTTTGTCATTAAAGAAAACAAAGGTCGGAACCATTTCGACGCCCATTTCATTTGTCGTATTAATATCACACTGCAAAGCTTTTTTTGCAAGTGGAGAGTCTAGGTCTTTTTTAAACTCTACTAAATCCAATTGTGCTGATTTTGCGCAATTTAAGATGATCTCATCTTCTGTGATATTTTGTTTATTGAGAAACAAATATTCTCTGAGTTTACGTAAATAACGAGCACCTGCTTGTGGGCCCTGTAGTTCAGCGGCCTTAATCGAGATTGATGCTTTATAAGGTGAAGCCCACTCGTGCTCATACCACACATCTCCATCGCAAGACATTCCTGTTTTATTAGCGATCTTTTCCCAAAGTGCTGCGAGTTCACTTTTGCGTGCCAATCCTTTTTGAGTTTCTTGACAGAAATTCCAAGCCTGTAGGCGTCCCGCTACTAAAATTCTACTTTTAAAATACGCACCATATTCCACTTGGAGCTTTTTGAAGATTGGCTCAAACGCCCAGCATTCCGCACATAGAGGATCAATAAATGTATATATTTCAAGTGGTTTTCGTTTGAGTTGGTTAGAGTATAAAGGGTCCAGACCACAAATTCCATGATCGTTGTCACAAGATGAATTATTCTCTTTTGGGTTCAATGGTCATTCTCCTTTCTGTAAAAAATGTTTCACTTCATTAATGATTTACCATGTGATAAGCAGTCATTCTTAACCGTTCCATTAAATATGCACGTAAATTACCGGTTATGTTTGTGTCATCCATCGCTTGACTCATACAGGATAACCATGCGTCAGCCTGAATGTTTGTAATAACAAATGGCATATGACGAGCTCTTAACATAGGATGTCCATGTTCTTCTGTATAAATTGAAGGTCCACCGAGAAATTGAGTAAGGAATTGTTTTTGTTTTCTCGCTGTTTCAGTAAAGTCATCAGGAAATAAAGGAGCTAAGTCAGGGTGCTCGGCCACATAACGGTAAAAGGTGTCGACCAATTTTGATAAGGTGGCTTCACCGCCGAGAGCCTCGTACGGACTTTGTTGGTTTGACATGTTTTACACTCCTTATATAAAGTTCTGTTTGTATATCGAAATGAATTTAGACTCTTTATGCTTCATATTGTAGCAACCTAAGACAATATGGGCAAATAATCTGATTTGAAATATTGCATAACAACGAAAAAAACCGACCATTCATCGGTCGGTTTTTTTCGTTGTTATGCATTTACATAGGTGTTGTAAACTTTTGGAACATAGGCTTGAGTTTCCTTGAATGGTGGAATGCCGTTATAGCGGTCAACATTTCCAGGCCCCGCATTATAAGCGGCAAGGGCAAGTTTGATATCTCCATTGTATTTATCGAGCATTTGTCGCAAATATTTGGCGCCACCTTCAATATTTTGTTGTGGGTCTAACATATTATCAACTTTTAGCATTCTAGCTGTCGCAGGCATGAGTTGCATTAATCCAGTTGCTCCCGCATGACTTCTCGCATTCGGATTAAAGTTTGATTCATGTTTCATCACGGAGTAGATTAGCTTTGGATCAAGATTAAATTTAGATGCGGCTGTTTCAATCTGTGAAGCAAAAGGAACATCCTGACCTAATCGTGCGCTAGCGTTTGATTGAGAAGTGATCGGCGGTGTACCAGATGCCGCTTGATGTATTGAAGTGCCTGGCACTTGCTGTGGTAGACCGTTCATGGTTTGTAACGCAAGATAGCGATCCCTAAGTGATTCTGAGAAAAATAATCCACTATTTCTATATTGAGGTGCTCTAGTAGACTCTGTTCCTTGTAATTCACTGTTTAAAAGCGATGAGAACATGGATTTTATCGAGCTTGCTTGTTCGTTTTGATTAGCATAAGGCATAGTTGGCTTGGTTATGGAGTGAACAGGGTTTAAAAACGTTAAATCCATTATTGTACCTCCGAATTTTTTCTACCTTAACTTTAGCAAATGTAGGGAACTCTAACAATCAAAACTTTTGATTTACTAGTCACGATTAATTTGTTGTTTGCGATTAAAAAACCTTTGAACTTTATTTGGTGTAGTTATCATCTCAACGTTTGCTTGTAAAAATAGGCTTTTTATTGTATCTGAAGCATGACTTAAGCTATGACCTTCAAACTCAAGTTCATAATCCTCTTGGTCTAAATACGTGCTGTGATCAAAACATAAAAGCCCGTCTTCATAAGAGATCTCAAGTCTTCTTGTTGTCAATGTTCCAAGAAACATTAGTTCACTTGGTTCAATGTTTAACGTTATGAGCTGATTGTGAATCTCACCAGGAGGAGTGTACCCTGTTTCTATTGCTTTTGTTGCTTCTGACTTTGTAAGCTTTTGATGGGTTTCAAGCAATCCTTCAGAATGAGGTTGCTTTAGAGTAAATGTATAGGTATTATTTTTCTCACGTATCCGTAGAGCTGATTTTTTTTCCTTAAGGTGAAAGTGTTGCGTTTCAAAATAATGGTTTCGTTGAGTGGAAGCATCTTCCATAGAGAGCTGTAGCATGCTAAGTAGATCATAGAATGCCTTCTCGTTGACAAGTGATTTCACTTCAATTTCAATTTCTTGTGACATGGTTTTCACGTCCTTTTTCTTAGATCAACTAATTATCTCATACGTTGCCAAACGACTCAATTACTATTAGTTTGTGATTGGCGAAGGTTGGTCGGTCTTTTGACGAGAAAGCATGGCGAAAGTATGGTAAACTAATACGTGGAAATAACGTGTAAAATGTGAAAGGTAGTTGGAGGTAAATCATGCAAAAAATTAATGTTACGGAAATGAAAAAGGAACCACAACAATATATTGTTGCTTGTTCACACGCACTTAATCAAGAGTCAGTGAGTCAGATTAAAGCAGGGGAACGAATGCTTGTTGATTCAGATGGCTTAGCTTTTATTTACATATTAGAAGATGATACCCAGTTTTATTATTTAACGTTTGGCAAAGACTCGTGGCAAGATTTAAGGGAAGCCTACGAGAGTGAGATACCTGTCTATGCAGAGTTAACTACTGACCATCAAATTGAATTAACGGCTTTAGGGACAGAACTAGATTTCTTACTTGAGAACATTGATGGCAATAGTAACTATGGTGAAGAGCTTGAAGCAAATGTGCAGGAAGTGTTCAAGAGGAACGTTGAGTAAAGAACGGATGGTGATTGGATGAGTGATTGGGGAACCTTCTTAATGCCTTATAAGCAGGCTGTAGAAGAATTAAAGATTAAGCTAAAAGGGATCAGAGAACAGTATCAACGATCCTCACATCATACACCGATTGAATTTGTCACAGGTCGTGTAAAGCCAATCTCTAGTATTCTTGATAAAGCCAAGCGCAAAAATATCCCTTTAAATGAATTAGAGGAAAACATGCAGGATTTAGCTGGGGTCCGCATTGTGACTCAATTTGTTGAGGATATTGAAACGGTTATTCATCTAATTCGGACACGTGGAGATTTTGAGATTATTGAAGAGCGTGACTATATTATTGAGAAGAAGAAGAGTGGCTATCGATCCTACCATTTAGTTTTACGCTATCCAGTGCAGACAATAGATGGAGAGAAGCAGATTTTAGTGGAACTTCAAATTCGGACTTTAGCAATGAACTTTTGGGCGACGATTGAGCATTCGTTAAATTATAAATATAGTGGTGAAATCCCTGAGGATATTAAGATGCGACTTATTCGTGCGGCGGAAGCGGCGTTTCTACTTGATGAAGAAATGTCGATCATTCGAGATGAGGTAAGGGATGCACAGGAGATCTTCATCCAAAACCAAGAACAAGGAAGAAAGTTATAAAGATAGGAGGGAATAGTCGGATGAAATTTACTGTCACTTCTCGTGGGGATCATTTATCAAACACGTTACAACAACGGATAAAACGTTATTTGCTTGATTTTGGATTGGTACATGATGAACAATCACCTGAAATGGTTGTGACGGTCGGTGGCGATGGAACACTGCTTCAAGCCTTTCATGATTATAGTGAACGTTTAGAAGATACAGCTTTTGTTGGAATTCATACAGGCCATCTTGGTTTCTATGCCGATTGGGTGCCAGATGAAGTGGAGAAATTAGTCATTCATATTGCTAAAACTCCTTATCAAATTGTGGAATATCCCCTTCTCGAAGTAGTGATCAGACATCATGGTGAGGGTAAGTCAGAACGACATTTGGCTTTAAATGAATGCACGGTGAAAAGTTTAGAGGGGTCACTCGTTAGTAACGTCGAGATCAAGGGCGATACTTTTGAAGTGTTTCGCGGAGATGGTTTATGTATTTCGACGCCATCTGGCAGCACAGCCTATAACAAAGCTTTAGGTGGTGCGATTCTTCATCCATCGCTTTCATCGATTCAAATTGCTGAAATGGCTTCGATTAATAACAGGGTATATCGAACGGTGGGCTCACCGCTTGTTCTTCCACAACATCACACATGCTTGTTGAAACCGTTGAATGATGTTGATGTGCAAGTGACAGTCGATCACTACACCCTTGATCACAAACGTGTGAAATCGATACAATGTCGTGTCGCAGAAGAGAAAATTCGCTTTGCTCGCTTCAGGCCATTCCCCTTCTGGAAAAGAGTGAAGGAGTCCTTTATCGGTGGATAGCATGGTCGTAAAGATCGAGTGGAAGGTGTCACAAGAACAAGATCATATCTTACTCCGGGAGTTTCTACGAAAACACAAAGGATTATCTAAAAAGGCCTTGGCTGATATTAAGTATAAAGGTGGACAGATACGGGTTAACAAGCAAGAGAAGACAGTTCGAACATTGATCCATAAAGGTGATATTGTTGAGATACATTTACCGAAAGAAGTGAAGAGCGAGACACTTTTAGCTCAGATCATTCCATTAGAAATTGTTTTTGAGGATCAACACTTGCTCGTTATTAATAAGCCAGCAGGAATGCCGACAATTCCGTCGTGTCTGCATCCGTCAAACACTCTTGCCAATGCAGTTGTCGGCTATTATGAGAAACACGAAATACCAGCAACATTTCACGCTGTAAATCGACTAGACCGTGAAACATCTGGTCTGCTTGTGATTGCTAAGCACGGGTTTAGTCATGATCAATTGGCAAAAGCTCAGAAAGTGGGCAACTTGAAGCGGTTTTATAAAGCTTTGGTCGAGGGAGCGGTCACTCCAGTTAGAGGAACGATTGATGACCCTATAGGTAGGAAGCCAACCAGTATTATTGAACGGATGGTCACAAGGGAGGGGAAACCTGCGATCACTCATTATGAAGTGACTAGGAGCAATTCTTCCTTTTCAGTCGTTGATATTGAATTAGAAACGGGACGAACCCATCAAATCCGCGTTCATTTCTCACACCTAGGTCACCCTCTCGTAGGGGATGAGTTGTACGGAGGCACAAAGAAACTACTGCATCGTCATGCGCTACATTGCGAAAGACTCGAATTAACGCATCCATTTACTGGAGAAACTCATACGTTTAACGCAGCTCTTCCTAAGGACTTAGAAAAAGCAAAAGAAGCAATGGGCCTATAAAGCGCTCATTGCTTCTTGCTTTATTATTATTCTGTAACGACGCGCTCCACCATAGCCCTCGCTAGTTCTTCATCGGAAGTATTATAAAGAATAACTTCAACGCTATTTACCAGTTCATCAATTGGTCGCTCTCCTTCATAACCATAAGCTTCGGCGATAAAATAGCTGCCATCTCCAGCTAAGTTAAAAGTATCAGGCTGACCTTCGTGATCGGTAAAGCGAATTTCCTTCTCTACATTTAGATCAGCCGCGAGTTCCTCGTCATGAATGAGAAAGACCGCATGAAGATCTTCAGATGAGACAGACCCAGCATTCACAAAGCGCGCATAAATAGACAGAACATCTCGTTCTTCATCAACAATCAATCTGGTTTCATTTAGGTCGATCGATAGTTCTGCTTGATTTGAACAAGCTGTAAGAATGGCAATGGATACGATGATTACCAGCACAAATGAGACTTGTTTCATTATGTGAAATACCTCCCTAATGGATATTAATCAAACTCTCTAAATTTTTCTTCAACAAACGGCATTGAAGAGGAGACAGATACTGTCGTGCGTTCAGGGTATCTTAGTGCGGTTAATGTCCCACCGAAAACACAGCCTGTATCAATGTTAACCGTGTGATTGATGAATCTTGCTTCGCTTACAGGAGTGTGACCGTAAACGACGAAAGCCGAACCGTCATAATGTTGCGCCCAATCGCGTCTTACAGGTGAACCATCTGCATGTTTTTCTCCGGTAATATCTCCATACAAAACAAATGTTTGCACACGTTTGTTTTGTACTCCGATGTCTTTTGCTTGAATACCTGCATGAGCAATAACAAGACGACCGTGATCAAGAATGTGGTAGTGGGGAGATTGTTCAACGAGCCCCATAAATTGAGCTCGAATATTATCAAACTCTCCTTTTGCTAATTCGTTTAGCTCACTGACTGTTGTTTCAAGCCCGTGTTTCTCTTGAACGTTGCGTCCAAGAAAATAGCGATAGAGCTTGTCGCAATGATTTCCAGGCACATAATACGCTAGGCCGTTGCTGACAAGTTCTGAGACGATTTTGATCACATCTAGAGATCGCGGGCCACGATCTGTTAAATCACCAACAAATGCTAACTTTCGTTGGTCAGGATGTACATACCCTGTTTTAGCTTTTTTGTATCCTAGCTTGTGAAGGAGGGTGAGAAGTTCCTCATAACAACCATGAATATCACCAATGCAATCAATCTTCAAATGAAACACCTCGTTTTATAGTGTAGACAGTTTTCATATAACCGATATTTTAGCATAATCAGTAGCTTATGCGATAAGGATAAACATGAGAGATCTCTAGGGTATTTAATTGATATAAGATCTAGAATCCATGTCTTTCGATATTTTGTGCAGATTTCGTACTCTACTTATTCATTTAAAGCGCTTACCGACGTTGTTCTACATTGACAGCATGTTGGTTGTTTCTTTAATATGAGAAAGGATGTATAAATACGAATTTAAAGGTGTGTTTTATTTTGTTTGAACAACCTGTGACGAACCCTGTCCTCATTTTTGCCATCGCAATGGTTATCTTTTTGATAGCTCCATTGATCATGGCTCGGCTTAGAGTTCCTGGCATTATCGGTTTAATTTTAAGTGGAGTCGTCATTGGTCCGAATGGGCTTGGTCTAATTGATCGTGATCCTACAATTGTTTTGTTAGGAACGGTTGGTCTGTTATATATTATTTTTATTGCAGGTCTTGAGATTGATTTAGATGGATTTAAAAAATACCGAACGAGAAGTTTAACCTTTGGGACATTATCGTTTTCAATCCCTTTTATTTTAGGTACGCTCGTTGTTTATGTGATGGGTTATCCAATAGCAGCTGCTATCTTACTAGGATCATTGTTAGGGTCTCATACACTGTTAGCTTACCCTATAGCAAGTCGTTTAGGAATCTCAAAGAATAAAGCGGTCACTACGACAGTCGGCGGGACGATTATGACCGATACACTCGCTCTTTTAGTGTTAGCTATCGTAGCTGGGGCGACCGAAGGAGAGTTAACGGCTAACTTTTGGTTTGTTCTACTCGTATCGCTTGGCTTATATGTTGCAGCTGTTCTTATATTAGTTCCGATTGCTGCAAAATTTTTCTTCCGTTCGTTAAGTAGTGAAGGGGCATTAGAGTATATTTTTGTTATGACTGTTCTTTTTGTCTCAGCGTACTTTGCCACCATTGCTGGTCTTGAGCCAATCATCGGGGCGTTCTTAGCAGGATTAGCATTGAATCGTTTTATAGCTGAACAAGGGACATTAATGAACCGAATTAAATTTGTTGGAAATGCTATATTTATTCCGTTCTTTTTACTATCTGTCGGAATGTTGATGGATATTCGTGTGCTTTTATCAGAGCCAGCTGCGTGGCTGATTGCTACAGTCGTTGTTTCTTTAGTCATTATGGGAAAATTCCTCGCCGCATGGTTCGCCGGAAAACTTTATCAGTATTCATCAGATGAGATTAAACTAATCTTCGGTTTGTCCATTCCACAGGCAGCTGCGACACTTGCGGCGACACTAGTGGGATATGAGCTCGGCTTATTTGATCAGGCAACGGTGAATGCGGTCATCGTGATGATTCTCGTGACTTGTATGGTGGGCCCTTATATGGTTGAAACGTACGCAAGAAAAATTGCATTAAAAGAAGAACAAAGTCCGTATGAACCTTCATTAGCTCCTGAACGAGTGCTTGTTCCTGTTGCTAATCCGCAAACGATGGAATCTTTGCTTGATCTCGCTTTTTTAATTCGCGGCAGTTCACCAGAGCCGCTGTACACATTATCAGTTGCAAGAGGAAGCAGAGAAGATACACCTGAGAAAATCTTGCAAGCAGAGAAGATGTTGGAGAAAGCTGTAAGTTATGCTGCAGGGGCAGAAGTGTCAATGCAGATGCTTACGCGAGTCGATCCGAATATTACTAATGGAATGATACGTGCAATGGAAGAATCTCGAATTACTACAGCTGTCATTGGTTGGAATGGCAAATTATCGACACCGCAACGAATGTTTGGAGGAGTTCTTGATCAACTTCTAGAGAGAACGAACCAAATGATTCTTGTAGCAAAATTGGGTCATCCATTAACGACGACGAAAAGATTAGTCGTACTTATTCCTTCTGGATTTGATCATAAGTCGGCAGCGTATGAATCTGTCCGAACTGCTAAGCGGTTAGCGGGACAGATTGGAGCCATTCTTACGGTGTATGTCATTCATGATAACACCCAAAGTTACGAAAAGATGTTTGAGCAAATGAAACCTGATGTGCAAACTCAAGTTGTAGGTGTACCTTCTTGGAATGAGCTACATCGTACTTTTATGCCATTGTTAAGAAAAGATGACCTCGTCGCTGTTTTAAGCGCTAGACGTGGAACGCTGTCATGGCATCCTCAACTTGAACAACTTCCTAGAATACTTGCGGTTGCTAAGCCTGAAAGTTTTATTATGATTTATCCGCAAGAGAAAGATCCAGTCGATATGCGTGGAGCACGCGGGACGGATGTTCCTCGCACTGTGCTATCTAATAAATCATATGAAGAATAAGTAAAGCGCGACAAAAAAAGAGTCAGGATGCCACTTTATTGGCATTCTGACTCTTCTTTATTGATGCAATAAATCAGCGGTGACAACGAGTCGCTCACGATGTGTTCGCTCAACTTGGTCGAATTCACCAGTACATGTGATAAGGTTTAATCGTTGATCGGATGTGTAACCAAAAATTTCATCAATAGGGGCGTCGTCATAAGGATAGACAGTCATTTTAGTGACAATGAAGGTAAGTTGTTCGCCATTTTCCCCAATGACTTCAATCACATCATCTAGTTCGAGTTGATCTAATTCAAAGAAGACTGCTGGACCTGTGCGGCTATCAACATGCCCAGCAAGAACGGCGCTTCCTTGACCACCTGGTTTTGTACCAGGACTAAACCAACCTACCTCAAACGGATCATCAGGTACTTCCATTTGTCGATCCTCGTTCAAACCTGATGGTGTAATAGGCGCATCCACACCAAGTGCTGGAATAATCACTTGAGTTGGATTAATTGTCTCATGTCTGAGTGGGACGATTGAGTGTGTCGGTGTGATCATAGATTCTGTCTCATGTTCATCAGTAGTGGACACAATCGATGCCTCTGTTTCTTCTAAAGGCTGACGTTCTTGTTCATCTTCCACATCAGAGGAAGCGGACGAACATCCCGTTAGAAGAAGTGAGAACAAAATAATTGCAAGGGAAATTTTACGCTTCTTGTCTACGACGAAATGATACGAAGAAGACGGCACAGCCAATTGCCGTCATTCCAAGTAACAGCACTGGGAGGAGACTCGTTGATTGTGATGTTCCACCCATACCAGTAGCAGGCATCTCAGCAGGCATCGCATCATGTGACATGTCACTTAAGACGACGACATCAAGACCAGGCTCTCCATTAGCAAAACCTACAGCGAAAACACTGTACAACATATTCGCTTGTAACTCAGTGTTAGGAAGTTCTAGCACGACATCTTCTGTACCTGCTACACGGATCTCAAGATCAAGTGTCGCTGGGGCCGTTTCTAAGTAATCTGTAACTGCTTTAAATGGTGCGTCTGCAAAAAGAACATCTCCACCAGTAATGGCTACATCAACATTCGGTGCGTCTGGTGAGAAGTGGCCGACACGTACTTTTGCTTGACCTTCAGACGTCATTTGTTCATCAGATACAACGGAAAGCTCTAAGTGTTCTACAGTGTTAATCGCTGCCACTGTATAAGCTTCACCACTTTCTATTGATAATGTAGAAGAAAGGACAGGTTCACCGTCTTCTGTCGTTCCTGTCGCAAAAATTTCCACTTCATAGTTACCACGTGGTAGATGTAAGTAATCTGTTGCTGCTTTAAAATCAGCACCTTCTACAACAATATCTCCATTAACCACGACATCGACTGCGGGTGCGTCTGGTGAAGCGTGAACGATACGCACCTTAGCATCATCATCTGTATGATCATGTGCTAACCCCGTCGCTCCAAATGATAATGTTAATGCCCCAACTAATGAAAGTAATAATCCTTTTTTAAACATTTTCTCATCTCCTAAGTTTAATAATTTTTGTTTGGCCATTGACTTGAGTGACATCCAGAATAGTAAACCTCCTTTCTTTCGATCAACATGTATAACCTTTGTATTTATTTTGTACATGTTTAGTTTATATCTGGATAAAAAAAGTTGTCAAAACATTCGATCACTTATTTATGCAAAATAGTTAAGAAGTACTAGTTGAGTAGGTGGGTTAATCTGGGCAACTTAATGAAAAGGAGGGGTCTATATGGAGCCAGTCATTATTTGTCCAAAGTGCCAACAAGCTAAGGGAATTCGACATCTATTAACTGCACAGTCTAATCAGAATGTGATTTATCGTTGCCAAAGTTGTGATTTCACTTTGCGTAATATAGAAACAAAGAAGGGATAACGGTAAGAAATGTGGAAGAGAAAGAGAAAGGTACCAAGGAAAGGGAAGGTATGGTATAATCATTAGTACTTGGTACTAATAACTGCCTATAATGGAGGAGACTAAAACATGATTCAACTTTCACTGAAAGATCGTACATATGTTGTCATGGGTGTTGCGAATAAACGCAGTATCGCATGGGGAATTGCTCAATCATTAGCAAATGCTGGAGCTAGATTAATTTTTACGTATGCAGGGGAGCGTCTTGAGCGCAATGTTCGCAGTTTGATGGAAACACTTGAGCGTGAGGATCATTTGATTTTACCTTGTGACGTAACTAATGATGAGGAAATTGATAAGACGTTCTCTGAAATCAAAAATGAAGTTGGCACGATCCATGGAATTGCTCATTGCATCGCTTTTGCAAATAAAGAAGAGCTCTCAGGTGAGTATTTAAATACTACTCGTGATGGATTCTTACTAGCGCAAAACATTAGTGCTTATTCATTAACAGCAGTCACAAAAGCCGCTCGACCACTACTTACTGAAGGTGGGAGTATTATAACGTTAACCTATCTTGGTGGGGAAAGAGTGATACGTAATTACAATGTAATGGGAGTTGCTAAGGCAAGTTTGGATGCTAGTGTAAAATACTTGGCCAATGATTTAGGTAAAGAGAACATTCGAGTGAATGCTATTTCGGCCGGCCCGATCCGTACATTAGCAGCGAAAGGAATTGAAGGTTTCAATGATGTACTTCGTGAAATTGAAGAGCGTGCGCCTCTCCGTCGCACTACTACACAAGAAGAAGTGGGAGACACAGCGTTATTCTTAATGAGTGATTTGTCACGTGGAATCACGGGTGAGTTGCTTCATGTAGATAGCGGGTACAATATTGTTTCTCTATAACTAAAAAAACAAGCATCGCAATGACGCGATGCTTGTTTTTTAACGTTGTTGAGAGAATTGACCTCCTAAAACAATAGGGCCTGCAGAACCTACGGAGCCGTAAGACCCTGATCCACCATATGAACCGATGCCCCAAAGCCACCAAGGAAAGGAAGGTGGACGAGGACGAGGGGGTCTAGGGGGTCTAGGTGTAGGACCTGGACCGGGCTGAGACGGACGTGGAGGGATCGGTCCGTAATAAGGTGCAATCCCTACTAGATCGCCATTATAGACTTGAAGGAATTGAGGTTGGTAATAAGGTGCTTGATAAATAAACATTGATACCATACCTGTACGGCGGTTGAAGTCTGTAACATAGGCGACGACTTGCCCGTAACCGGGAATTGCCGTTGTAATCCACTGATTCACATACTGGCTAATAACAGTTGGTGGAATGAATTGAACTGATGGTTGTTGGCGGTGATAGGAATCGTGATCATATTCGTAATAATACATGTTTACACTCCTTTCAAAGATAAGAGAACGATAAATCGTATATGTGATAGCCTATGTTCATTCGTAAAAAGGGTGTTTGTCTTAGGTAATAATGATGTCAGAAATACCTATTCCTACGTAAGAATATAAAGGAGGGTGAGTGAAGGGGGACACTTCTTTGGAATTGATCAGTTTGTCGGTTTTTGAATTTGTATTGTTATCAATAGCTACGTTTAGATTGACACATTTACTGGTTTTTGATGAAATTGCAGAATTTATGAGAAGGCCGTTTCAGAACGTTACAGAGGAAGTAGATGAAAATGGCGATGTGTACCAATACGTGTCAGGTCGCGGGAATGGAATTCGTAAATTCATCGGTGATATGCTGAGTTGTTATTGGTGTTCAGGAATATGGGCCTCGCTCATACTTTTTGTAGGTATTACTTATTTAGGATCTGTGACGCTACCGGTCGTTTGTGTTTTAGCTATTGCTGGGGTGGCAGCGATCATTGAAACGGTTGTAAGAAAGCTAAATAAATAATGAAAAAGGATAGCACCCATTCTGTTCCGGATGAAGGTGCTATCATATGATTTAGATCAGATTGCAACGGATTTTATTAGACGCTTTTTGCCCGTTAGATAATTCATCGCTTAGTACATAGGCACTGACTTCGAATGTGGAAGCGTTATCATCTGGTTTTAGCTGTATCTCAAAGCTTGGGAAAAATAAAGATTGGCTAGGTTCTATGATCGATGTATGGATAGGCTTTAACCAATAAACTCCCGTTTGACGGGCCTCTTTATAAGATGATCCCTCAACAAACTTCCAGGTGTTTGTTACTCGATCTTCCTCAATTATATACTGTTCTGTTTCGGTAGAGGGAGAGCGCTGAATTTTTCCGGTTAGCGTTGCGAGTGTTGGTTTGTTAAATTCTAAACAAATCATAGGGTTCGTTAGCGGATTTGTTCCTTCATTTTCAATGATTAAATCTCCAATGATCGTAATCGACTCATCACGATTCGATCGATCGGGAACGATGAGGGTGTATGAGAAATAACTAAAGCATAACAGTGATTCTACTGTCTCGGTTGCGATTTGGACGGGCTTTGGTGCTTGGTCATTGATTCTAGCTGTAAGTGAGTCGATCGCTTCTACTTGTTCCTTTAATTGCTTGGCTTGTTTTGTTGTTTTTTGCTCTAATCGTTTAATTTCTGAACGATAATGCAAAATTTTTTGTTCGTACTGAATGTTCCTCGGCGGGTGTTTGCTGCTAGAGTGTGAGTTTTGCATCGAGGTCCTCCTTGAAAGTACAGTTTTTTTATACTTATGTATGTAAGTATTAAGAAAGAAGAAAAAATCGAGCAAATAAGCTGATTAGCCTCTGCTCGATTTTTCTTGGGGTTTTTTAGCATTTGTGCTTTCCGGGAAAAACATGTGGACATTGTTTTGGCTCTTTATCAGGACGACAAACCATCATTTCCGAAATAGGGAACTCATCACGTGGCTTGCAGTAAGCAGCTTCAATTTCAAGTTTTACGTAATCCGCTACTTGAACATCTAAACAAAAATCAGCATTAATTGTTAGATTTGGAGTACCATTTACACAGAAGAACTCTGCTTCACATTCTCCATCATGGATAGCAGGATATACAAATGTTCCATCTGGTGCACATAAATAGAATGTTTCTACTGATGATAATTCGAATGGTCCTAATTTTTCGTATTCATCACAATTGTCTTCTTTTATAAACACGAACACTTTAATTGATACATGAACTTTGACTTTGTATAATGTTACGTCTTCTCCGTTGACTTGGACTTCCACTTTTTGACGGGGGCCTGGTTTTGTAATATCTGTTGCTTTGACACAATCCACTTTACATTTCACTTTGAAGCCTGGGTCAAAACAACCTTCAACAGATTCACAAATATCTGTTAATCCGTTAAAAAATTCACAGTTTGTAAATGTTTCTGTTAGGCTAACCGGGCGAATAACCCAATCAAACACTTTCTTTGCATTAATACACACATTGTGTTTTTTATGGCTCATTTTCTTACCTCCTATTTATTTAACCTTCCACACAAGCTTAGATTTAAGATGTGAGTAGGTTTTCAGACTACTGTATAGTATGACGGCACAGAAAATTGGTGTAAGTTTATCCGTTATTGAGTAGGAAAAGGGCAAATGTGGAAGTTTTAAGTAGGAAGTAGGTATTGGTCTATCGCATATAGAGTTCTTTCTCATACTCTACTAGGAGGAAGGAGTGAGAGAAGTGAAGAAATTATCAACAAGCCAATCAGCATTTAACTCAAAAAAACAGCCGATTAAGAAAGAAACATTTGGAAAGAGAACCGTGAGAGAGGATGCTCAGAAGGTATCTAAAATTTGTTGTGGAAGAAAGAATAAATCGTAAGCAAGATAAAAAGAAGGAAAAGCTGGATAAGTTACTTATCCAGCTTTTCCTATTCATCTGATGATTTTTGGTTCATGAGACTACGATGAAACCAGCTTTTTTCTGGTGGCACATGGGGTGGGACTTCTTGAGAGGCGAGTTCTTTTGGATGGGGTGTTGGGTTGGTTTGTTCAGGCGGTGGACTCTTTTTTAATTCGTCTAATTCCTTTTTAAGATGATCGACATCCTCTTTATGAGCGATCTTCATCTGGGTGATTTTTTCTTTGAGCTCAATCACTTCATGTGCTTGCTCATTTGCTTCAAGCTTCAACTGGTCGAGTTCCTCTTCTTTAGATTGCTGCATGCGAACTTGTTCCTCGAGCTCTTTTTTTTCAAGGTGGAGTTGGTCAATTAAGCTGTAATGGTAGTCATTTTGATACCGTTCTAACTGTTGTTTATATTTTGCGAGTTCTGATTGTGTGTATATTAGTCGTTGCTGCAACTGGACTGGAGTAAGTTTTGAGACAGAATAGGTTTGCGTGGATCTGTTCATTCTATGATACACCTCCGACATTTTAATCTTATATGAAGTCATATGCGAGGGTGTAGATGTTTATGAATCATGAAATAGAACTATAAAATAAGCCCCCAACAGTAGTTAGGGGCTAGTGATTAAACGTGTCCATGCCATTCTCTTTCAAATTGCTTCAAAAAGGTTTTCATAAACTGATGACGCTCAGTAGCTAATTGCTTACCAGCTTCCGTATTCATTAAATCTTTTAACTTCAACAATTTTTCATGAAAGTGATGGATGGCAGAGGAGTCTCCGTTGCGGTATTCTTCTTCTGTCATGAGCTCTCTAACGGGGAGAGTAGGATCATACATCGGGCGGCTTTTGTTACCTGAGTAAACAAAGGTACGGGCAATACCAATTGCGCCTAACGCGTCTAATCGGTCTGCATCTTGTACAATTCGCCCCTCAAGTGTTTGCATTGGCTTTTTGTTGCCACCTTTAAATGACATGGTAGAGATGATCAGCTGGATATGATCAATGTGCTCAACTTCAAGGTCAAGGTTTAATAGCCACTTGCGAATGTTCAAAAGGCCTTCTGCTTCATCCTCAACCAGCTTATCATCGGCTAAATCATGAAGAAGGGAGGCGAGAGTCACGACTGAATGATCGGCATGTTCAATTGCTGCAAGCTTTGAAGCTGTTTTTGTGACGCGTTCAATATGGTACCAATCATGACCAGATCCTTCACCCCATAATTGCTCTTTCACCCACTGTTTTGTCTGCTCGATCATTTCTTCATGCTTCATCGTATCCCTCCAGATAAGGTAGGTACTTTCTGCTTCTGTACGGCTCTTGCCATTCGGTTCACTTCACGTACAAACCTAGACGGGTGAGCACGTTTGCCTCGTCTCATTGTAGGTACGGAGATAAGGAGATTCACTTGAGCTCTAGTCATTGCTACATACATTAATCGACGTTCTTCTTCTAATGGTTTATCATCGCCCTCACGCCAAGCTTCTAATGAGTAGTCATGAGGAAGCGATCCTTCAACAGCACCGAGGATATAGACATGCTTGTACTCTAACCCTTTTGCGCGGTGAATGGTCATCAATTGAACCGCATCTTTTGTTGGTGGCTGCTTTCTTGCTTCTTCTTGCTTGGCAATCATATGATCAGCGTGGTCTAGGAACGTTTCAATTGAATCATGTTGTCTAGCAGCAACTTTCAAATCCCGAACGTCATCTGAGCCACGATCTAATTTATTGCCCTCGTTTCCTTGCTTTTTTAGGTAATCTTTTAAACCCATCTCTTGCTCAATATAAGTGATTGCACCCTCGGGGCTTTTTGATTTTATTTGTTTAAACTGCTCGGGCAATTTTTGTAGTTTTTTTAATTGAAACGGTTGAAGGCCACTCAAATGGGTTAAGGCTTCAACAAACGTACAATCCTCTGTAATGGTTAAAGCTTTTAAGTCTTGAATAACTTGCTGCTTTAAAAATAAGGCACCGATTAAATCCTGCATGGCTAATCCGTTGTCAGGGTTTTGACTAAGTTTTAAATAGGCAAGAACTTTTCGCACGGTTTTCCGTCGATAGAAGGAATCACCATCATTTTCAATAGAGAACGGGATACTCGATGTTACCATTCTCTCAAACAGGGCACGTGCTGTGACGTTTGTCCGAAAGAGAATAGCAAAATCAGCTGGATCAGCGCCTTGCTCAATCTTTTTCTTTATATCATTGACAATCATTGTTGCCTCTTCTTCTTCATCATAAGGGTAGAAAAGAGTAGGTGCCTGTTCAGATGTAAATTGGGCTTCTAACTGTTTATTGAAACGTGTTTTATTCGTTGTCACTACATTATTAGCAGCAGCCACAATTGAATGAGTGGAACGATAGTTTTGATCTAGTACCACTACTTTTGCATGAGGGTATGTTTTTTTGAATGAGAGAATGTAATCAGGATCACTTCCGCGGAAAGCATAGATCGACTGATCGTCATCTCCAACCACACAAAGATTTTTATGTGGCTCGGTTAATAAGGTCATAAGTTCCACTTGCACTTTATTAATGTCTTGGAACTCGTCAATGGATACATAAGAAAAGCGTTCTTGATACCTCTTAAGAAGTGCTTGGTTATCAATTAGAAGATCGTAGCAACCAATGAGCATGTCATCAAAATCAAATGAATTTTTCTGTTGTCTCATCTCTTCATATCGCTTGTACAAATATGCAGCGCGTTCTTCCCATACATCTTCAGGCTTAATATCTTTTGGAGCGAGAAGGTGATTTTTCCACCAACTTATTTGAGTCAATGCCTGATCAAAAGGAAATTCCTTCTCATCTAAATTAATTTCTCTCCCAGCTTCTTTGAGCATTTGATCTCGTTGCCAATCCCATTTGAGTAGATGATCACTGTGCCATTTCTCTGGGTTGTCGTGCATGAGCATTCGATAAAAAATACTGTGAAACGTACCAACAACAAGTTGATGAAGCAAATGTTTATTCATCCCAGGATAAATCGTCATTCGTTCCTTCATTTCTTTGGCAGCTTTTGCTGTAAATGTGACCAAGATCATGTCTTTTGGAGAGTAGTTTTTTTCAGTCAGCATATAGGCAGCTCGAGTCGTTAATACACGGGTTTTTCCACTACCTGCACCTGCGAGAATAAGTAGAGGCCCTTCGGTCGTTGTAGCGGCTTCCCATTGTTGATCATCTAATATAATACCTTGTTGAAATAAATCAGCACGATATCCGTCATAGGTTCTATTACTATCATTTTTGATTGGTGTAAACGGAGGGATGGCTTTTACATTCTCCGGAGCGCGCCACCCTTCGTTTTCAGGTTCATCGTTTGAGGAAATCGATCGCCTTGTTGGCATCGTGAATCCGTGAGTGTTGCTTTCTTGAATGGATGTCTTAATTCTTTTATTTACTGCGCTTGCCTCGTAAGCGGTGACCTCTTTTTTACAATCAAGGGAGGTAGGTGGGTGAATAAATCTTGGCGCTTCTTCTATGCCTAAATGGAAGCGAAGCGGTTCTCCACAATGCATACAAGTGAGTTCTTGTCGAATACTAGCATTATGAAATTGTTGCCATGCACTTCGATCAAGCGTCTGAATTTGTATTATTTTTTGTTTGTATAAGGCTGTTTTCAAAAGTGAGCCTCCTAACTTCACGTAGATCACATCGGAAATTCAATTACCTTCTATCCTAGCAGATTTACTACAGTTATTGGATGCTTTTTTTAGATAGCGAAAATTTGGAAGGAGGAAAAACGATGATTGTTTTTGTTGCGGCAGGACTAATAGTCACTTTGTTATCGATTTTCTTTTTAGGATATGGTTGGGTAAATGAACAACAATTTTTATTTGGTCCTTTTATAGCGGGACTGATTGGGATAAATTATTTATTTATAGCTTATCTTCGATACAAACAGGAGAAGGAAGAGGGAAGTATTTAAGTTGTTTATGGTGCGCTTGATGCAGGTAGTGATGCATCTAAGGGGGAGAGAGGGTTGTGAAGAAGAATGTTGGAACATGCGAACTCTGTGAAAGAGAAGGTGTAGAGCGTACAGTTCATCACCTTTTGCCAAAAGAAGAGGGAGGCGCTCATCATGAGACAGCAGACCTTTGTATCGCCTGCCATAAACAAATCCATGCCTTATACACGAACTCAGAACTTGCCATACGATTAGACACCATTCCGAGGCTAAGGGATGATGAGGAATTGAAAAAATTCATTAGATGGATTCAAAAACAGCCGGCTGAAACACTCATACGCACAAAAAAATCAAACGAAAGGCGAGCTAAGTCAAGATGACTTTACTCGCCTTTTCATACGGGTGTGGATAGACGGAGGATCAGTTCTTTGTGGATCTTCAAGTTTTGAAGTGCAATGCGGACATCTAGTTGCTTTAAAAACAATCGACCTAAAACAAAATGGACAAAGTTTTGTTTTCATGTCAATCAGTGGATCTTCTAAAGGCCTCCTGATCCGATTCATTTGTCTAATGAATAAAAAGAGAATAAAAGCAACGATCATAAAATGAACAAAGTGATTCAAGAAGAGACCATATCGGAGTAAAGGGACTCCAGCTAGTTCTGCCTCTGTGAGCGTTTCAAATTTACGATCTGACAGATTGACATACAGGTTGGAGAAATCGACTTGACCAAACAACACACTAAAAGGTGGCATAATGACATCATCGACAAGAGATTCAACAATTTTGGCAAAGGTTGTACCGATAATGACACCAACACTCATATCCATAACATTTCCACGCACCGCAAATTCTTTAAACTCATGAAAAATATTCATATGCATCACCTGTTTTTTAAGGGTTTCTCTCATGCATATGCTAGTGTTGGACAGACATGAATAAAAGAGGACGTAAGCCATGGCTTACGTCCTCTTTTAATAGGTACTGGGCTAGCTGGATTTGAACCAACGCATCACGGAGTCAAAGTCCGTTGCCTTACCACTTGGCTATAGCCCATCGCTTTGTACTAATATGTTTTCCAACTCCATGTATTTTATGCAAGAAAGTTGAAGGTTTTTAAATCATCTTGTCGAATAGAAAAAATGATCAAACATAGTACAATAAAATTTACATGAGGTGATCCTTTTGTATGATGTTGAAAATGTAAGTACGTCTGTCGTCTGTGAGGCAATTAAGCAAGGTGCTTCCGATATTCACCTTGTCCCAACAGATCATCGTTGGCTCATACAGTTTCGTATTAATGGAAAGTTGACCAATCATCAAGAGATACCACCGATTCTTGGAGAAAGATTACTGGGTCACCTAAAGTACAATAGTGGAATGAATATAGGTGAGAAAAGACTTCCTCAAAGCTATTCCATGAATGTAATAATTGATAAGAAAGAGTATGCATTGCGCCTATCTACGTTACCGACTCGAAACAAAGAAAGTCTAGCTATTCGAATTCTTCCTCAAACAGTCAATCATCAACTTATGTCTCTCCCCGTATTATTATCAAGTCAACGACATCTTATGCAATTACTTTCTTTTACTCACGGATTATGTTTAATCTCTGGTCCGACAGGGTCAGGAAAAACAACCACTCTTTACGCTATTCTAAACGAAATCCTTTCTAAAGAATCAAAAAAAATCATCACAATTGAAGATCCTATTGAACAATCAATTGATTCATTTATTCAAATCGAGACGAATCAAAAAGCAGGTATTACATTTGAAGTGGGATTAAAAGCAGCGCTTAGACATGACCCTGACATTATGATGGTCGGCGAAATTCGGGATGCGAATACAGCAAAGTTAGCTGTTCGTGCAGCTCTCACAGGGCATCTAGTCTTTGCGACCGTTCATGCTAGTAATAATTATGCTTCCATTTTAAGGTTGCTGGACTTTGGTGTATCGGAAAATGATGTTAAAGAAGCCTTGAAGGCTGTGATATGTCAATGTTTAGTTCGGAAAAAAAAAGCGGAGGACACGCGAGAACAGCGCAGTGCTTTATATACGTTTGAATACAATCAACAAATTAAACAAATGATTGAATGCACGACTATTCGTGAGGTGAATGACTTAAAGCACCAGGCAAGAAAAGCGTGGGCACTTGGAATCATCGAAGAGAACGAGTTAGAAAGGTTGTGGGTAGGGTGATTCGTTTATTTACCA
The DNA here is from genome assembly GCF_002797325.1 of Bacillus sp. FJAT-45037. Classification (GTDB taxonomy): domain Bacteria; phylum Bacillota; class Bacilli; order Bacillales; family Bacillaceae_D; genus Alkalihalophilus. Next base: position 2,012,161 of record NZ_KZ454938.1, on the reverse strand, counting down.
ATCACAACAACCGTATGAATTATGCTAAAACGCTACATCGGTTAGGCGTATTGCTAGAACAAGGTTATAAGATGGATGATGCATTAGCCTTTATGCTCATTCATGTGCCAGACTCTATGAAGCAACCACTTGAACAGGTGAAGATCGCTTTAAGAGAAGGTCAAGAGATACACCGAGCATTTTCTCTTTTTCCCATTCCAAGTGATATTGTCGCATTTTTATACTTTTACCAGTTTCATGGACAAGTTAGTGAAGGATTTATTAAGGCTGGTGAATTATTAAAAAAACGCCAAGAAGCAAAGGAGCAAGTACAGAAACTTCTTCGTTATCCGATTCTGTTAGTTTGGATCTGTTTTGTTGTTCTCCTCGTCCTTCATCAGTTTGTCGTACCACATTTCACCACTTTATTTGACACCCTTGGTGGTGAACCACCTCTCCTCACAACTTTTGTTCTACAATCTCTCAAAGCTGTTCCATATGTAGGTTTTCTTTTTCTTTTTTGTTTGGGTGCTTTAGCCGGATATTTAATCTTATCTAAAAAGAAGTGGTCTCCTAAACGTCGTATGCAATTTTATCTCAAGGTTCCGTTCCTCTCAACGATGGTACAACAAGTGTGTACATATTTCTTCTCATTACAATTCGGAAGGCTATTACTCACGGGGACTTCACTTCAACAAGCATTAAGCATTTTCGAAAAACAGGAACATTTACCATTTATGCAGCAAGAAGCAGTTTCACTTAAAGCGGAGCTGCGACTTGGTGTATCTTTGCACACATTAATTCGTAAAAGGGAGTATTTCACACAAGAGTTGGCATTTGTTATTGAGAACGGAGAGAGGACGGGCTATTTAGGTTCTGACCTAGAAAATTTTAGTTATTTAATTTATAATGAAATGGACGATAAATTAAAAAAATTCATGGATTTTTTGCAACCAATTGTTTTTTTATTTATCGGTGGATTTATTTTTATTTTATTTTTAGCGATTATGTTGCCGATGTTTCAAATGATTAGTACGATCCAATAGGCATTGTAGTAACTGTTTTAACGCTTTTTTTAGAGAAAGATCATATTTTTCTAAAAAAAGCTTGTTTTTTTATTTGGTTTCGTGGTACATTATTAAACGTCGCTGGTGCACAACAAACACACGGCTACAATCGATATTAAGTTAAGTAATTGGGGCCTTAGCTCAGCTGGGAGAGCGCCTGCCTTGCACGCAGGAGGTCAGCGGTTCGATCCCGCTAGGCTCCACCAACTGAATGATGGAGGAATACCCAAGTCTGGCTGAAGGGATCGGTCTTGAAAACCGACAGGCGGGTCAAACCGCGCGGGGGTTCGAATCCCTCTTCCTCCTCCATTTCATCTAACTTATGAGAATTTTTAAAGGATAATTTAACTCCTAAAAAAAGAGAACATCCTTTAATCTACAACGTCGCGGGGTGGAGCAGTTCGGTAGCTCGTCGGGCTCATAACCCGAAGGTCGGAGGTTCAAATCCTCCCCCCGCAACCAATTTAATTCAATTATAATGGTCCGGTAGTTCAGTTGGTTAGAATGCCTGCCTGTCACGCAGGAGGTCGCGGGTTCGAGTCCCGTCCGGACCGCCATTTAAAATTATATAGTGGAGGGGTAGCGAAGTGGCTAAACGCGGCGGACTGTAAATCCGCTCCTTCCGGGTTCGGCGGTTCGAATCCGTCCCCCTCCACCATTTATATTGAGGCGATTGTGGCGAAGTGGTTAACGCACCGGATTGTGATTCCGGCACTCGTGGGTTCAATTCCCATCAGTCGCCCCATATAAAATTTACGCAATGGGCTATCGCCAAGCGGTAAGGCAACGGATTTTGATTCCGTCATGCGTAGGTTCGAATCCTGCTAGCCCAGCCATTTCTTTGCGGAAGTAGTTCAGTGGTAGAACACCACCTTGCCAAGGTGGGGGTCGCGAGTTCGAATCTCGTCTTCCGCTTATACTAGCGCCCTTAGCTCAGCTGGATAGAGTGTTTGACTACGAATCAAAAGGTCGGGAGTTCGAATCTCTCAGGGCGCACCATTCCTTATCTATATAACAAGATTATTTATATGCGGGTGTAGTTTAGTGGTAAAACCTCAGCCTTCCAAGCTGATGATGTGAGTTCGATTCTCATCACCCGCTTTTTCTTATTTTCTAGGGGCCTGTAGCTCAGCTGGTTAGAGCGCACGCCTGATAAGCGTGAGGTCGGTGGTTCGAGTCCACTCAGGCCCACCATTCCACAGTAGCTCAGTGGTAGAGCAATCGGCTGTTAACCGATTGGTCGTAGGTTCGAGTCCTACCTGTGGAGCCATGGAGAAGTACCCAAGTGGCTGAAGGGGCGCCCCTGCTAAGGGTGTAGGTCGCGCAAGCGGCGCGAGGGTTCAAATCCCTCCTTCTCCGCCACTTTTTTATTTTAATGGCCCGTTGGTCAAGCGGTTAAGACACCGCCCTTTCACGGCGGTATCACGGGTTCGAATCCCGTACGGGTCACCATTAGCTTCATAATACGAATCTTGTTCTTTTCCTTGAATGGAAAGTGAACAAAAAGGTTAAGATAAAGCAAAGCATCGTCCGTAACCTTCGTGGTTAAACATCATTGAAAAACTACGAGCCATTAGCTCAGTTGGTAGAGCATCTGACTTTTAATCAGAGGGTCGAAGGTTCGAATCCTTCATGGCTCACCATTTAAATACGCGGGTGTGGCGGAATTGGCAGACGCGCTAGACTTAGGATCTAGTGTCTTACGACGTGGGGGTTCGAGTCCCTTCACCCGCATTGTCAAACCATTTGGTCGAATGACTGGATGGTTTTTTTGCGGAAATACAGAGCCATATTAAAAAAGCTAACGACAGTAAAATCAGTCGTTAGCTTTTTTTTGCTGGATCTTTTTTATCAGGAACTAAATCAATGCCGCCTTTGTGAAAGGGATGACATTTACTTAAACGTTTTATAGTTAACCAAGTCCCTTTTAATGCGCCAAAACGTTGAATCGCTTCGATTCCGTAGTGAGAACATGTCGGATAAAATCGACATGTTGGTGGTTTTAAGGGAGAGAGGATCTTTTGATAGAAGCGAATCAGTAATAACAAGATTTTTTTCATAAAAACCATCCTTCTAAAAAAAAGTTGCAGGAATTTAATCATATATGTCTAATTATAGCAAACGATGACAGAAGAAAGGAGGATAAAATGTTCCCCGTATCTCCCACGCCGCGTTAAAAACCTACCTCGAGGTGATTAAAAATGAAAAAGTTCTTAAAGCATGAAAAAGGTTTTACTTTAGTAGAAATGCTTGTTGTGTTAATGATTATCTCCATTCTCTTATTGATCGCGATTCCTAATATGACGAAAAACAATGAAGTGGCTGGTTCTAAAGGTTGTGAGGCAACGGTAAAGTTGATCCAAACCCAAGTACACGCTTACGAAATTGAAAATGGAAAGAAACTAGAGTCGCTTCAACCATTGCTTGATGAAAACTATATTGAAACCTCTACATGTCCGAATGGAGAAGTGCTCAAACTTACTAATGGTAAAGTGGAAGAGACTTCTTAATTGTGACCCATTCACAATCAGGACATACCCTTTTTGAATTACTCCTAACACTCTCCATCCTCTCCATTCTTCTACTTCTTCCTTTAATTTCTTTTCAATTTAACGTAAAAGATTATACACACGAACAAATTGCCGATCAATTTTTGCAGGACGTTTTACTTGCACAGCACTTAGCAATATCTAGTGGTTCGCAAGTGCGATTGCGCATTGAAAGTAGTACTAACGAGTATCGCGTGCAATCATTTGCAGGTGAACTCCTAGTAACTAGACCTTTCCCTGTAGAAAATATGTATTTTGAAACAAGCTCTCTCCCTAATAATAGCATCATCTTTTTGTCAAATGGGAATCCTCGGTATTCTGGAACAATGTTTTTGTATGTTGGTGACGATAAGTATGGATACACAGTTACACTCGGAAAGGGGCGAGTGAATTATCGAAAAATATAACGGATTCACTTTAATGGAAGTGATACTCTCCTTAGCGCTGTTATCTATGTGTTCCTTGGCGATTTTGCCTGCCTTCATAACGATCTACAATGAGCGATTAACGATCAAACAAGAAGAGGAAGTAAATACTTTATTGAAACAGTCTGTTCAAGACTACTTACGATCAGCTAAAGTCAATACTCCAGTGGATTCTTGGATGGAAAAACAGGAGCATCTCGATCCGGTAACAGGACTGTATGAGGTGTGTATCTCATTTAATGGAGAGAATACACGTTTTTATCAGAGGTGTCTGTATGCTAAGAGATGACGGCGGATTTACTTTGATGGAGACTCTGTTTGTATTGTGTATGGTTGTCATGTTTACTTTACTGATGCCAACCATGGTTAAAATAGTGCAACAAAGCTTTGGCGACAATACGAATTCAAAATTGGTTATGACTATTTTTTTTAATCAATTAGCTAGCGAGGTATCAGAATCAACATCCGTAGTAGCTAATGAAGGACATGTTGTCATGACAAAAGGGGATGGTACAGAGATCCGTTATAGTTATGTAGCAGGTGATCAAATTAGACGATATACCAATAATAGTGGGTATGTACCTATTCTTTATCAGGTGAAACGTTTTACTTGCGATAAAGAAAACGTTTTAGTAACTTGTGCTGTCTTATTACTAGACGGAACGGAAGGGAGTTTTAGAATGATGCCAATGTATGGGGTAGGTTCGAATGAACAATGAACGAGGGTTCGTTTATCCACTTGTCCTTATTCTTTGTACTTTGCTCGTTCTAGCGCTTTCTGCTCAGATGAATAGCTATATCGCAGAAAAGCGCTTTGTGACGGAACAAGGCTATATCAGCCAACTTGATGCCTACATGCAAATTGGTTTAATGGACTTTTTAAATGAAGTACAGACGATGGTTGAACCGACCCACTTTTTCTTTCCATATGACCACGGCAGCGTTACACTTAATGTAGAACAGAAAAAAAACACTGAATGGTTAGTGAGTTGTGTTGTTCGTTTAAATGATATAGATAGAAGTCGTCAGGCTCATTTTTTTTATGACGAACAGGCACATGTCATTCAGGAATACTGGGAGGTTTCAAGGCGTGAATGAACGGATTTATTTAACGGGCTTTATGGGATCTGGAAAAACAACCGTTGGACTTGCTTTAGCCAAAGCAATTGGGTATCATGTTATTGACACGGATCAATGGATTGAACAAAGTGAAGGGCTAGCGATATCAGATATGTTTCAAAAATACGGAGAGGAGTACTTTCGTTCGTTAGAGACCAAAGTGCTATCTGAGCTTGCAGAAAAAAAAGCCGTCGTAACAACAGGAGGAGGAATTATCCTTCGGTCTAAAAATAGAGAAATGATGAACAATTCAGGGTGTGTCGTTTTTCTAGATTGCGCGGTAGAAGAGATTGTCCGTCGCACAATGAATGATCAATCAAGACCTTTGCTTAAGAATAAAGATATGAACGAAATAAAAGCAATGTATCAAAATCGCTTACCATTATACAAAGAAGCGACGGTGACGATTGATACAACAGAAAAATCTATCTTAGAAATTGTTGATGAATTAAAGTCATATTTGCTTAGATAAAGATCTTTTCGGCCATACTAAAATGAATAACCATTGAGGTGATGGCCATGTCTTTAAATGACTATGTGAAGTTTGTGACTCAACAACTCGTCTTACGATTAGATCAACCGAAAGAGGCACGAAAGGCTGAACGAGAAGCGCGTAAAGCCGATAAACTACCTTTGGTGTATCGGACGTTTGGGATCGTTCCCCTAGCCATAAAATTATTTTTAGATAAGCGATCTACTAAGAATAAGGGTGAACGGTGAACGGATCTCGTTCCCCTTATTTTCATACCAATTTGCTAATTTGTCTCTGTGAAAAATAAGGAGACACAGATTTGCCATCGATCAAGCATTTACAAGCAAAGATTGTCTCGTATATAATAAGTTTGTACTCTATAATTTGATAACTAGCATTATGACTTCCAATTAGATGGAAAGTAATTGCAAAAAGAAGGAGGGAGTAAGCAGATGGATCGCATGTTTCGTGTTTTAGCGTTCTGGACAGGGATCTTCGCAGTCTTGTTCTTTGTTGGTGATATGGTTAATATGGCTTTGCTATTCTTTGCACAAACAGGTGCATTATTAGCGTTAAGTTATTTAAACTTATCTGAGCGCGTGTATATTTACATTTTCGGTGCGTACTTGACAGTTTTCTTTGTTGGTTTTACCTACTATTCAACTTTCTTATTAGTACCAGGCGTCGGTGGTCACTAAGATAAGCGTTACATATACGCAAAAAAAACGTTACTCAACGGTTGAGTAACGTTTTTTATCTTGATTCTAAAAACCTGATAGAAAAGGGTTGCTATCCATTTCTTCAGCTATAGTTGTCGTTGGTCCGTGACCAGAAGCGACAATGGTTTCTTCTGGAAGCTCTAGCAACTTCGTATGAATACTTGCTAGCAATTGCTCGTGATTCCCCCCAGGAAGATCTGTTCTACCGATACTTTGTTTAAATAGAGCATCTCCTGAGAAAACCACTCCGATCTCTTTTGAGTAGTAAGAGACACTGCCTGGTGAATGACCCGGCGTATGATACACATCAAAGGTGAATGAGCCAATCAGGAGAGGTTGTTCTTTTTCAATGATATGGTCTGCATTTTGAGCAGAAATGGCGGCATCACCTAAAAAGCGTGAGGATCCGTTTTGATCAGGGTCCCCGAGCCAGCTTTGCTCTTCAGTATGAATGTATACAGGACATGCAAATGCTTCGCGGACATCATCAACAGCACCGATATGATCAAAGTGTGCGTGGGTTAACAAGATAGCTAATGGTTTGATCGTCTCTTCATTTAGCCACTTTACAAGTTCTGGTCCATTCCCACCTGGATCAAAAATGACGGCTTCCTTGCTATCATTTACAAGGACATATGCATTTGTTTGTAAGGGACCAAGTGGAATTTGAGTCCAATTCATTTTATCGCCTCCAAGGTTTTTCTTATATACCAATACTCACTTATCTTACATGCTTCTAAGTAAAGATTCAAAGCGCAAGTGATGAGCAATCGATGAAAAATGTTCACAGGTCCTCTTAATTTTAGGATGTATTAAAAGTTTGAACGAAGTATAATAATGAGAGCATTTATTTTGGGAGTTCGTACAACTTATAAAACAGAGCCTATGTGATAATGATGGAATGGCTTTCACTTTGATTGATTCACCTCTTGTTGTGGAGCAAACTTTTGTTTATAATAAGATGTACAAACTACGAACTGAGTTCTTTACATAAGGAGGGTGAACCCGTATGTTCTTAGCAATTACTTTTTTATTAGTAGCAATTCTGTCGGCTTTTGGTATGGTCGGTGAAATGCGTAGAAAGAATTTCTTTGGAGTAGGTTTTGCTGCAATATCATTGGCTGTATTTGGATGGTTCGCAGTCATGACGATTTTCTCCATTATTGCAGGTGCAGGTACAACTGTCTAATCGTTTAAATGCCCTTATCATTTATGATAAGGGCATTTTTTTTAGTGGAACACTTGTTGTTGTAAATAAAAGATACCTCCGTTCACTATTTTGACGTGGATATTAGGCTCATATTGTTCTCGTAAGGCTGCTTTTTCAAGCTCGTAACTTTCAGGTTTCTCCTCGTGCTCTTCATAAAATTGTTCTAATAAAGCTAAATCATCATCCCATCTTTGGATTGCATCACGCGCCCAAGAGGGATTTTCATTTTCAGCGTACGTTTTGATCATTTTCTGCAAGCGAACCATGCCGCTTTTAGGAGTAATGAGTGGAGTGAGGGTAAAACAATAATCAGGTATTGATGAACGAAGCTGTTTATCTTGAATGTACTCATAGAAACTAGGCACAATTTGTCCGTGGATTAAATTCAACCCAAGAGACAATAAAACATCCTTTTTACGGTCGCATTGAAAAGACACTTTCGCATTAATACTTAGCCAGGGCTGCAGGGGAGTGGACTGATTTGTTGGTGATAATATGTGTTCATATAGTCGAATAAAGCCACCAAGTGTTCTAGTTGTAGAAAATAATTGATGCAAACGTGGAGAGCCATAATGAATGGCTTCTCCACGTAGGTCACTTGGTGCGTTTGCTTTATCTGTAATAAAAGTGACTTGCATCGGCTGAGGTGTTCCACCAGTCTTTTCTAAATAATGCCAATAAAACGGTCGATTCATTAATAATTTATCAAGTTCAACCGACAACTGAACGGTGAGATGAGTGGCTGTATTTTCAATAATAGGACTGTCATTGCCTGTGAAATACCGTTCAAGGAAATCATGAATCTGTTGCTGTTGCATCGAGTCTCTCCTCCTCCATCTCCTGCCGTTCTGCTGCTGCTTCATTCATAATCGCAGCTAAGTGTTCCAGTTTAATTTTCACCTCTCCATCAGACTCTGAATGCACAAGTATTTCTTTCACATGTGCTTCGATCGATGGAAGCTCTATCCGAGTTAAGATTTCATCTAATTCTCCAATGACAGATTCGAAGAGGTGAATCTTTTCATAAAGTAATTTTAGAATATGTTGTTCGACAGTATCTTCAACAGCGAAGTTATAGATTCGTACATCATTTTTTTGCCCTAAACGATGAATACGTCCAATGCGTTGCTCAATTCGCATCGGGTTCCATGGTAAATCAAAATTAATTATATGACTACAAAATTGAAGGTTAATTCCTTCTCCACCGGCCTCTGTGGCAATGAGAACGTCAGCATGAGATTCAAACAATTGACGCATCCAGTCTTTCTTTCCTCGCTTGAAACCACCTCTAAAAGGAACAGAGGATATGCCATTTTGCTTTAGGTACCATTGAAGGTAAAGTTGCGTTGCCCGGTACTCAGTAAAAATGATGACTTTGTCATTGATTTGTTTAACAATCTCTAATGCCTTTTCTGCCTTCGCATGGCCATCAACTTCTCCAATCATATTCAAAAGTTTTTCGGCTTCAGGAAAGCTTCGTTCCTCCTTATGCGCTTTTTCCACCATATTTTTTAACGTCATAAATGCCGCCTCTCGACTACTACAAATCTCTCGCTGGAGAGTGATCAGCGAAAAGTGACTTGAATCAGCTTTGAGAGAAGATAAGGCTTCATAAAATTCTCGTTCTTTTGGACTGAACGTAATAGGGACTGTTTCGACAATGCGCTTTGTCCAAGTGATTCCTGTTTCTTCTCGCCGATTCCGTACCATTACTTTACTAACAAGCTCCCTTAATTTTTCGTCATTTTTTGGAGAGCGTTTATTTGAGCGAAACTCTTTTTCAAAACTAGAAATGTCGCCTAAGTGACCAGGTTTTAAAAGGGACACAAGGTTAAAAATTTCTTCTAATTTATTTTGAACAGGAGTTGCTGTTAACAGTAAACAAAATTTCTTTTTTAAATGTCGGATGAACTCATAGTTTTTTGTCTTCGGGTTCTTTAACTTATGAGCTTCGTCAATAATGATAAGGTCATAGGATTGGTTCATCACAATGTCTCGATGTGGCTGACGCTTGGCTGTATCGATAGAAGCGACAACGACATCATATTGATCCCATACGTACGTTTTACGTTGAGGAACAGCGGGGATGAAAAATTTATTGTTAAGTTCGATTGCCCATTGAGAAACAAGTGATGCAGGAACAAGTATAAGTGCTTTTTTTACGAGTCCACGAATCATGTATTCTTTTAATATGAGACCAGCCTCAATGGTTTTACCGAGGCCTACTTCATCAGCTAGTATAGCTTTACCGTTCATTTGTCCAATGACGGTATTGGCGACTTCTATCTGATGAGGAAATGGTTTAAGTTGTGGAAGGTGGTTTGGGGCTATTAAGCCTTCAAAGTCAGGTATAATCTGATGTTGTTCAGCTTCATAGGCTAGTTTAACTAGTTCCCAATTTGAAAACGGACCTTCTTGTTCTAATCTTTCAGTAAATAAGTCATTCCAATTATGGTCAAAGTGGATAGGGATATTCATCACCGTTCATCCTTTCCTAAAAGAAACTATTGCGCAATCTAAATCATCTTGATAGGATATGAATAGAAGAGTCGGACAATTCGTTGAATTCTGTCAGGAGACATCATCAATCGACAAGTATACAGTATCTTTTCGTATTCTTTGTTGGTTTAAATAGTAGTATGTACCAATTTACATAAAAACATGAAAAGTTGATCCTTGAAAATAAACTAATCGCGGATGATTATAGGGGGAGAGACTGCGTGTTGGTTGCGCAGCGCCGAAGGAGCAAGCAACAATTGCGAATCTCTCAGGCAAAAAAGACTCTTATGGGACGCAGCTCTGGAGAGTGCTCTAACTTAGAGCCACCCACGAAGACAGTTCGATTAAAGGACGAAACTTTCTGGTTTAAGGACAGAGTTATACAACTAACTGTATAACTCTGTCCTTTTTTGTGTTTGGGAGAAGATGTTGTTAATGGGTTTCTCACAAAAAGAGGGGGATAAAGATGTCGACATTAAAACGAACACCTTTGTTTAATGAATACGAAAAAAGTGGAGCGAAGACGATTGATTTTGGCGGATGGGATTTGCCTGTTCAGTTTTCCAGTATCAAAGAGGAACATGAGGCCGTTCGTACAAGAGCTGGACTTTTTGATGTTTCTCATATGGGAGAAGTTGAAGTAAAAGGGCCCAATGCGCTAGCTTTCCTTCAAAAGGTAATGACGAATGATGTCAGTAAGCTTGTCGATGAGCAAGCGCAATATACAGTCATGTGCTATCAAGATGGTGGGACAGTTGATGATTTACTAGTTTATCGAAAGGCAGAAGATGACTATTTGCTTGTAATCAACGCATCTAACATTGAAAAAGATGTGGAGTGGTTAAAAGAGCATGTTATTGAGGGAGTAGAACTCGTACATATTTCGTTTGACATGGCTCAACTTGCAATCCAAGGTCCGTTAGCTGAGGGAATATTACAAAAATTGACAGAAGCGAACTTAGCTGAGATTGGCTTTTTCCGGTTTAAAGATGATGTAGACTTAGCAGGAATCAAGAGCCTTGTGTCAAGAACCGGTTACACAGGTGAAGATGGGTTTGAGATTTATTGTGAGTCAGATCAGGCGGCAACATTATGGCAAGCGATATTAGAGGCTGGGCAGGGTGATGGATTAGTTCCTTGTGGGTTAGGTGCCCGTGATACGTTACGTTTCGAAGCGAAATTGCCATTGTATGGCCAGGAACTAACGCATGAAATTACACCACTTGAAGCAGGCATTGGTTTTGCAGTGAAATTAAATAAAGAGGCAGATTTTATTGGGAAAGAAGCGCTACTTGCTCAAAAAGAAAATGGCTTGACAAGAAAGCTTGTTGGAATTGAAATGATTGATAAAGGTATTCCTCGAACTGGGTATGAGGTATTGATGGATGATCAAACAATTGGGTTTGTCACTACAGGAACACAATCTCCTACATTAAAGAAAAATGTTGGATTGGCAGTCATAGATAATACCTATACCGAGCTTGGAACAGAAGTATTTGTTCAAGTACGAAAAAAGAAATTAAAGGCTGTTGTTACGAAAACACCGTTTTACAAGCGTCCGAAAGCATAAGGGGGATCTAGTGGCTATGACAAATCGTTACTTACCAATGACAGAACAAGATCAATTAGACATGCTTAAGACCATTGGAGTCAAAAGCATAGAAGAACTCTTTTCAGATATTCCAGAGGGCATACGATATAAGGGAGAATTAAACATCCCTAAAGCATTGAAAGAGCCTGAGCTTATCCGTTATTTTGAAGGACTAGCTTCTAAAAATATTTCATTGAAGCAAAAAGTGTCGTTTCTAGGTGCGGGGGTGTATGAACATTACATTCCGTCCATCGTTGATCATGTGATCTCGCGCTCTGAATTTTATACAGCATATACACCGTATCAGCCAGAAATTTCACAAGGAGAATTGCAGGGCATATTTGAATTTCAAACGATGATTAGTGAGCTAACGGGAATGGATCTAGCGAACTCTTCTATGTATGATGGTCCAACCGCGCTTGCAGAAGCAGCTATGATGAGTGCAGGTCAGACGAAAAAGAAGACGATTCTTGTTTCAAAGGCCGTTCATCCCGAGGCGCGTGAAGTGTTAAAAACAAATGCGTTCGGGCAAAATCTCGAGGTTATCGAAATCGATGTGACAGATGGTGTAACAAATCTTTCTCAGCTTGAAGAAACTTACAATGAAGACACCTCGTGTGTGATTGTTCAACATCCGAACTTCTTTGGAAACTTAGAGTCCTTAGGTGAGATCGAAAAAATTACTCATAGCAAGAAAGCAATGTTTGTTGTTTCAAGCAACCCACTTTCGCTAGGATTGTTAAAATCACCTGGTGAATATGGGGCAGATATTGTTGTTGGGGATGCGCAACCATTTGGAATTGCTCCTCAATTTGGAGGTCCTCATTGTGGTTACTTTGCGACAACGAAAAAATTAATGAGAAAAGTACCGGGTCGTTTAGTTGGTCAAACGACCGATGAACATGGGCAACGTGGCTTTGTTCTAACATTGCAAGCGAGAGAGCAGCATATCCGCCGTGAAAAAGCGACGTCAAACATTTGCTCAAACCAAGCATTAAACGCTTTGGCAGCTGCTGTTGCAATGAGTGCACTTGGTAAGTCAGGAATCAAAGAAGTCGCTTACCAAAACCTGCAGAAAGCAGCCTATGCGAAACGAATGTTGAAGGAAAATGGGGTAGATGTGAAGGAATCAGGTACGTCCTTTAATGAATTCATCATCAATGTAGGAAAACCTGTACGTGAAATCAACAAGTTGTTGTTGGAAAAAGGGTTTATTGGTGGTTATGATCTAAGTGTTAATTACCCTGAACTTGATGGTCATATGTTAGTTGCTGTGACTGAAGTGCGCACGAAGGAAGAAATAGATCAGTTTGCCAAAGAATTGGGGGCGTTAGTATGAACAACCAAGATCAGCCACTCGTTTTTGAATTAAGTAAAGAAGGTCGAATTGGCCATAGTCTACCAGAACTTGATATCCCAACAGAGCCTTTAGAGGACTTACTTCCAAGTGAATTTATAAGAGAGAATTCAGCAGAACTCCCAGAAGTCTCTGAATTACAATTAATGCGTCATTACACAGCATTATCGAAACGTAACCACGGTGTAGATTCTGGCTTTTATCCACTTGGTTCGTGTACGATGAAATACAATCCTAAAATTAATGAAGATGTGGCTCGTTTTCCTGGGCTTGCGTATGTGCATCCTCATCAACCCCACGAGCAAGTACAAGGTTCACTTGAGCTGATGTATGAGCTTCAAACATCACTCGCAGAAATTACAGGGATGGATGAAGTCACGCTACAGCCTGCAGCTGGGGCTCATGGCGAGTGGACAGGATTAATGATGATTCGTGCGTTTCATGAATCAAATGGAGATACGAATAGAACGAAAGTGGTTGTTCCTGATTCAGCCCATGGCACGAACCCGGCTTCGGCTACTGTGGCGGGATTTGACTCTGTTACCGTACGAACAAACGAAGAAGGCTTAGTGGACCTTGAACATTTACGAGAGGTCGTCGGTTCTGATACAGCGGCTCTTATGTTAACAAACCCTAATACACTTGGATTGTTTGAAACATACATCGAGGAGATGGCTTCCATCATTCATAAAGCAGGTGGAAAACTTTATTATGATGGTGCTAACTCTAATGCGATCTTAGGCATTGCAAGACCTGGTGATATGGGCTTTGACGTCGTACATTTAAATCTTCATAAAACGTTTACAGGTCCACATGGTGGCGGTGGTCCAGGTTCTGGTCCAGTCGGCGTGAAAAAGGATTTAATTCCTTATTTACCAAAGCCGGTTTTGGTGAAGATAGGGGACATGTATCAGTTTGATAATGATCGCCCAAAATCAATAGGAAGAGTTAAACCTTACTATGGAAACTACGGAATTAATGTCCGGGCCTATACGTATATTCGGACGATGGGACCTATCGGCTTACGTCAAGTATCGGAATATGCTGTTTTAAATGCAAATTATATGATGAGACGTCTTGAACCTCACTTTGATCTTCCATATACGCAGCATTGTAAACATGAGTTTGTTATTTCAGGGCGTAAGCAGAAGAAATTAGGGGTTCGTACACTTGATATGGCAAAGCGTTTATTAGACTTTGGCTATCACCCACCAACGATCTACTTCCCGCTGAATGTCGAAGAATGCATGATGTTTGAACCGACAGAAACAGAGTCAAAAGAAACATTGGATGAGTTCTGTGATGCCATGATCCAGATTGCAAAAGAAGTTGAAGAAAATCCTGAGATTGTTCAAGAAGCACCTCATCACACAGTCATTAGCCGATTAGATGAAACAACCGCAGCAAGAAAACCGATCTTGCGCTATCAGAAGGCATAAAGAAAGAGGCTGAGTTACCTACTCAGCCTCTTTTGTTCATGCTTTCTTTTTGATCTTGCCTGTCCATTTCTTGAATCCACCTTGTAGGTGATAGATATCTTCGACGCCTCGTTTTTTCTTTAGAAGTTGTGCAGCTTGCTTACTTCTAGCACCAGACTGACAATAAAGATAGACAGGCTGATCTGTGCGTACTTCGTTTTGACGTTGACGTAGTTGTGACATTGGAATATTACGAGAGCCTAAAATGTGGCCGCCTTCGTACTCACGAGTTTCACGAACGTCAATTAGTTGTGCCTTGCGATAACCTTTAATGAAATCTTCTTGTGTTAGGGTCGTTAAATATTTTGGAGTATAGAAACGCTTAAACACTGCAAAAATGACGAGTCCTAAAAGTATTAACCATAAATACATCATAAATCTCCGTACACTCCTTCTACTTAAACAATCATTCTAGTTAAATTATAATCATCTCAACTCAATTTAGCAATTGTAAGATGAAATCTATAGACAATAGATGAGCGTTCATCGTCGCAATCTACTTGGCACATGTGGTTCGTTTTGTTACACTAGGTTGGAACTTTGATGATTATGTAGAAAGAAGCGATGCATAATGAAAGAAACTTGGCGTTTTATTGATTCAGGTAATTGTTCCGCAGCATATAATATGGCCTTAGATGAGGCGTTACTTGATTGGCATTCAAAAGGGAAAATTCCTCCGACGATTCGTTTTTATGGTTGGAACCCAGCAACTTTGTCGATTGGGTATTTCCAAAAGGTTGAAAAAGAAGTGAATATGGACGCAGTGAAAGCGTATGGATTAGGGTTTGTAAGGAGACCAACTGGTGGTCGAGGTGTATTGCACGATGATGAACTTACATATAGTGTGATTGTTTCAGAAGAGCATCCTGATATGCCGCATACGGTAACAGAAGCCTATCGAGTGATTTCAGAAGGGATACTTGAAGGGTTTAAGAAAGTGGGCTTAGATGCCTATTTTGCTGTTCCGCGGACAGAAGAAGAAAAAAGCGCATTGAAAAATCCGCGCTCAGCGGTTTGTTTTGATGCTCCTTCTTGGTATGAGCTAGTTGTGGAGGGGAGAAAAGTAGCAGGAAGCGCACAAACAAGACAAAAGGGAGTCATTCTTCAGCATGGTTCAATCATCCTAGATATTGATGAGGATAAACTTTTTGATTTATTTAAGTATCCGAGTGAACGTGTGCGGGAGAGGATGCAACGTAATTTTAAAAATAAGGCTGTTGCCATCAATGCACTACGAGCGACCGCTTTATCAATGGAAGAAGCCAAGGAAGCTTTTCGGTACGGGTTTGAAAAAGGGTTGAACATCGAGTTAGAACCATATACGTTAACACCTAAAGAAGAAGCTGAAGTACAAAAAATTGCTCAAGAGAGATATGAGCAAGATGAATGGAATTATCGCAAATAATTAAAAAGCACTGTCTCATAATTGAGACAGTGCTTTTTGCTCTTTAAATGAATTTCTTATGGTAGGAGGGAGGCAAAGGCTTCTTGAAGTTGTCTAGTAATTGGGCCGATCGAAAGTGTCGCATCAACTTGCCCTTTAATTGAGCGAACAGGTGTAATTTCCATAGTGGTACTTGTAATAAATACTTCATCAGCAATGGATAAGACTTCAATAGGGAATGCTTCTTCAATTACTTTTAATCCAGATTGCTCAGCCAAATCGATAACAAGCTGTCTAGTAATCCCGTTTAAGATTAGATTAGTGGCAGGGTGTGTGTACAAAGTCTTATCTTTTACTAAGAATAGATTCGACGATGACCCTTCTGTCATTGTGCCATCTCGATGCATGATCGCTTCATGACAGTGTTGATCGGCAGCTTCGCGCTTGGCCATCACATTTCCTAGTAGGTTGATGGTCTTAATGTCGCAACGTAGCCAGCGAATATCGTCTGTTAACCATAGATCAACACCGTCATTTAGTAAATCCTTCTTTCTCGGTAATTCTTCTGTATATCCAACGAGTACAGGTTCGTTTCCTCTTTTGTAAAGATGGTTACGAGGTTGTACGCCTCTTGTCACTTGTAGGTAGACGATTCCTGTTTGTAGTTCGTTTTTAGCTATTAATTGTTTAATGAGGTCGGTAAATGTTTCTTTTGTGATCGATAAGTCGATATCTAGTTTTTTTGCACTAGCATAAAAACGATCAAGATGCTCGGTTAAGGCAAAAACTTTTCCATTGTATGTACGAACGACTTCATAAATCCCATCTCCAAAGTGGTAGCCTCGATCATTAAAGTTGATAGATGCCTCATTACGACGTACAATCTTTTCTTGTTGCAGTACAAAATCCATCGTCAACCCTCCAACTATTTTTTCGGTTGCACTCAACCATTGTCTTCATTATCTGAACATCATAAAAAAAATTTGTCAATCATTTTTTAACTCTGTGTCGAACCAATACAGGAGAAGGCTTCTTTGAAGGTCGGGGTTTTGGCAAGAGTGAAATTGGTTCAAATTAACTGAGAAACCTGATTGAATATCTGTTAAACTCATATTTACTTGTTTTTTTTAGCTGTTTCATGTTTGACAAGATACTTTAAAAATGATCCTAAATACTATATATAGTGTATTTTATTTATATGGATTCAATATATTGATTGTTTGTTCTGTGTATGCTAGAATTGCCAGAGATAATTTTATTAGGACAAGATGTATCTTGTCCTTGTAAGAACGAGGAGGAGACGTGAATGGCGATGACGATGACAAACGTGATGCGCGTAAATGTCGAGGGACTAAATCAAGACATTGCGCATTTCCCACAAGTTCATCCAATAACCGAAGACATGCACATAACAAAGAGTGGTGTGTCTAGGCTCGTGATGCTTGACCGTTATACGTTTAAAGATACAGAAAAGAAAACGTTGAAAGAGGGGGACTTTGTCGTCCTTACGGTGAAAGCAGATCCGAAATTCCCTGCACGTGGATATGGCTATGTGACTGAGCTTGACCATGCTGAGAACAAAGCGAGAGTACTGGTTGATGAAGAGTTTCGCGGCGTATTAGAAGGGGATGAAGCGGAAACGGGAATCGTTAGTCGTTCACTCGATACGATTGAAAAACCGCTTGAACTATTTTACGAACAAATTGCTAAGCGTAATGCTACGGGTTTAGCTTCAGTAGAAGAAACAGTAGAACGTCGTCAACAATCATTTGAGCAATTTTATGATGAGCTCGTTCATATGAATTTTATACCTGCAGGACGAGTGTTATACGGAGCAGGAGCAGAGACCGATGTTACATACTTTAACTGTTATGTGATGCCGTTTGTAAAGGATTCACGCGAAGGGATCTCCGAACATCGTAAGCAAGTGATGGAAATTATGAGTCGAGGTGGCGGAGTCGGAACAAATGGTTCGACGCTCCGGCCGAGAAACACACTAGCACGCGGGGTGAACGGAAAATCGTCTGGGTCTGTTTCATGGTTAGATGATATCGCAAAGCTAACTCATCTAGTTGAACAAGGCGGTTCAAGACGTGGTGCTCAAATGATTATGCTTGCTGATTGGCATCCAGATATTTTGGAGTTTATTATTTCTAAGATGCAAAATCCACGTATTTTACAATTCTTACTAGAACAAACCAATGACGAGCAAATTCGTCGTTTAATAAAAGATAAATTAAGCTTTACGCCACTTTCTCCAGTAGAAGAGTCGATGTACCAGGGAATCGTTAACTTTAAAATGATTGACGGACATGGTGGCTTTGATCCAAAGGTAATAAAAGATGCTGAAGAGAAGCTATCTATAGGTGGGACGTACACTGTCAATCATTCAGAGTTTCTAACAGGAGCTAATATTTCGATCACTCTGACAAAAGACTTTATGGAGGCTGTGGAGAATGACGAAGAATATGCCCTCCGCTTCCCAGATGTTGAAAACTATTCAACAGACGATATGAAAACATACAATGAAACATGGCATGAAGTTGGCGATGTACGTGAATGGAGTGAGATGGGATACGAGGTTCGAACGCATCGACTCATTCGTGCAAAAGAATTGTGGAACTTAATCAACATTTGTGCCACATACAGTGCAGAGCCAGGGATCTTCTTTATCGATAATGCCAATGATATGACTAATGCTAAAGCCTATGGACAAAAGGTAGTAGCGACCAACCCATGTGGTGAGCAACCTCTTGCGCCTTTCTCTGTCTGTAACTTAGCAGCTATTAATTTAGCAGAAATGGCTGATAATGAAACGAAGTCCGTAAACTTTGATAAGTTGAAACGCACCGTAGAAGTAGGTGTGCGTATGCAAGATAATGTCATCGATGCAACTCCTTATTTCCTTGAAGAGAACACGAAGCAAGCAAAAGGGGAACGACGTGTTGGATTAGGTGTAATGGGATTACATGACTTACTCATTTACGCAGAGACTGTATATGGTTCTGATCATGGCAATAAACTTGTGGATCAGGTGTTTGAGACGATTGCGACAACTGCGTATCGTACAAGCATAGAACTTGCTAAAGAAAAAGGGAGCTTCCCGTTCTTAGTTGGTACAACAGACGAGGAAACGACCTCTCTTCGCCAAGCGTTTATTAACACAGGTTATATGAAGAAAATGCCTGAAGATATTCGCCAAGGCGTACTGGACCACGGAATTCGCAACTCTCATTTATTAACGGTTGCTCCTACGGGAAGTACTGGAACGATGGTTGGTGTATCAACAGGTCTTGAACCTTATTTCTCATTTAGCTACTTCCGTAGTGGCCGTCTTGGTAAGTTCATTGAGGTGAAAGCCGGAATTGTAGAAGAGTATCTTCAAGATAACCCGGGAGTGTCAGCAGATGAGCTTCCTGAATGGTTCATCTCAACAATGGAATTAGCGCCTGAAGCCCATGCTGATGTACAATGCATCATTCAACGATGGGTAGATAGTTCATTGTCTAAAACCGTCAATGCACCTAAGGGCTATAAGGTAGAACAAGTTCAAGCGGTGTATGAGCGCTTGTATCGTGGTGGTGCAAAAGGTGGTACGGTCTATGTTGATGGTAGTCGTGACGCACAAGTACTCTCTTTAAAAGCAGAAGATAATACATTCAATGAGGAAGAAAAAATCGAAGAAACAAAAAAACCAAGCAAGGTTGTATTAGTTAATACGGTTTCTGAAATTCGTTCAACAAATGTGACAATCGGTTCAGAGGTAGGAAATACATGCCCAGTTTGTCGTAAAGGAACGGTTGAGGATCTTGGTGGATGTAATACATGCACGAGTTGTGGTGCGCAATTAAAATGTGGATTGTAAAAGATAAGGTGGGCAGATGCCCGCCTTTTTTTGTTACCAAAAACATGCATACTAAAAGCATTCTTTTTGCGCACGCTAATCATAAAAGGAGGAGAGCGCATGAAACCATTCTCACCACAGCTCGTTTATATTGAACCTGGTGCATTAGAATACCCTTTAGGTAAGCAACTGAAAGAAAAATTTGAGAAGATGGATGTAGAGATAAGGGAAACAACATCCCATAACCAAGTTCGAAACATTCCAGGGGACAATGATTTGCAAAAATACCGTAATGCAAAGTCTACCCTTGTAGTTGGGGTAAGAAAAACATTGAAGTTTGATACGTCTAAGCCATCTGCAGAATATGCGATTCCTCTAGCGACAGGTTGCATGGGGCATTGTCACTATTGCTATTTGCAAACCACTCTCGGAGATAAGCCCTATATTCGTACGTACGTAAACTTGGAAGAGATTTTTGATGCGGCAGATAAGTACATAGAAGAGCGAGGGGATGAGGAAACTCGTTTTGAAGCTGCATGTACATCAGATATCGTTGGAATTGATCATCTGACGCATTCTTTAAAAAGGACGATTGAGCATATTGGTCAAACAGATAAAGGCCGCTTGCGCTTTGTGACAAAATATCATCATGTTGATCATCTTTTAGATGCTGAGCATAAAGGAAGAAGTCGTTTTCGTTTTAGTGTTAACTCTGATCACGTCATTAAAAGTTTCGAGCCAGGAACATCTTCTTTTTTGGAACGAATTGAAGCAGCTGGGAAAGTTGCCAATGCTGATTACCCACTGGGCTTTATTGTTGCACCTCTTATTCTACATGATGATTGGAAGGCAGGATATCTCGATCTATTCGAACGATTAGAAGCGACCTTACCATCCTATGCGAAAAAAGATTTGACGTTTGAGATGATACAACATCGATTCACAAAAACCGCAAAACGGGTTATTGAGAAACGATACCCTAAATCGAAATTAGAAATGAATGAAGAAGAACGTAAGTACAAATGGGGACGATACGGTAGAGGGAAGTACGTGTATAAAGATGACGAGGCAAATCAATTAAAAGATACGGTTCAGTCCTATATAGAAAAATTTTTCCCTGAATCAAAAATTGAATACTTTACGTAATGTAGGAATGTATGGTCTAAACATAATGATCATTGTACCAGGTCCCCACCTGTAGTAAAATAGAAATGTTGAAGATTGTGCGAAGCGACGGTGGGCAAACGCGTCTCTTACGTGTTTGTTGAATAATTGGAGGGGACCCTATGCCAACACCAAGTATGGAAGATTATCTAGAGAGAATATATATACTGATTGAAGATAAAGGGTATGCTCGAGTATCGGATATTGCGGAAGCTTTGGAGGTACATCCGTCTTCTGTAACAAAGATGGTCCAAAAGCTTGATAAAAGTGATTATTTAATTTATGAGCGTTATCGAGGATTAGTCTTAACTACTAAAGGAAAAAAAGTTGGCAAGAGACTAGTCTATCGCCATGAGCTACTTGAAGACTTCATGAAACTAATCGGGGTTGAAGAAGGTCATATTTATCAAGATGTTGAAGGGATTGAACATCACTTAAGTTGGGATGCGATTGATCGTATCGGTGATCTTGTTCAATACTTCCAAGAAGATGAAGGTAGAATTAGCTCCTTGCGAGATGTACAGAAGAAGAATGAAGAAGAACAATAACCACAGCAGTCTGCTGTGGTTTTATTTTTGTTTACGCTATGCCCTTAGATGGAAACTCATGAATAGTGTAGTGAACCAAGCTCATCTCTTCATAAAATATTATAGTGGAGGGGGTGCTCATGAAAATAGACGGTGTGTTTGCAGGCGGTGGAGTAAAAGCTTATGCCTTCGTTGGTGCTCTTGAAGTCATGGAAGAAAAGGGGTTTGAGTTTTCAAGAATGGCCGGAACAAGTGCAGGTTCAATTGTTGCTGCACTTATTAAAGCAGGGTATACAAGCCAAGAGTTATTCTCCCTTTTGAATGAATTAGACATTGAAGCATTTAAAGATGAACGAATGTCCTGGCTCCCATTTCCGGCAGCTAAATGGGTTCATATGTATTTTAAATTAGGTATTTATAAAGGGGACGCGCTTGAAGAATGGTTACGTGTCGTTCTTGAGAAAAAAAGAGTTAAGACATTTGCTGATCTGCCGAAAGACTCTCTAAGAATTATTGCGTCTGATATATCGAAAAGTAGAATGATGGTTTTACCTGATGACCTTGGGAGTTACGGACAAATACCGGAAAAGTTTCCAGTTGCTAGAGCTGTAAGGATGAGTTGTAGCATCCCATTTTTTTTTGAACCAGTCACAATATATGATCGGAAGCAAGGAGGAGCGAAATCGTATGTTGTTGATGGAGGAGTTTTAAGTAACTTTCCGATGTGGTTGTTCATGGATGGGAAAGCAAAAAAATGGAGGAGACCTGTGATTGGGTTTCAATTGTCACCTTCAATGCAAGCTACACCCCCAAAAGAAATAAAAAATGCCATTTCCTTGTACAAAGCATTGTTTGCTACGATGACAAAAGCACATGATACAAAGTATATTCAAGCTGATCATGCTAAAAATGTCGTGTTTATCCCTGTGATTGATGTAAGTGCAAAAGATTTTGAAATGAGTGATTTAGAGAAAAAGAGCTTAATTGATCTTGGGAGGGTAGAAACAGAAGATTTTTTGAAAGGCTGGAGATATTAAAAAAGAGAATCGGGCTCACAGATGAGCTCGATTCTTTTTCTTGTTCTTTTTACCTTCTATGACAGTGAAGTTATGATCAGTTCGTCTTTTTATCGCCGATTTGTTTGAATTTGGTTTCTTTTTCGCTTGGTTGGTTTGTGGTTTAAGAAAAACAGGACGATTTGAAGGTGCTTGTTGTTGCCTTACTGTACTCGTACGTTTCGCTTTCCTTAACTGACTCCGATTAGGGCCTTGAGGCCGTTTAGGTATTATACTCGTGCCAAAGCGTTTGGCTAGATAAAGTCGATATAAGAAGAAAATCACCGCAACAAACCCAGCGATAAATAAAACACGAGTAATCAACCCAATTGGATTGTAGATCATCTGATGACCTAGCCCAAAAATGGCTAAAGCAATGACGGCGAAAACAACCATCTGCATGGTGCGTTGCATACGAGCTCACCTCCAGGTAAATGTAAGATAGACTTTGAAGTTAATAGGATCGTTTATATGTTCATGGTGTAACCTGTTATAAAGAACTAGGTGACCAATGAATGGAGTATGTCCTTATATTCTACATGATTGAGCGAAATTCCTCTAATGAAATCGGTACTAAGTTTATTACTACATTCTACACAATTTATCCCTTATCCATTCGACAAAATCGAAAAAATGCGCTGTTGTTGCATGAACCATTTAAAGTCAAGGACATACTATTACTGGAGGTGTTTTTGATGGCACAACGTCAACAATTAGAACAAAATGATGTAGATGAGCAAATGACATATCCAGTAAAGGTGATGTTAATTGGCCTATTTGGTGGTTTAATTTGGTCAATGATTGGTTATTTTGCTTTTTATTTTAATTTTATTCGAGTCGGACCGGCCCTTGTATGGATGCCATGGGCTCTAGGGGATTGGAAGACAACTCACTGGGGACAGTGGGGGGGGATTCTAGCGATCGCTATTTTATCTATTGGGGTTGCGTTTCTTTATAAAGTGATTTTACAAAAAGTATTAAGTGTTTGGGCAGGTTTAGGGTTTGGACTCATTTTGTGGGGGATTGTTTTTTATGTGCTCAATCCATTCTTCCCAGGATTAAAAAGCGTTCAAAACTTAGATTCTAATACCATTGTAACGTCGCTTTGTTTGTATATTGTTTACGGGGTATTCATAGGATACTCAATTTCTTATGAGTATGCAGAACAGCATCATCACTTAAATGAAAATCATACTGAAGAAGACAAAGAACAATAACGAGTAAACTATTAAAGCGCTTCATTTCGATCTTCATTACATCTACTTTTCATGCGATTTTCTTCCTATATTACCATAGAGGTGGTACACTATTAGTGAAAAAAGAACGCGGTAATTAAGTGATGTGAGGAGGAGCGTATGAAACATTATGTTGTGATTAATGGACCAAACTTAAACCGACTGGGGAAGCGGGAGCCAACTGTATATGGAGATCAAACATTAGCTGATTTAGAAGATATGGTAAAGCAATCAGCATCCGAGTTGAATGTTAAGGTGACATGCTATCAGTCGAATCATGAAGGGGAGATCATTGATTGGATTCATGACGCTGCAGAGGGAGTGTCTGGTATTATTATTAATCCAGGTGCGTTCACCCATTATAGCTATGCTATTCGTGATGCCATTTCAAGTGTAGAAACCCCGGTGATAGAAGTTCATATCTCTAATGTTCATCAACGTGAAGCTTTTCGTCACCATTCTGTGATCTCAGCTGTGACGAAGGGACAGATTGTTGGACTTGGTTTGTCAGGATACACACTTGCATTAACCGCGCTCGTAAAAGGAGAGGATTAACTTGAATCGTATTGAAGCATTAAGAAGTGAGTTAAAAAAGAAAGGTTTAGATGGCCTTCTCATTACAAGCGCCCACAATCGTCAGTATATGACAACTTTTACTGGTACGGCAGGAGTAGCGATTATCTCAGAATCTAAAGCGGTTTTTATCACTGATTTCCGTTATATGGAACAAGCGCATGAACAAGCTAAAGGATTTGAGATCGTTCAACATACAGGACCTATTTTCGAAGAAGTAGCCAAGCAAGTCGAGGCTATGAACATTAAAGAATTAGGGTTTGAACAAGCCCATCTTACATACGAATTTCACCAAATTTACAACAAAGCGATTGAGTCAGCAACGCTTGTGCCTGTAGCTGGATTAGTCGAGTCTCTTCGAATGATTAAAGACGCTAATGAAATACAGTTAATTTCGGAAGCCGCTGAAATTGCAGACGCGGCATTTAGTCATATTACATCGTTTATTCGCCCAGGTTTAACAGAGCTTGAGGTATCAAATGAACTTGAATTCTTTATGCGTAAGCAAGGGGCAGCAAGTTCATCCTTTGATATTATCGTAGCATCAGGTTATCGTTCTGCTTTGCCTCACGGGGTAGCTAGTGAGAAAGTCATTGAAAAAGGGGAACTTGTGACGCTTGATTTCGGGGCGTACTATAAAGGATATTGTTCAGATATTACTCGTACGGTGGCTGTTGGCAAAGTGAACGATGAACTAAAGAAAATTTATGATACCGTCCTCGAAGCCCAGTTAAAAGGAATGAATGGGATCAAGCCAGGTATGACAGGTAAAGAAGCAGATGCACTCACTAGAGACTATATTACAGAACAGGGCTACGGTGAGTATTTCGGCCACTCTACAGGTCATGGTCTTGGGATGGAAGTGCACGAAGGACCATCTCTTTCTGTTAAATCAAGCACAGAGCTTAAACCTGGTATGATTGTTACGGTAGAACCGGGTATTTATATAGCTGGGGTAGGCGGCACGCGCATTGAAGATGATACGCTCATTACCGAAACAGGTAATAAATCATTCACCAAGTCGACAAAAGATCTATTGGTTTTAGGTGAATAAAAACTAGAAGGAACTTGTTGTAGGCTATGGTATAGTAAAGATTGTGATTGCCCACTAAATAAAGGTGGAAAGATGGAGGAAAATAACAATGATTTCAGTAAATGATTTTAAAACAGGGTTAACAATTGAAGTAGACAATGGTATCTGGCAAGTAATGGATTTCCAACACGTAAAACCAGGTAAAGGGGCAGCTTTCGTTCGCTCAAAGCTTCGCAACCTTCGCACAGGGGCTGTTCAAGAAAAAACATTCCGTGCTGGTGAAAAAGTAGCAAAAGCACATATTGAAAACCGCCGCATGCAATACCTCTATGCAAGTGGTGACATGCACAACTTTATGGACAATCAATCATTTGAACAGATTGAATTACCAGAAAAACAAATTGAGTATGAACTAAAGTTCTTAAAGGAGAACATGGACGTTCAAATCATGACGTATCAAAGTGAAACGCTTGGAGTAGAAGTGCCGAATACGGTTGAACTTGAAGTGACAGAAACAGAACCAGGAATTAAAGGGGATACAACTTCAGGTGGTACGAAGCCTGCCACGCTTGAGACGGGTTTAACTGTCCAAGTCCCATTCTTCATTAATCAAGGCGATGTCCTACTTATTGATACTCGTAGTGCATCATACGTATCAAGAGCTTAATACAAGAATCGAGTAAGACGAGCATCCATTTAGCAGGGTGCTCGTCTTTTTTGTGTTCTGAACACAAGGATCTTCTCATAAGGTTGTACAAAGCGAGTGTGCAGAGGTGAAGAGGTTGAAAACATGGTTTCTAACGATAGAGGGTGCGCTTCTAGCCATGGTCGGACTTCGATTACTTTCAGGTCTGATCGAACTAAGTGCAGCAGGACTTATGTTAAAGCTTAATAGTGTGGAAAAGGCAGTCGCGATCAATGCGATGTTAGCAATTATTGGACCGACAATTTTTATCTCTTCTATAATGATCGGCCTAACAGGCTTATCAGATCGAATATCTCTAATGAAACTAATCCTTATTGGCTCAGGCGTTTGTCTAATCTTAATAGGATTAAAGAAATGAGGGGGGAGTGAAATGTTAAAACACATCATACCAGTCGTTCCAGAATCTATCCGAACATTGTTGCAGCAGCTGCCAGTTACGATTAGAAAAGATATTGAAGAAGTACGCATACGTGTAGCAAGACCACTTGAAGTGATCGCATCAGGAAGACCATACTACCCAGAAAAAAATAAAGAATCGTACATCGTCACTCCACAAGATGGTCAATTTTTACTTAGTCAACTAAGCCAACACTCCCTCTATGCCTTTGAGGAAGAGCTCAAAAAAGGATTTATTACGATCCAAGGGGGACACCGTGTAGGACTTGCAGGAAAAGTCATTCTTGAAAAAGGCCATGTAAAAACGATTCGAGATGTGAGCTCTTTCAATATTCGTATCGCCAGACAGGCAATAGGGGTTGCTGATCAGATTTTATCCGATGTATATGACCGAAGATGGCTCAATACCTTGTTAATCGGTCCTCCTCAAACAGGTAAAACAACGTTACTTCGAGATTTAGCAAGGCTAATTAGTGAGGGGGTACAACAACGCAATATTGCACCGCTGAAAGTTGGAATTGTCGATGAACGCTCTGAAATTGCTGCGAGCTTAAAAGGTGTTCCACAACATCAATTAGGAGCAAGGATAGATGTGTTAGATGGATGCCCGAAAGCGGAAGGAATGATGATGATGATCCGTTCAATGAGTCCAGATGTCTTGATTGTGGATGAAATTGGAAGGAGGGAAGATTGTTTAGCCATTCAAGAGGCGGTCCATGCAGGGGTTAAAGTGATGACGAGTGCCCACGGTTATACATTAGAAGATGTGATCAAAAGACCTGCGATGCAGGAGTTGCTTCAATTTGGAGCCTTTGATCGATGTGTTGAGTTAACGCGAACAACTAAGCCTGGGGTTGTGAAAAAGGTACGACGGATCAATGAATACAACATGGGGAAACAGAAATGAAACTATTCGGTGCGATCGTAATCATCCTTGTCACAACAGCTGTTGGGTTTGAACTTGCAAGACGTTTAAGTGAGCGGCCACGTCAGTTAAGACAATTGAAAATCGCGATCCAATCATTAGAAGCGGAGATTTTATTCGGATTAACACCACTTGCTGAGGCCTCTATTCATTTAGCTAAACAAACACCAAAGCCCATTTGCTATTTGTTTGAATCATTTGCTTATAAGTTGAAGCATGGAGAGCAAACAGCCTATACAGCATGGGAAGAGAGTATAGCTGAAATGTGGTCATTATCCTCCCTTTTACAAGCAGAACAAGAGATCTTGAGACAATTTGGTGCGACACTCGGTCAACATGATCGTGACCAGCAACAAAAGCAGATAAAAATGACGCTTGCTCATCTAGAAAGAGAAGAATTAGAAGCAAGAGATCGGCAACATCGATATGAACGTATGGTAAAGAGCTTAGGTTTTTTAACGGGACTACTAATCGTTATCTTACTCATGTAATCGTAATGGGTGTATAGGAGGAGGAGAACATCGTGTATGATGTGAACACGATTTTTCAAATCGCAGGAATAGGTATTGTAGTAGCTATGATTCATACAGTCTTAAAGCAAATGGGTAAAGAGGATTGGGCGCATTGGGTCACGTTAATTGGATTTGTAGTCGTTCTTTATATGGTAGCGACGATTATCGATGATCTTTTTCAAAAAATTAGAACGGTCTTTTTGTTCCAAGGATAGGGGGTGAGTTGCGATTGATATTATTCAAATAGTGGGCTTAGGACTGATCGCAACCTTCCTTGCCCTTGTCGTTAAAGAGCAAAAGCCAATGTTCGCCTTCTTGTTGACGGTCTTTGTTGGAGTCGTGATCTTTGTCTTTTTAGTAGACGAAATCACAAAAATTATCACGATGCTTGAATCAATTGCTAGAAGTGCCAATATCAATATGATGTACTTGCAAACCATCTTAAAAATTATTGGTATTGCTTACATTGCTGAATTTGGAGCACAAATTGCAAAGGATGCGGGACAAGCTGCGATATCAACAAAAATAGAGCTCGCTGGAAAGATTCTTATATTAGTTATGGCTATCCCTATTTTGACAGCTGTGATTGAAATGGTCCTAGCTTTATTGCCAACGACATAATTATGGAGTAATGAGGGAGGAGGAGGTTTGTTGAATCGTTTATTGTACGGATTCATATTTATCATCTGTTTGTCTCTTATTCCTATAAATGTCCAAGCAGAATCCAGTACAACAGAGGGTGAAGACGGAGCCAACTTTGTTGAGAGACAGCTTGAAAACCTGCAACTTGACGAGGTAAGGAGCTACTGGGAAGAAATCTCTACTGAATATGGAGGTTTTTTGCCCGAAAGTCAAAAGGGAAGTTTCTTAGAATTTGTTCGGGGAGACAAGCAGTTTTCATTTAAAGAATGGGGGGTGGGCCTTCTCCGCTTTCTTCTGCACGAGTTAATTGTTAATGGGAAGTTGCTTGGAACATTGATTTTGTTGACGATCTTCTGCATGATCTTGCAATCATTACAAAATGCGTTTGAACAACATGCCATTAGTAAAGTTGCGTATGCCATTACGTACATGGTCCTAATGATCATTGCATTAAATAGCTTCCATGTGGCGATTACTTACGCACAAGATGCTGTTAGTAACATGATTCATTTTATGATTGCGCTCTTGCCACTCCTCCTAGCGATTATGGCAGCAGTTGGCTCGATCACATCAGCGGCGATGTTTCATCCGCTAATTATTTTTTTGGTTCATACGAGTGGATTACTCATTCAATATATCGTGTTACCATTACTGTTTCTCTCGGCTGTTCTTGGGATTGTAAGTACGTTAACCGATCATTACAAAGTGACGAAACTCGCCAATTTTCTGCGAACGATTGCAGTCGGAACGTTAGGTGTGTTTCTTACCATTTTTCTTGGCGTTATTTCTGTACAAGGTGCAGCGACAGCCGTAGCCGATGGAATTACCGTTCGGACAGCGAAATTTATTGCAGGAAACTTTGTCCCAGTCATTGGACGGATGTTTACAGATGCCGCTGATACTGTGATGAGCGCCTCGGTTTTATTAAAAAACACAGTCGGAATGGCAGGCTTGGTCATCTTGCTTATGCTATGCGCGTTTCCTGCTATCAAAATATTATCATTAGCCATTATCTTTAATTTATCAGCAGCTATTTTGCAACCGCTTGGAGGAGGCCCAATTATTGAATGTTTATCAATTATTGGGAAAGCTGTCATTTATGTTTTTGCGGCCTTGGCCATAGTGTGTTTGATGTTCTTTTTAGCGATTACGATCATGGTTGCAGCTGGAAACCTATCCTTTATGGTTCGCTAAGGAAGGAGGATGTGCATTGGGTTTTATTACAGAATGGCTCACCAATATTATTCTATTAATTTTATTAGCAACGATCCTAGAGCTGATGCTGCCAAATTCGGTGATGCAACGATACGTAAAAATGGTCGTTGGTTTGTTGTTACTCGTGATGATCCTACAGCCTTTGTTATCAATCTTCACAGAAGATGTCGATGAATGGCTCTTTTCCTTAACGAGAGAATCTGATCAATTAGAGAGAACGATAGAACATGAAATAAATTTACAAAAAAGTGGGTTAGAGCTCGGTCTTCGTGCATATATTTCAGAACAGATGGCTGTCCAATTGGAAAGTGAAGTGGATGAGGAGTTAGGAGATCAGTTCGCACTTGAAATCACTCGAGTGGATGTGCAGATGAGGGAGTCAGCCAATCAGACACCGACTGCTGAGGATGTTGAAGTTGTCATTGTTGGTTTACGTGATAAAAACCAACCTCAAGATGGAACAAGCAATGAGACGGCGGTCACTCCGGTTAGTGTCGTTAGTATTGATGCGACATCCCCGCTGCCAACCGAAGGCGACGAAGAGGTCAAAGATCTTACTGCTGTCCATCAATTTCTTTCAGCCAATTGGGAAGTCCCAAAAGAAATGATTTTGCTAGCGTGGGAAGGAGGGGAATAAGCAGTATGAATCAAGATGAAAAGAAGGATCGTCAGTGGCTGAGTACATTACTAAAAAGTTCTGGTAACAGTCAAAAAAAGAGAAAATTACCTTTGCACTATGTTGTCTTAATTGGCTGTATCGGGATCTTACTCATGGTCGCTGGAAACCTTCTGACCAATCAACCAATGGATCAAGAACAATCCTTACCTGTCTTCAAAGAGGGGGAGGAAAAAGAGGATACTGAAGTTTTTGGTAGAAACACCTCTGCTGAACCTTACTCAATGGAAGATTACGAGATGCGTTATGAAAATCAACTACGTGACACGCTAGAGCAAATTGTAGGCCTTAGTGATGTGTCCGTTATGATCAATTTAGCAGAGTCTGAACGCAGTATCTATGAAAAAAACATCAATGCTAGACAACAAAATACGAACGAAACCGATCGTGAAGGAGGTAAGCGGACAGTTGATGATGTTACCCGTGATGAGCAATTAGTCATTGTAAGAAGTGGTGATAAAGAGGAGCCTGTCCTTATAGCGAAGGAAAAACCGACAATTAGAGGGGTGCTTATCGTAGCAGAAGGTGTAGATAATGCCCAAGTGAAATCTTGGGTCATTGAAGCGGTAAGCAGAGTTCTCGATGTTCCGTCTCATCGTGTCTCTGTTATGCCGAAAAAAATGGAGGAGGAATAAGAAATGGTCCTTAAAAAACAAACAGTTTGGTTATTAACAATGCTCAGTTTAATCGTGGTGCTATCAGCCTATTACTTTATGACACCAACAACAATGACAGAAGATATTGCGTTTGTTGATGATCAAGAAGTCGTTGAAAATCAAGAGGTGACAGGGGACTCTGAAGATGTTGTCGTCAATGTAGTTGAAGAGTTTGAGACAGTCGATGAGGCAACAGGGGAAGAAGTAGATTCAACTACTACAGAAGTTAATTCAATGAACAGCGGTGAATTTTTCGCGACAATGAGAATTGAATTACAAGAAAGCCGCGATCGTATGGCAGAAGAGTACACGAAAATTCAAGCGGCATCCGATGTTCCAGCAGAGAAGGTCGTTGAAGCTCATGAGAACAGCATGGAACTTCTTGCATTATCGCAACATGAATCTATGCTTGAAACATTAATTAAAACAAAAGGGTACAGTGATGTTCTTGTCATGGCTGAAGGTGAAGAAGTCAAAGTTATTGTTCAGACAGAAGAGTTATCAAGTGCGCAAACGGTAGAAATTATGGATATGGTTGCTGATCAATTAGGAAGTGGGAAGAGCGTTGTAGTAAGTCACGAATAGGATTTAAAGGAGCACTGGTCATGGAAATGGCCAGTGCATTTTATTTTTGAGCGCTTGTCAACTTTCACAAAGAGGTGCATTGGACGTAGTAGCGTGTTATAATACGTCAATGTAACTTGAATATGAGGAGCGATACGTACATGGAATGGACGGACTTAACAGAGGGTGCTAAGGCGGTACTCGAACAAACACGTAATTTAAAAAATGACAATATCCAAATTGTTGAATTTGAAGTAGGTTTTGAGCAACATGTAGAGAATGAGGATGGTCATTCCTACACTGTTTCTATTCAAGAAGAAGATTATCAAAGCTTAAAGAAATATACGCAAGAAAATGAATACGGTGATAAATATCATATGGCCCGTAACAAAGATATCGTCAAAATCATCCTATTAGAAGATGGGAAAATTCCCGAGAACTTATCTGAGTTCCCTGTTTTCCGTCAATATAAGAAGGAAGCTCTACTAGCAGCTGAAGCAGAAGCGGCTGCTGTAGATCAAGAAGCAACAGAAGAAACAACAGAAGAAGAAACTACAAAAGAAGACACAGAGTAAACCTCATTGTTGTTGCCAAAGAAAAACTCCTTATTCCCTACTTGGATGAAGGAGTTTTTCTCTTTTTCACGAATACAATATTATGAAACCCTTTGGTGATTTAAACGAGTAACTTGAACTCATATGCTATAATGAGGGTATCTATGCAACAATCAACTTTACCTCTTAAAACTAGCATTAGTATTTATGGAGGTTATTAAGAAAAAGGAGCGTACATATATGTTGAAAGTACAAGAAATTAAAGAACTTATCCGTGCAATGGATCAATCAAGCCTTGATGAAATGAAATTTGAACAAGAAGGTACAAAGATCATCCTTAAGAAACAATCTGCTGAGACAGCAGTCACGGTAGCTCCACCAGCCTTACCTGTGAAACAAGAAGTTTCAACTACACCACAAGCAGCTGAGGTTGAACGTATTTCTAGCCCTTCAGCACCAAAGTCTAAAGAGACAGCTGAAGCTGATCAATCAAATCAACATACAATTAAATCACCAATGGTAGGAACATTCTATGCTTCGCCGTCACCGGATGCAGATGCTTATGTGAAAACAGGAGATGTCGTAGGTGAAGAATCAGTAGTATGCATTGTTGAAGCGATGAAATTAATGAATGAAATTGAAGCAGAAATAAAAGGAAAAGTCG
The DNA here is from genome assembly GCF_002797325.1 of Bacillus sp. FJAT-45037. Taxonomy (GTDB): domain Bacteria; phylum Bacillota; class Bacilli; order Bacillales; family Bacillaceae_D; genus Alkalihalophilus. Next base: position 1,979,371 of record NZ_KZ454938.1, on the reverse strand, counting down.
TCGAGATCTTAGTTCAAAATGGTGAATTAGTTGAGTATGGTCAACCGTTATTTGTCGTAGAAGCTAGCTAAAGGATAGGAGTGGGGATAGTTGATAAAAAAATTACTTATTGCCAATCGAGGAGAAATTGCTGTTCGAATCATCCGTGCTGCCCGTGAAATGGGTATTGAAACCGTAGCCGTATACTCTGAAGCTGATAAAGAAGCTCTTCATGTACGTATTGCTGATGAAGCATATTGCATAGGGCCGACACCATCAAATAAGAGTTACCTAAATTTCACAAACATTATGAGTGTAGCTACTTTAACAGAGTCTGATGCGATCCATCCCGGTTATGGGTTTTTAGCTGAGAATGCTGATTTTGCTGAAATTTGTGCTGCATGTAAAGTGACGTTTGTTGGTCCAAGCCCTCAAGCAATTAACAGAATGGGAACGAAAGATGTCGCTCGTGATACGATGGCTCAAGCTGGCGTACCGATCGTACCTGGTTCAGATGGAATCGTAGAAGATGCTGAAGCTGGCATGAAGGTTGCTGAGGAAATCGGATTTCCTGTCATCATTAAAGCGACAGCTGGTGGTGGCGGTAAGGGTATCCGTGTTGCTCGTACTCCTGAAGAATTAAAAAAAGGAATGAACATCACGCAACAAGAAGCAGCAACTGCATTCGGTAACCCTGGTGTCTACATTGAGAAATTCATTGAAGATTTTCGTCATGTAGAAATTCAAGTATTAGCTGATAATTTTGGAAATGTTATTCACTTAGGCGAACGTGACTGTAGTATTCAACGACGCCTTCAAAAGTTAATCGAGGAAACACCTTCTCCAGCCATTAGCCCTGAGAAAAGAGCAGAAATGGGAGCCGCGGCAGTTGCTGCAGCAAAAGCGGTTGATTATTCTGGTGCTGGTACAGTCGAATTTATCTTTGACCATAACACGGGTGACTTTTATTTCATGGAGATGAATACCCGCATTCAAGTTGAGCATCCTGTGACAGAGATGGTTACAGGTGTTGATTTAATTAAAGAGCAAATTAAAGTAGCGAGCGGTCAGGAATTGTCGCTGAAACAAGAAGATGTGACATTTAACGGATGGTCGATTGAATGTCGTATTAATGCAGAAAACCCATCTAAAAACTTCATGCCGTCTCCTGGTAAGATTACAAGTTACTTGGCACCAGGTGGATTTGGGGTACGTGTTGATTCTGCTGTGTATCCTGGTTACGTCATCTCACCTTTCTATGACTCGATGGTTGCTAAAGTTATCACACACGCAGCAACGAGAGAAGAAGCGATAGAACGGATGAAACGTGCATTAGCTGAGTTTGAGATTGAAGGTGTCGATACAACTGTACCGTTCCACCTCAAGCTTTTAAATCACGAAACATTTGTTTCAGGAGATTTTAATACAAGATTTTTAGAAGAGCATGATGTAATGGGTGTAAAGGCTTTAACTAAATAAACAGTTGGAGGAATAAACTCATGAATGAAAACCATATTTTAGAATTAGAAGATCAAAAGTCAGAGTTAGGCACAGTTGAGATTTCACCTGAAGTGATTGAAGTTATCGCAGGTATTGCCGCATCCGAAGTTGAAGGTGTAGCAACTATGCGCGGTAACTTTGCAGCGGGTGTTGCCGAGAAGCTAGGTCGTAAAAACCACGGTAAAGGTGTAAAGGTAGAACTCGCTGAAGACGGGATTACTGTAGATGTATCTGTCGTCATCACATACGGTGTTTCTGTACCAGAAGTAGCTAATTTAATTCAAAACAATATTAAACAAGCACTTCAAACGATGACTGCGATTGATTTAGAGGCAATCAACGTTCATGTTGTTGGGGTACAGTTTGAAACAATAGAAGTTGTAGACCCTGAAGCACTTTCATAGCTCATTAAAGAAAGCGACCAAGAATAACTCTTGGTCGCTTTCGCGCATTTCAACTTAATTTCGAATAAATGTCAAAAACTCACAATTGAATATTGCGAAAACGAAGAGTTGGCTATACTAAATTGAAGATTGTTCTGTTTTCATCAAAGGTGTTATGCTATTATCAACATATTAAATGACTTATTTTATTAATGAGTACAAAGGGGTAAGAACGTATAATGAATCGAAGACTGGCACGACTAAGAGCAGCGCAAGCTTTGTATCAAATGGACCTTACAGGATCAGAGGCAGAGAGTGCAATAGAAAGTGTATTAGATGATAATGAAGAGCAAAGTGAGTTTTTTAAAGAGCTGATTCATGGAACGACAGAATTACAAGCTGACCTTGATGAAAAGATTTCAGCAAATTTAAAAGGTTGGACAATCGCTCGTATGGGTCACGTCGACCGTGCAATTATCCGAATGGCTATGTATGAAATGTTAAAAGTAGAAGATATCCCAGTGAACGTAACATTTAACGAAGCGATTGAACTTGCTAAAGCATTCGGTGGGGAAGAGTCTGGTCGTTTTGTAAATGGAGTCCTTTCAAAGTCAATTGAAACATTAGACCTTGATCGTAAAGAATAAATATAAATTTAGTTAAAGAGTTGAGGGAGTGGGGAAGATGAGCGCATTGTTACTGAACGGAAAAGAACTAGCAGCTAAGAAACGAGAATCAATGAAAGTGGTGGTTCAAAACTTAGTGGAAAGTGGAACGACTCCTGGTCTTGCGGTTATTCTTGTAGGCGAGAACCAAGCTTCACAAACCTATGTTAGATCTAAACAGAAATCATGTGAACAAATCGGTATTCATTCAGAGTTGATCAAACTTCCAGAAGATACGACAGAGGAGTCATTACTGACTGAGATTGACCGATTAAATGATGATCCAGCCATTGATGGGATTCTTGTACAATTGCCACTACCTCAGCAAATTAGTGAACGTGCGGTTATTGAGCGTATTGCTCCACAAAAAGACGTTGACGGATTCCATCCAATTAATATTGGTAAAATGATGACAAAAGACAAAACATTTCTTCCTTGCACTCCGTATGGCATTGTTGAAATGCTCAAAGAAGCAGAGATTGACATCTCAGGCCAACATGTCGTTGTTATTGGTCGGAGCAATATTGTCGGAAAGCCCGTAGGACAGTTGCTTCTTAATGAGAATGCTACAGTTACTTATTGTCACTCTCATACAAAAAATCTGCGCGATATAACAAAACAAGCTGACATTCTTATTGTTGCGATTGGACAAGCGAAGTTTGTGAAAGCAGCTGACGTAAAAGAGGGTGCGGTTGTTATTGATGTTGGCATGAACCGTGAAGACGGAAAGTTGTGCGGAGATGTTGATTTTGAGGAAGTTAAAAACATCGCATCGCATATCACACCTGTACCTGGTGGAGTTGGTCCGATGACCATTACGATGTTGCTTGAAAATACGATTCAATCAGCCAAAGACAGATCTTAAGGGAGCTTTTCCATGAACGCAAAAGACATTGTCTCTGTATCGCAATTGACAAGGTACATTAAAGGGTTAATGGAACATGATCATATACTCACCGATGTGTGGATTCGTGGTGAAATTTCCAACTTTAAGTTACATAGCCGTGGGCATATGTACTTCACAGTCAAGGATGCCGGGTCCCGTATTCAATCGGTTATGTTTGCAGGATCTAATCGGCATTTACCGTTTAAGCCTGAAAATGGAATGAAGGTATTAATACGGGGTGAAATTAATGTTTATGAACCATATGGACAATATCAACTGTATGCCAAAGAGATGCAACCTGATGGAATTGGGAGCCTCTACTTAGCTTATGAAAAGCTCAAAAAAAACCTTGAGTCAGAAGGCTTGTTTTCAGAGGATAGAAAACGTCCGATTCCACGCTTCCCTAAGAAAATAGCCATTGTGACCTCACCTACAGGTGCCGCTGTTCAAGATATGCTTACAACTCTTAAGAGAAGGTATCCTCTCGTGCAAATTACTTTATTGCCGGTTCTTGTCCAAGGAGATGGGGCACCCGCCTCGATTGTATATGCTATCAAACAGGCTAATGCAGCCAATCAATTTGATACAATTATTGTTGGACGTGGCGGAGGTTCAATTGAAGAACTTTGGGCATTTAACGACGAAGAGGTTGCACGAACCGTTGCAGCGTCACATGTTCCAATCATCTCTGCTGTCGGACATGAAACTGACTTCACGATTAGTGACTTTGTAGCCGATCTTCGTGCGCCAACACCAACTGGAGCAGCAGAATTAGCTGTGCCAGATGTTGGAGAGCTATTACAGAAAAAGAACATGTTGCACCAAAGATTAACACGTGAAATGAACCAACGTATCACCACCCAGCATGAGCGACTTCTACGTTTCAAACGATCTTATGCCTTTCGTTATCCAGCTCAGTTGATTCGACAGAAAGAGCAAGAGCTTGATGTGCAAATTGATCGCTTGCAAAAAGCACAACATCGCATGATCGAAAACAAGTCACAAAAGTATCAACAGCTTATGAAAGATTTAACAAGGCAACATCCAAGAGAGCAGATGAAAGAAACGAAAGAGGCTCTTTTAACTAATCAAAAGCGTTTAGTTCATGCAATGCAGCAGCAATTCACATCAAAAGATCAACGCTTTAGCCGAATAGTTAGTGAATTAAACTTAGTAAGCCCTCTCCGAATTATGGAGCGAGGTTATAGTTTGGCATACGAAAAAGACAAGCAAGAATTAATAAAGTCGATTCAACAGGTAGAAGTCGGTCAAGAATTAGAAGTAAAGATGACCGATGGATCGATGAGCTGTGAGGTTAAAACAAAATCACCCAATCGTTAGTTTGTTGAGCCGTAATTAATGAAGTGGAGGGATTATCATGCCAAGGGCAACAGAAAAAAAAGAAGAACTTAGCTTTGAAGATGCAATGGGTCAATTAGAAGCAATTGTCGATAAACTCGAACAAGGTGATGTACCGCTTGAAAAAGCCATAACAATGTTCCAAGAAGGCATGCAGTTATCCAAAGGCTGTCATGAAAAGTTAACGAATGTTGAAAAACAAATGGATCAAATTCTCCATGCTGATGGAGAGCTTGAGGTGACGGACTTTCAGGGGGAAGACGGGTGAAGGAATCAGTGGGCCAGTTCTTAAATGAACATAAACAACTTATTGATGAAGCTCTTCCTACTTATATTGAAAACCTGAATGCTCCAAGCACGTTAAAAAAAGCCATGATCTACTCGCTTAAAGCAGGAGGGAAGCGTGTCCGACCTGCCTTGCTTTTAGCAACCTTACAAGGGTTCCAAAAATCGAAAGAAGAAGGAATCGATCTTGCTTGTGCCATCGAAATGATTCATACTTATTCTCTAATCCATGATGACTTACCAGCGATGGATGACGATGACACAAGACGTGGACAACCAACAAATCATAAAGTATTTGGAGAGGCCATGGCCATATTAGCTGGAGATGCCCTTCTTACATATAGTTTCGAATTAATTTCAAAAATGCCTCAATTAGCTAATGATCCTTCTAAGGTAGTGACGTTGATTCGTGAACTTTCGAGTGCATGTGGTCCAGAAGGTATGGTTGGTGGACAAGTCGCTGATATAGAAGGCGAAAATCGAAATTTAACGGTCGAGGAGCTTGCCGAAATTCATCACCATAAAACAGGCGACCTATTAACGTATTCAATTTTAGCTGGTGCGATATTGGCTGATGCAAGTGAGGAAGACACCGAAAATTTACGCCGATTTGCAATCGAGCTAGGCTTACTCTTCCAAATTAAAGACGATATTCTGGATGTAGAAGGTGACGCGCAAAAGATTGGCAAACCTGTCGGAAGTGACGATGGCAATAATAAAAGCACATATCCACAATTACTTGGGCTAAATGGAGCGAAAGAAATGCTTCACGTACATACAATAAGAGCAAAAGAATTCCTTAATAAAGTAAACATGAATCAACAGGTTTTAGAAGATTTAACGGATTATGTTGTCAGTCGCGACCATTAAATGGAAGGACGCGGACGTCATTACCATTGAGTTGAATCATAACAATATGGTATACTTGTTACATTAGAGAGTGGTGCAGTATTCTAGTCAGTCCTCCTTTCTTGAAGGCGGGGCTAAAAATCCGCCAAAGGGCACATCGATGAAGCTCCTTGTTTTGGCTTGAGGCGCCCAGCCTTGGGTCTTGATTGGGAGAAAAGGTAATAGGGCGATCCGCAAAGGCATGTGGGCGATGACCCTATTACTGTGGAGGCCTCTTGTTCAAGCCATGCTAGGGCATGGTTCTAAGAACAAGAGGTATGAACCTGCAAAGGCAAGCTAGGGAGCTTGTCTGCAGCGTAGCCTGCCTTGAGTGGAGACAGAGGGGATTATGGATATGTGTTCGCTAATTTGTCGGCCAACAAATAAGCGTTCTTACCATATGAAATCTGCTCTGCAAAAGAGGATAAAAGAATGGCACGGGACTGCTGAGGAAATCTCCTAGACTGTTCAATTGACATTTAAAGAGGATTACAGTGTAGACTAAGTGGTAATCCAGTCTGACGTATGGCGACATCGTCAAACTTAGCATAATGGGAAACCACCATGGCGGCGACGCGTGGCGTTAAGTTGGGAAATCCTACTGGACCTAAGCTACAGAGTTTACTCTTTAAATGACCACTCCAACTTTGTTTTTTAGATGAATTTAGTACATAATTGAGTATAAAGGTGATACAGATACGAATATGAAACCTCTTATTAATTCGATACATTGGAGTTTAGGGATTGCCGTTATCACATTAGTGTTAGCGGCTATTTTTTCAGTTATTTCCACCTTTGTTTTAAGTGGAGTGACGTGGGCAGTTGGCATGATCATTGTGTTTATTATTGTCTTTTTTGGGGTGTTTTTTGATACAATCGGAGTAGCTGCAACTGCAGCGAATGAGAGACCTTTTCACGCGATGGCATCTGAGCGCCTTGTTGGGGCAAAACACGCAGTATTGATCACGCGAAATGCAGACAAGTTTGCAAATTTCTGTAATGATGTTATTGGCGATATTTCTGGTATTATTAGTGGGACCGCCTCAGCTTATGTTGTTCTTCAGTTGTCTATTCAATTAGGGTATGGAGAAGCCTCTGCCCAGCAATTTTGGATCGCTGTTTTATTTACAAGTGTCGTTGCAGCATTAACAGTTGGTGGAAAAGCGATTGGGAAAACTCTTGCGATTCATTATGCAACACCCATTATTTATCAAGTAGGGAAGTTGCTGTATATTTTTGAAGTGAAATTAAAAATAAAAGTCTTTCAAAATACTACAAAGTCAAAAAAGAAAAACTAAATGATAGGAAAGTGAGGGTCTCTGCATGAGGTTAGAAGAGTTTAAAAACCCGAGCGTACTCAAAAATTATTCAAAGAAAGAAATGGAAGAGTTAGGTGAGGACATTCGTCGTTTCTTAATTGACAAGCTGTCGGTTACCGGTGGACACCTTGGACCAAACTTAGGAGTGGTGGAATTAACACTCGCTCTTCATCAATTATTTGATAGCCCGAAAGATAAATTTATTTGGGATGTTGGACATCAGGCGTATGTTCATAAAATTTTGACAGGACGAGCGGATCAATTCGATCAGCTAAGACAATATAAGGGATTATGTGGATTCCCAAAACGAAACGAAAGTGAGCATGATGTCTGGGAAACAGGTCATAGTTCGACTTCACTTTCAGCAGCGATGGGTATGGCTACAGCTCGTGATTTAAAGGGAACCGATGAAAATGTCGTAGCGATTATCGGAGACGGTGCGCTAACAGGTGGTATGGCTCTAGAAGCATTAAACCATATCGGTCATGAGCAAACGGACCTCATTGTAATTTTAAATGATAATGAGATGTCGATTGCACCGAATGTTGGAGCTCTTCACAGCGTTCTAGGCCGACTACGTACAGCAGGTAAGTACAAAAAAGCAAAAGAAGAATTGGAACAGCTAATTAAGAAAATTCCTGCTTTTGGTGGAAAGCTGGCATCTACTGCAGAACGTGTGAAAGATAGCTTAAAGTATTTACTCGTATCAGGTATTTTCTTTGAAGAGATGGGCTTTACCTATTTAGGTCCAGTCGATGGTCATGATTATGATGACTTAATTGAACACTTGAATTATGCAAAAAAAACAAAGGGTCCAGTGCTTATCCATGTCTTAACGAAAAAAGGAAAAGGATATGAACCTGCTGAGAACGATGAAAAAGGAACTTGGCATGGTCTTGGACCGTATAAGATTGAATCAGGTGAAGTAGTAAAAAAACCTGGTCCACCTAGTTATAGTGGGGTCTTTGCTGAAACGTTAATGAAAGTCGCGCGAGAAGACAAACGTATAGTTGCAATCACTGCGGCGATGCCTGGTGGAACAAAGCTTGATGTCTTTGAAAAAGAATTTCCTAATAGAATGATTGATGTTGGAATTGCTGAGCAACATGCGACGACAATGGCTGGAGGACTTGCCACTCAAGGAATGAAGCCTGTCTTTGCTGTCTACTCAACCTTCTTACAGCGCGCTTACGATCAGATTGTTCATGATGTGTGTCGCCAGAACTTGAACGTGATCTTTGCAATAGACCGTGCAGGATTAGTTGGAGCAGATGGAGAAACACATCAGGGGGTATTTGACATTGCGTTCCTTCGTCATTTACCTAATATGACGATTCTAATGCCTAAAGATGAAAATGAACTACAACACATGATTTATACAGCGACACAGTACGATGATGGTCCAATTGCTGTCCGTTATCCACGTGGAAATGGGTATGGTATTAAGATGGATGAGACGTTAAAAAGGCTGCCTATTGGAAAGTGGGAAACGCTTCGAAATGGGACGGATGCCTGTATTTTATCGTTCGGAACGATGCTACCAGTCGTAGAAGAAGCGGCTGATCAACTAGCTGCTCAAGGGATTATGGTCAAATTAGTGAATGCCAACTCAGCAAAACCACTTGATGAAAATCTTTTACATGAGTTAGCAAAAGCAAATATGCCGGTTTTAACGGTAGAAGAAGCATGTCTCCAAGGTGGATTTGGTAGTGCGATATTAGAATTTTATCATGATCAAAACAAACATGGTATGCAAGTAAGTCGTATGGGAATTCCAGATGAATTTATTGAACATGGTAGTGTCTCCGAGCTCCTTGAAGAAGTGGGTTTAACGAGTGCAGGAGTGGTTGAACAAGTAGCGAATATGCTACCAAGAAAACGACAAAGGGCGTAGGAAATGGCTAAAAAAGAACGTGTAGACGTCCTCCTTGTCGAGCGCGGTTTGATTGATACAAGAGAGAAAGCAAAGCGCTCTATTATGGCGGGACTCGTATTTACAGGAACAGAACGAATTGATAAACCTGGGTTGAAAATTGATATGGAGGTACCGCTTGAAATTAAAGGTGTCCTCATACCCTACGTCAGTCGAGGCGGCTTGAAGCTCGCTAAAGCCATTGAAGTGTTTCAACTAGACTTACAAGATAAAATGGTTATAGATATTGGTGCTTCAACAGGTGGCTTCACAGATTGTTCTTTGCAAAATGGAGCTAAAAAAGTATATGCGTTAGATGTGGGATACAATCAATTAGCATGGAAGATCCGTCAAGATGATCGTGTTGTCGTCATGGAACGTACCAACTTTAGATATATCAAACCAGAAGACTTAATTGAAGGACTTCCTCAATTTGCAACTATTGACGTATCGTTCATTTCATTACGTATTATTTTACCAGTACTTAAAACTGTATTGCTGCGTGGTGGCGAAGTGCTTGCTCTTGTAAAACCTCAATTTGAAGCTGGACGCGATCAAGTTGGTAAAAAAGGTATTATTAGAGATGCTTCGGTTCATAAAGAGGTATTAACAAAAATGGCTTCTTTTGTACAAGCTGAAGGCTATGACATTCGTGGAATAGACTTTTCTCCTATTCGCGGAGGCGAAGGGAATATCGAGTTCTTGATGCATTTGAGTTATGAGGCTGATGATCCGCTTGTTCTGACAGATGTTGAACAAACAATTGAAGACGTTGTTTCGTTGGCTCATAAACAAGAATAGAAATAAATAAGTGTGAAGAAGAAGGAATGGTTTCCTTCTTTTTCTTATGAGTGAACCATTATACGGCTTCTATATAAGACATCGATGGTTGTATAATCATTCAATTTTGTGGATAATGGAAAGAAATGATTAGAAATAAGGTGGTACATGTGAACAAAGGTCAACGACATATAAAAATCCGTGAAATTATTGCAAATAACGAAGTAGAAACACAAGATGACTTGGTCGAACAATTACGTGCAAAAGGCTTCTCAATTACACAAGCGACCGTATCTAGAGACATTAAAGAATTACATTTAGTAAAAGTACCAATGCTTGACGGTCGATACAAATACAGCTTACCAGCCGATAAACGTTTTAATCCATTACAAAAATTAAAACGTGCTCTCATGGACAGTTTTGTTAGTATTGATCGATCAGATAATATCATTGTGATTAAAACACTTCCTGGAAACGCCAATTCCATCGGTGCACTCATTGATAATTTAGATTGGACGGAAATTATGGGAACGATTTGTGGCGATGATACCATTTTAATCATTTGCAAGCATAAAGAAGAAGGACCGGATGTAACGGAACGTTTTCTAAAGATGTTGTAAAGGTGGGTATAGCATGCTAATTGAACTTTCGATTAAACATTTTGCGATTATTGAAGAAATAACGATTCCTTTTGAGAAAGGCTTGACGGTTCTCACGGGTGAAACTGGGGCTGGAAAATCAATTATTATTGATGCGATTGGTCTTTTACTTGGGGGACGTGGATCGGCTGAATTTGTTCGTTATGGAGAAAAACGAGCTGAGATTGAAGGGTTATTCGCGATTGAACATAAACATCCGATTGTCGCTAAGGCGTTAGAGCTTGGCATAGATGTTCAAGATGGTATGTTCGTGTTACGACGTGACATAACTGCGCAAGGGAAAAGTATTTGTCGAGTTAATGGAAAGTTAGTCACCCTCGGCATCTTGCGAGAGATTGGACAAGCTTTAGTCGATATACATGGTCAACATGAACATCAAGCGCTTATGCAGGCTGAGCATCATATTGGAATGCTTGATAGCTTTGCAAAAGAAGAATTAGCTATAACGAAAAAAGAATATAGATACTTGTATGAGCGAGCGATCCAATTAGAAAAACAAGTGAAACAGTTAACATACAATGAACAAGAAATGGCTCAACGGATCGACTTATTGACGTATCAACTGAAGGAGATTAATGAAGCGAATCTTGAGCCTGATGAAGACCAATTATTGAATGAAGAACGTTACAAATTGGCTAATAGTGAAAAGCTTTTTCAAGCATTACAGGACTCGTATGCCAACCTTTACGGTGATGGAAAAGGATTGGATTATCTAATGAACGCAATGATGCATCTTGAAGAGGCTGCTACTGTTGATAAAGATCTACAAGCACTACATGAATCGATTAGTAATTGTTATTATGTTCTTGAAGAGTCGACATTTCGCATTCGTGATCAAGTAGAAGGTGTTGAATTTGATCCTAATCGTCTTAATTTCATTGAAAGTCGATTAAATGACATCCAACAATTAAAACGAAAATACGGCGAAGACGTTGAAACGATTCTTGAGTATGCATCAAAAATTGAAGAAGAACTTGATACAATCCTTCATAAAGATGATCGTGTACACGAACTTCAAAAAGAGTTAGAGACAACGTGGGCGGATCTTTATATCGAAGCGAAAGCAATAACACAAATCCGTAAAGAAGCTTCGGAACATTTAACTAAGGCTATTCACGAACAGTTAAAAGAACTGTATATGGAAAAGACAGTTATGGACATTCGTATCATCAGTAAGCCAGTTACTAAAAACAGTCCTGTCATTGACGGAAAATCTGTTTCATTCGGCCCTGAAGGAATGGACCAAGTTGAGTTTTTCATTTCTACAAATCCTGGAGAACCGATGAAGCCACTTTCAAAAACGGCTTCGGGTGGGGAAATTTCACGGATCATGTTAGCGTTAAAGTCGATTTTTCAAAGCCATCAGCAAATTACGTCTGTCATTTTTGATGAAGTTGATACAGGAGTTAGTGGTCGCGTCGCTCAAGCGATTGCCGAACGAATTCATAGCATCGCACATGATTCTCAAGTCCTTTGTATCACCCATCTTCCACAAGTTGCAGCTATGGCTGATATTCATTTATATATTTCTAAGCATGAGCAACAAGATCGTGTGCGTACATCGGTGACACCACTCTCGCTTGAACATAAAATTGATGAACTTGCACGAATGATTTCAGGCGTTGAAGTAACAGAACTTACGAAACAACACGCCAATGAATTATTACAACTCGCTGAGCAACTAAAACAACCCGTCTAACTTCAGACATGAAAAGCTAGCCAATTAAGGGTAGCTTTTTTCTTGTTGCAGAGTTATAAATGTTGACCCAGAAGGCAACATTAGTATTACAGCCATCATGGAGGTGTGGGCTAGGAGCTAGGAGAGTGAAGTGAGTGAGAGGCGATGCAGTTAGAAAAATTATTGGATTAGGATGTCTTCTTTTTCTTCTTAGCTTGGCTTTTCAAACGGGAATAAAGGAGTGGATCGCAATTCCAACATCCATTACCGTATTTGAAGGAGAAGAAACAACTCTTTATGAAGCGAATAAGAGCAATCGTGTACTACCGGTGATGAAACATGAAGAAAATGTTGCCTTTGCATTAAATAATGATGGTTCAAACAGTTTAGCTTCAGTGACAGGGCATGAAGTAGGCGAAGCGGAACTAAGTATGGAAGTTTCTGGTTTTCCAGTGAAGCATATTCATGTTAATGTGCTCCCAAAGATCGAAGTTATACCTGGTGGACAGTCTATTGGAGTAAAATTAAATACTGAGGGTGTACTTGTAGTTGGACATCATTTAATTCATACGGACAACGGAGATGCCTCACCTGGGGAAGAAGCCCAAATTTTGGTCGGTGATATGATCACAAGTATTGATGGGCATAAAATTGAGCGTATGAGTCAAGTGGCAGAGTATGTGCAAGCGGCTGGAGAAGAAGAACGACCATTAAAGATCACATTAAAGCGCGATCAACAAGATATAACAAAAGAATTAATCCCACGCAAATCAAGTGGAGAACATTCTTACCGTATGGGGCTCTACATTCGTGATTCGGCAGCTGGGGTGGGAACATTAACATTTTATGATCCTGTTTCAAAAAAATATGGTGCGTTAGGACATGTTATTTCAGATGTAGATACCCAAAAGCCGATTATTGTCCATGACGGTCAAATAATTCGTTCATCCGTTACCTCTATTGAAAAAGGAAGTAATGGAGACCCTGGTGAGAAGTTAGCAAATTTTTCTCAACAACGTGATATTTTAGGATCGATTGAAAAGAATAGTCCCTTCGGAATTTTTGGGACATTAGCTAAAGATTCGATAAAAAATCATATTCATGATGATAAAATGCCTGTGACGCTCTCAAGTCATGTAGAAGAAGGACCTGCAAAAATTTTAACGGTTGTCAACGGGGAAGATGTGGAAGAGTTTGATATTGAAATTGTTAGCTCTGTTCCGCAAAAGCAACCGGCAACAAAAGGCATGGTTATAAAAGTAGTGGATCCTAAACTACTTGAAGCGACAGGTGGAATTGTTCAAGGGATGAGTGGGAGTCCAATTATACAAAACGGTAAATTAATTGGTGCCGTTACTCATGTTTTTGTAAATGATCCAACTTCTGGATATGGTTGTCATATAGGATGGATGCTTGAAGAAGCAGGCGTGAAAGATGAAAATATTCAAAAAGCCAAAGCGAGTTAGCCACTCGATTTGGTTTTCTTTTTTTTTGCAGATAGAAAAAATGTGATTTTTGACAAAAGCTGTGTTAAGCTAAAATAGAAATAAAGAATTTTCGACAAATGCCTAAGATTACAAATGTCAAATAGCGAATAGAGTCGAAAACTAAAGCAATCGATAGTTAATTTAAGAAAAACTGAAATTAACAATTATAATTCGAAGAAAAAAAAGGATAATCACACTCCTTGTCGAAAATATAACTTATGACAAATTAACAGGAATCAAGGAGGTTGTATTGTGCAGAAAATAAAAGTTTGTATTGCGGATGATAATCGGGAGTTAGTAAATCTATTAAATGAATATATTTCTTCTCAAGATGACATGGAAGTTCTTGGGGTGGCATTCAATGGTCAAGAATGTTTGACGCTTGTTGAGTCGGAACAGCCTGACGTACTTATTTTAGATATCATTATGCCGCATTTAGATGGTCTAGCTGTGCTTGAACGTATACATCAATTAAATTTGAAGAAAAAACCAAATATTATTATGTTAACAGCATTTGGTCAAGAAGATGTGACAAAAAGAGCTGTTGATCTTGGTGCGGCATATTATGTATTAAAGCCGTTTGACATGGAAGAATTAATTTCCAACATTCGAGACATTGGTGGAACAAAACGATCATTCGTACAAAAATCACCAAATTCATTAAACTTTGCACAATCTAATCATCACGACAGAGGCTTTAATTTAGATGCAAGCATTACCAATATTATTCACGAGATTGGTGTGCCAGCTCATATTAAAGGTTATATGTACTTACGTGAAGCAATTACAATGGTTTATAATGATATTGAATTATTAGGTTCAATTACCAAGGTGCTATATCCAGATATCGCCAAGAAATTTAATACAACGGCAAGTCGCGTTGAACGTGCGATTCGTCATGCAATTGAAGTAGCATGGAGCCGCGGAAACATTGAATCGATTTCTAGTTTGTTTGGTTACACGGTCAGTCATACGAGAGCAAAGCCAACGAACTCCGAATTCATTGCGATGGTTGCAGATAAGTTGCGAATTGAACACAAAGTATCCTGAAAGAATGAGAATGACGATAACAAATAAACCGTTTCAAGCCATTAGGCTTGAAACGGTTTATTTGTTTTTATGCTTTAGTAATTTTGTAAATTCTGTTCATACTAAGACTAAGCGAAAGAGAGAGGGTGTTGTTGATGAGTCGAGTGATATTGGGACCTGTGTTTGAGGACATTCGAACGAAAAAATTACTTCAATATATACCGGATAATGCGATCGCATTTATTTGGCATGAAGACCTTGATACCGTATCGGTGAATGGACTCATTGAACGAAGAGTACGTGCGGTAATCAATGGATCTACTTCAATGACTGGAAGATATGACCATACCAATGTCTTAACATTGCTGAAGGCTGGTATTGCGGTTTTTGATATTGTGAAAATGGAAGAGACTGCGATTATTCTTGAAGGAGAAGAAGCGTTAATAGTTGATGATGTCCTCTATGTAAAAAAAAATAATGGATTTGAAAAATTTGCCTCTGTCGCTTCTTACAACAAAGAAGTAATAAAGCAACTGCAAAATTTAGCACGTGCTTCCTATGCTGCACGTTTTGGTGATTTTTTAGATAATACTTTAACATATGCCACGCGTGAAAAAGAACAGTTTACAACTCTACAGCCTGTACCACGGGTGTTTGAGCAACTCAAGAATCAAGAAGTGCTAATAGTCGCTAGAGGCGGTCATTTTGAAAAAGATCTTCTTTATATGAGAGAGTCATTTGATCGAAAAATGATGATTGTCGCTATTGACGGGGCAGCAGATGAGCTATTGAAGCAACGACTAAAACCAGATTATATCGTTGGTGATATGGACTCAGTTAGTGAACAAGCATTAAAAAGCGGGGCAATCCTCATATGCCATCAATATCAAGATGGTACGTCGCCTGCAAGGGAGCGTCTAGCGGCACTTGGCTTACCATTTGATATGGTCTCTCTATGTGGAACGAGTGAAGATGTCGCTATTCAAGCTGCCTTTTGGTCGGGTGCGCGCCATCTGTACTTAGTGGGGTGTCGTTTTGGAATGAGAGATTTTCTTGAAAAAGGACGAAGTGGAATGGCATCTAGTGTCCTGACGCGCATTCAAGCAGGAGATTTAATTACCGACTTGAAAGGAATACATCTACTGAAAAGAAGTCGTTTTCAATCGGCATATGACTGGTGGAGAGATAAAGAAAATCATGTCAATCAGACAATGACTCATTTTTTAGCAGAAGGGAAAGACTGGCTTCGGAAAAAAGGGGCTCTACGTCATGAATGATGTGTCTGTTGTTGTCCCGGCATTTAATGAAGAAGCTAGACTGGAAGCCACTTTGCGTGCTTTACGGAAAATTCCTGACCTTTTAGAAATTATTGTCGTCAATGATGGGAGCAGGGATGATACGAGTGCGATCGCACATCTTTACGCAGACCGTGTAATTGATTTACCGCAAAACCAAGGCAAAGGACGTGCGTTACAAGAAGGATGGAGAATGGCTACAGGAGAAATTATCGTTTGTGTAGATGCAGACCTTGAGAAGACTGCTGTAGAAGTGAAGCATCTTCTTGACGCTATACGAGAGAAAGGAATGGATGTAACTATTTCTCTTTTTAAACCAGGGAGCAAAGCAGGATTAGGATTTGTGAGGCGCAGAGCGCAATCTATTGTTTATAGGCAGACGGGAGTGTTCATTAGCGCCCCTTTGTCAGGTCAACGAGCATTTCGTCGAAAATGGCTAGATGTTTTGCTTAAGGAGCAGTATGAAGGGTTCGGAGTAGAAACGAAAATGACGATCGATCTCCTGAAAAGTGGCGCTAAAATTATGGAAGTAGAGACGACAATGGCTCATCGCGAAATGGGAAAATCATTTCGAGGTTTCTTGCATCGATTCAAGCAATGGAGAGAGATTGAACGACATGTGAAAGTGGTGCGAAAATGATTGCCCTATTGATTCTTATTCCGCTAGCTGCATACGTAAGTATGGTTGCATTTAAGTCATTGAAGTGGACAGTGGTCAATTACGAGAATAAACGAATTCCATTCAGTTTAGGTATTTTTATCTTATTTGGATATGCGACGTTTTGTGGTGTTGTCGAAAGTGAAGTCTACTCTTTCGCCTTTTCTAATGAGGCCCTTCTATTTGTTGGTGGTATTTGGGTGTTAGGATTTATTGATGATCGCTATGGATCTAAGGAAACAAAAGGGTTAAGAGGGCATTTGTTTAGCGTGTTGAAGAAGAAAAGTCCAACTACAGGCTTTATCAAGCTAATTGGTACTATTGGTTTAGCACTTCTATTTGTTTTTTCTCTTGATATTCAAAGTTTAGCCGAAGGTATACGTTATTTTTCGCTTCTTGTCTGGATGCCGCATGTTATGAACTTGTTTGATACCAGGCCACTCCGCGTATGGAAGGTAACAGTCGCCATTTTCATTCCATTGTTGTTAAGCTTTCCTGCACCGGCCTTCTTTTTACTCATTTATGGGTTGGCCATAGTATATTTGTGGTATGTTCTTGAAGGGCATAGACAGGCTATGCTTGGTGATAATGGGGCAACCGCAGTTGGTGCAGTGGTGGCGATCATGATGATCCAGTTTACTCCTCCTCAGATTCAATGGGTGGCTTTGTTTATTGCAGGTGGCATAATCTTCGTTGCAGAGAAAGTATCATTTTCAGCGATTATTAATGAATTCCGAATTTTACGCTGGATTGATAGGATCGGGGTGCCGTTCCAACAAAAATAACGAGAAAGCTCAACATTAAGAGCCTTCTCGTTATTTGTTTTTAAATCTTGGAGCAATTTTTCCATTTTTCTTATCTCGATGAAAGATAAATCCACCGATAAAGCCGAGTCCAGCTATAAAGAAGATAAAACCTACTAGAAATTGTACAGATAAGTTAGGGTAAGGTGAATTAATTAATGCAAAAATCGTATCCCGCATTAGTTTTATGCCGTACCCAGCGATAATTCCAGGTATGACAAGAATCATTAAAGCGATAAATCGTCCCATCATCAAACCTCTTTCATTTAGACACTCTTATGACTATTATAGTAACGGAAAAAACAGCTCTTGTATACGAAGGACCTTGCATGTTCACGAAATATGCGTAATAGTGGAGAATAGAGAAAGCGTTTTATAATGCGAAATGGATGATTGATTTGTATCCTTCGAGTTTTTGTGAGGATCATGCACATCTGCTTTGAAAAAGGGAGGAGTTGTTGTATGAAGAACGTACTTCTAATCGGGGCCGGAAGAGGAGGCACAGCTCTTTTACATATGCTTCTTGAGATGGAATATATCCGAGTATTAGCTGTTGCTGATGTGAATATTCAAGCTGAGGGGATAGACGTAGCAAAAAAATACAACATCAGAACGTGCACAAATTGGTTTGACTGCTACACAGAAGAAGTTGATATTGTTTTTGAAGCTACGGGTAAAAAGGACGTATTAGAATCGCTTCAGGCGCAAGTGAAATCAGGAACAACGATTGTTCCTTCGAGAATTGCTAGGTTGTTTTTTTCATTAATTGAAGAGAAAGATAACTTAATTAACACATTGAATCAACAATCATCGATTCAAGAGACCATCTTAAATTCAACACATGATGGGATGATTGCGGTGAATGATAAATCAGAGGTGCTTTTTTTTAACCAAGCTGCTTCAAAAATGTCCGGAATCGAGTCCAAAGATGCTATAGGTCGACATATTCAAGACGTTCTGATATCTAGTGGTTTGCCACGTGTGATTCAAACTAAAAATGAAGAGCATAATAAAAAGCAACGTTTTGAAAACGGATTGACGATTTTAACGACACGAGTGCCTTTATTTGAAGGAGAGCGTTGCATTGGGGCTTTAGCTATTTTTAAAGATGTGACAGAGATTGTTGAGATGGCTGAACAAGTGACCAATTTAAAAAGTATTCAAACTATGTTAGAAGCGATTATCCATTCTTCCGATGATGCGATTTCGGTGGTGGACGAGCGTGGGAACGGGATTATGATTAATCCCGCCTACTCCCGTCTTACAGGACTTAAAAGAGAGGAAGTTATTAATAAACCAGCGACAGCAGATATTTCTGAGGGCGAAAGTATGCATTTAAAAGTGTTGAAAACGAGAAAAGCTGTCCGCGGTGTCCCACTTAAAGTCGGCCCAGGAAAACGAGATGTTGTTGTGAATGTCGCTCCTGTAATTGTCGATGGAGAAATTAAGGGGAGTGTGGGAGTAATTCACGATGTTTCAGAAATCAAATCCCTAAACCGTGAATTAAAACGTGCCAAACAACTACTTGAATCCTTGCAAGCAAAGTATTCTTTTGATGAGATTGTCGGTTCTTCTTCTGAGATGCAAGTGGCGATCGAGCAAGCAAAAATGGCGGCCTCGACTCCAGTGACGATTTTACTTAGAGGGGAATCTGGAACAGGAAAAGAACTATTCGCCCATGCTATACATAATGAAAGCAAGAGATGCCACGCTCCTTTTATTCGCGTGAATTGTGCTGCTTTGACTGAGTCTTTGCTAGAAAGTGAATTGTTTGGTTATGAGGACGGGGCTTTTTCGGGAGCGCGGCGTGGAGGGAAAAAAGGTTTGTTTGAAGAAGCTGAACAAGGCAGCATTTTTCTTGATGAGATTGGAGAGCTCTCTAGTAACATGCAGGCAAAGCTCCTCCGTGTTTTGCAGGAAAAAGAAATCGTTCGTGTTGGTGGGACCAAAGCGATCTCCATTGACGTTCGCGTCATTGCTGCGACTAATGTTCACTTAGAGCGAGCAATCGTTGAGAAAGAGTTTCGTGAAGATCTTTATTATCGACTAAATAAAATGCCGATTTATATCCCGCCATTACGTGAGCGCACGGGTGATTTACTTGAACTTTCAAGCCATTTGATTGCAAAACTTAATCAAGATTATGGTCGCTACCTTCATCGTCTCACGGTCGAAGCATTAAATTATTTAAAGTCGTATCATTGGCCAGGCAATGTTCGAGAACTAGAAAATGTATTAGCGCGCGCAATGATTTATATGGAAGCTGGCGTGACGGAGATCTCTAAGGAGCACCTTCCATTGTTGTATGATAAAGGGACCATGCCTGTTCAACCTGGTATAAGGCCAACACAGACTGAAGGAAAATCACTGCAAGAATTGATGGAAACTTATGAACGTAATGTATTAAAAGAAACGATAGAACAATGTGGAGGCAACAAAACTGCAGCAGCCAAGAGGTTGAATATATCGATTCGATCATTATATTATAAGCTTGAAAAAGCTAACCTTGATTAATATTGCATGCAAAACCTTGCATAGTATGATAAAATTTGCATGGTTGAGGTCGTTATTTATAAGAAGAAGCGTACTAAAACCAATTGAATTGAATTGTATTAGGTTGGCACAGTTTTTGCAATACTAATAAGTAGTAATAACAGATGGAACTTTTTCTGTATATGAGGAGGATGTAAGATGGAACTGTTTAAAGATATGGAATTTTATGACTACGAACAAGTCGTGGTGTGTCAGGATAAATTATCTGGTTTAAAAGCAATTATTGCCATCCATGATACAACACTCGGACCTGCATTAGGTGGAACGAGAATGTGGATGTATGAAACAGAAGCAGACGCATTTGAAGATGCGCTTCGCCTTGCAAGAGGTATGACATATAAAAACGCTGCAGCAGGTTTAAATTTAGGTGGGGGGAAAACAGTTATCATTGGTGACCCTCGTAAAGATAAAAATGAAGAAATGTTCCGTGCATTCGGACGTTATATTCAAGGCTTAAATGGACGTTACATCACAGCTGAAGATGTAGGAACAACCGTTGGAGATATGGATATTATTCATGAAGAAACTGATTACGTAACGGGCATCTCGCCAGCTTTCGGTTCATCAGGCAACCCGTCGCCAGTTACAGCATACGGAGTGTATGTAGGAATGAAAGCTGCAGCGAAGGAAGCTTTCGGTACAGATGATCTAGAAGGAAGAACAGTAGCTGTTCAAGGTGTAGGAAACGTTTCGTATAACCTATGCAGACATCTACACGAAGAAGGCGCAAATTTAATTGTGACAGACATTCATAAAGAATCCGTGGATCGTGCAGTAACCGATTTCGGTGCAAAAGCTGTCGATGTTAACGATATCTATAGTGTAGACTGTGATATCTTTGCACCATGTGCTTTAGGGGCTATCATTAATGATCAAACGATTCCGCAATTAAAAGCAAAAGTCATTGCTGGAGCAGCAAATAATCAATTAAAAGAAGAACGACATGGTAATCTAATCCATGAAATGGGCATTGCCTATGCACCTGATTATGTCATCAATGCTGGAGGAGTAATTAATGTAGCAGATGAGTTAAATGGGTATAACCGTGAACGTGCGATGAAAAAGGTAGAAGGTATTTATGAGAATGTAGCTAAAGTATTTGAGATTGCAAATCGTGATAAGCTACCAACATATAGAGCAGCAGACCGTATGGCAGAAGAAAGAATCGAACGCATGCGTCGTTCGCGTCGTCAATTTTTGCAAAATGAACACAACATTATTTCTCGTAGATAAGATAGCTTTCAAAAGAAAGAAGGAGTGATTAGGATGGCTGAAGAATATGATCTTGTCATACTAGGTGCAGGGACTGGTGGCTACGTAGCCGCCATCCGTGCTGCTCAACATGGCTTAAAAGTCGCAGTGGTAGAGAAGGAAAAGCTAGGCGGAACATGTTTACATAAAGGATGTATCCCAAGTAAAGCCCTATTAAGAAGTGCGGAGGTCTACTCGACTGCTAAGCGCTCAGATGAATTTGGTGTACTGACAGGGGATGTCTCACTTGATTTTGCAAAAGTTCAAAAGCGAAAAGATTCAATCGTTGAACAACTTCATCGTGGTGTTCAGCACTTAATGAAAAAAGGGAAGATCGATGTATTTGAAGGCATGGGCCGAATTCTCGGACCATCCATTTTCTCACCGACACCGGGGACGATTTCGGTAGAGATGAAAAATGGGGATGAAAACATGATGTTGATCCCTCAAAATGTCATCGTGGCGACGGGGTCTGCTCCGCGCACGTTACCAGGTCTTGAAGTAGACGGAAATCTTGTTCTTACATCAGATGAAGCGCTTCAATTGGAAACATTGCCTTCTTCAATGTTGATCGTTGGTGGTGGAGTAATCGGTATTGAATGGGCTTCAATGCTTAATGATTTTGGAGTAGAAGTCACGGTTATTGAATACGGTTCTCGCATTCTTCCTACAGAAGATCAAGATATTTCAAAAGAAGCAGCGAAGATATTGAAGAAAAAAGGAATCAACATTGTTACAGATGCAAAGGTCCTTGCCGAATCTATTGAAAAAGGTGAGAGCGTTTCCATTAAAGCTGAAATTGCAGGAAATGAAGAAGTGTTCACAGCAGACAAATTGCTTGTTTCCGTAGGACGTGCGGCAAATGTCAAAGATATTGGTCTTGAAAATACGGACATTGTTGTTGAAAACGGTGTAATCAATGTGAATGAATTCTACCAGACAAAAGAATCTCATATTTATGCGATCGGAGACGTCATTGGGGGCTTACAATTAGCTCATGTAGCTTCTCATGAAGGGATTATTGCTGTTGACCACATCGCGCGCAAACAACCTGATCCGATTAACTATGACACTGTCGCCAAATGCATTTATAGTCATCCAGAGATGGCAAGCGTTGGTGTAACCGAAGAAGAAGCAAAAAAGCGTGGTCATCAAGTGAAGATTGGCACATTCCCATTTAAAGCAATCGGGAAAGCCCTTGTTTTCGGAGAAACTGACGGTTTTGTTAAAATTATTGTGGATGCCGATAATGATGATGTATTAGGTGTTCACATGATCGGTCCTCATGTAACAGATATGATTTCTGAAGCGGCACTAGCAAAAGTACTTGACGCTGCTCATTTTGAAATTGCACATACAATCCACCCGCATCCAACGCTCTCTGAAGTGATTGGAGAAGCAGCACTTGCTGTCGATGGAATTGCGATTCATTCATAAAACTAGCTTTTAAGGAGGAATTATTATGGCTGAAAATCGTCATCAATCATTAGGAATCTCAGATGAAACAGTTCTTGAGATGTATGAAACGATGTTACTCGCTCGAAAAACGGATGAGCGTATGTGGTTACTAAACCGTGCGGGAAAGATTCCATTTGTGATCTCTTGTCAAGGTCAAGAGGCTGCACAAGTAGGGGCAGCTTTTGCACTTGACCGCAACAAAGATTATATCTTACCTTATTATCGCGACATGGGTGTTGTGTTAACGTTTGGTATGACGGCTCGTGATTTAATGCTTTCAGCTTTTGCCAAAGCAGAAGATCCCAACTCAGGGGGGCGCCAAATGCCAGGTCACTTTGGACAAAAGAAGAATCGAATTGTTACAGGCTCATCGCCCGTTACGACTCAGGTTCCTCATGCAGTAGGAATCGCTCTTGCTGGAAAAATGCAAGGAGAAGACTTTGTGACCTTTACAACATTTGGTGAAGGGTCATCTAACCAAGGTGATTTCCATGAGGGAGCAAACTTTGCAGGCGTGCATAAGCTACCTGTCATTTTAATGTGTGAAAACAATAAATATGCAATTTCTGTTCCAATCGAGAAACAGCTAGCATGTAAAAATGTATCAGATCGTGCGATTGGTTATGGCATGCCAGGTGTAACCGTTGATGGAAATGATCCATTAGCTGTTTATGCAGCGGTCAAGGAGGCGGCAGAACGTGGTCGTCGTGGCGAGGGTCCTTCATTAATTGAAACGGTGTCTTATCGTCTGACACCTCATTCTAGTGATGATGATGATCGTGCCTACCGTGCTCGCGAAGAAGTAGAGGAAGCGAAGAAGCTTGATTCGATTCATACGTTCGCAGTCTACCTTCGTGAAGTCGGTTTGCTAACAGATGAGTCATACGATGCAATGGAAAAGCGTATTGCAAAAATTGTTAATGAAGCAACGGAATATGCAGAAGAAGCACCATATGCTGATCCTGAAAGTACGATGAATCACGTTTACGCAGAATAGAAAGGGGGATTTCACATGGCAGTAATTTCATATATTGAAGCTGTAACAATGGCTCTTAGAGAAGAGATGGAGCGCGATGAGAAAGTATTTGTTCTAGGTGAAGACGTTGGAGCGCGCGGAGGGGTTTTCCGTGCAACAAATGGCCTTCATGAAAAATTTGGGGAAGCACGCGTAATTGATACTCCTCTAGCTGAATCAGCGATTGCAGGTGTTGGGATTGGTGCGGCAATGTATGGCATGAGGCCTGTTGCTGAAATGCAATTTGCTGACTTTATTATGCCAGCGATTAACCAAATTATTTCAGAAGCAGCCAAGATTCGCTACCGCTCAAATAATGACTGGAATTGTCCAATTACTATTCGTGCGCCTTATGGTGGCGGTGTTCACGGGGCCCTGTATCATTCACAGTCGGTTGAGGCCATCTTTGCAAGTGTTCCAGGCTTGAAGATAGTTATGCCTTCCACTCCTTATGACGTGAAAGGATTATTAAAAGCAGCAATCCGTGATGAAGATCCTGTTCTTTTCTTTGAGCATAAACGTGCCTATCGTTTAATTAAAGGAGAAGTGCCAGAAGATGATTATACGCTACCAATCGGTAAAGCGGATGTGAAGCGTGAAGGTGATGACATTACGGTCATTACATACGGTTTATCCGTTCACTTTGCCTTACAAGCAGCAGAGCGTCTTGAGAAAGACGGAATCTCTGCTCATATCTTAGATTTACGTACTATTTATCCGCTTGATAAAGAAGCGATCATTGAAGCGGCAAGTAAGACGGGTAAAGTTTTACTAGTCACAGAAGATAACAAAGAAGGAAGTATTATGGGCGAAGTAGCTGCTATTATTGCTGAGCATTGTTTATTTGATCTCGATGCACCAATTCAGCGTTTAGCAGGCCCGGACGTTCCAGCAATGCCTTATGCACCGACAATGGAGAAATACTTTATGATTAATCCAGACAAAGTTGAAAAAGCAATGCGTGAGCTTGCAGAATTCTAAGCGGAGGGATCTTATGGCTACTGAAATTACAATGCCACAGCTTGGCGAGAGTGTAACCGAAGGTACGATTAGCAAATGGCTCGTCAAACCAGGCGATAAA
Source organism: Bacillus sp. FJAT-45037 (assembly GCF_002797325.1). Taxonomy (GTDB): domain Bacteria; phylum Bacillota; class Bacilli; order Bacillales; family Bacillaceae_D; genus Alkalihalophilus. The sequence continues at coordinate 1,954,448 of NZ_KZ454938.1, read as the reverse complement.
GTAAATAAATACGACCCACTTGCAGAAGTGATGACAGACAAAGTAAATGCAGAGGTCCCGTCTTCTTATACAGGTACGATTAAAGAGCTACTTGTTCAAGAAGATGAGACGGTCGACGTTGGGGTTGCTGTTTGTACGATTGAAGTCGAAGGCCAAGAGTCAAATGATTCTACAAACGACATGCCCTCTAAAGAATCGAGTAACACTACAGAGACAGCTCCTGCTTCAGAACAAGCGGATACTTCTCAGAAAGCGCGTTACTCACCTGCAGTTTTAAAAATGTCGCAAGAACACGGAATCGACCTTGCAGCGGTTTCAGGTAGCGGAAAAGGTGGACGAATCACTCGTAAAGACATTCAGAAGGTTATTGATGAAGGTGGCCAAGTGAGTGCACCTACACAAGAGACGACTGAAAAAGCGCAACCAAAACAAGAAGCCGAAGCGCCTAAAGCATCATCTACACAGCAGGCACCAACCACTGAGAAAGTAGACACTCCAGTAGCTCACGGTGATATTGAGATCCCTGTCTCGGGCGTACGTAAAGCTATTGCAGCGAATATGGTAAAAAGTAAGCATGAAGCACCTCATGCTTGGACAATGGTTGAAGTCGATGTAACAAATCTTGTTCATTTCCGTAATGGGGTTAAAGGTGATTTCAAACAAAAAGAAGGATTCAATCTAACATTCCTGCCGTTCTTTATTAAAGCGACGGTTGAAGCCTTAAAAGAGTTTCCACAATTGAATTCAATGTGGGCTGGAGATAAAATTATTCAGAAAAAAGACATCAATATTTCTATTGCTGTAGCAACTGATGATGCCTTGTATGTTCCGGTTATTAAGCATGCCGATGAGAAGACGATCAAAGGTATAGGTCGCGAAGTTCAAGACCTTGCGACAAAAGTTCGTACAGGTAAATTATCAGGTGCGGATATGCAAGGTGGTACATTTACAGTGAATAACACAGGTTCATTTGGTTCTGTACTATCGACACCAATTATTAACCGCCCGCAAGCAGCGATTCTTTCTGTCGAATCGATTGTTAAACGACCTGTAGTCATCGAGAGTCCTACTGGAGATATGATTGCCGTTCGAAGCATGGTTAACCTTTGCTTATCACTTGATCATCGAGTGCTAGATGGTCTAGTATGTGGACGTTTCCTTGCACGTGTAAAAGAAATTCTAGAAAACATGACAGAAGAGACAACATCTATTTATTAAGAGATGAAGCTAGAAGAAGTGGTACTTGCCACTTCTTCTAGCTTTTTTTACATGATTTTTTATCCAATAGTACATACTATGAGTAAATGAAAATGAGAGGGTGACGACGGAGATGAAAAAGCGGCATATAGTGTTTATACTCACTCAACTCGTCGTGTTGCTAGTAGTAGCAGGGCAGCCGTTAGTCGAGCGAGTAAGTGCAGAGGAAGATATCCATGCTACGGAATGTGGATGTAATCATGCAGAAGATAAAAATAAACATTTTCATGAGTCGATCCGTGTGCATAAAGACTTCTATATGGAATTGCTCACAGAAAAGTACACACCTGAACAGGTGGAACAATGGAAGGCGATTCGTTCAGAGCGTGATCTTCTTTTAAAGAAATTAAACGAGGCAAAAAAACGTGGTGAAATAATGCATGGGGATATCCGAAGCAAAGAGTGGACGGATCATCATCATGAACTTCAAAAACAATTAACAAAAGCTGTGAAAGAACGTAATGATCAAGAAATCACCGAATTATTGCCCCTAATCTTTGCCCATTATGAAAAGCTTAATACTGAATTTCAAGATCGAGTCAAAGCGTTAAACGATGCCGACGTAAACAATGATTAAGATTGCAGCTGTATGTAAGTACAGCTGTTTTTATTTTGATTTATTGGTGTGAAGGTCTTTACAAATCGTAGTAATTCCGATATAATTCGTAATGGTTATAAAACGTAATTGTTACGAAAGGGGAACGATATGAAACTTAAAGCGAAACTATTTTCAATAATGCTTGTCCTATCAGCATTTTTAGCTGCATGTGGTGGTCAAGAAGAACCTGAAGAACAAGCTGACTCCAATGATGAGGTAGTAACAGAAGAAACAATCGAACCTTTGGAATTATTTACAACAATTTTCCCTCTAGAAGATTTTGCGAATAAAATTGGTGGGGATTATGTCAACGTTACCAATATGGTACCTGTAGGAGCAGACGCTCACACATTTGAACCGACTGCACGTCAAATGATTGAGGTCGCTGAAGGAAATATTTTTATCTACAACGGTGCAGGGCTTGAAGGGTTTGTTGATGCATTAATTAGTACGGTTGAGGGCGAAGATGTAGCCATCGTTCAAGCATCAGAAGGAATCAACCTCCTTGATTATGACCACGATCACGAAGAGCATGGACACGAAGAAGATCACGAAAATGACCACGATCATGAAGAGCATGGACATGAAGAAGATCACGAAAATGACCACAACCATGAAGATGGACATTCTCATGATCATGATGAAGATCCGCATGTTTGGTTAGATCCGATTCTCTCCATTACTCTTGCAGAAAACATTAAGAATGCGCTAATCGATGCTATGCCTGAGCAAGAAGAATATTTCACATCGAATTTTGATCAAGTGAAAGAAGGTCTTGAAGCTCTAGATCAAGATTTCCAGGCGATGGCGGAAGAAGCAAATAAAGATACATTCCTCGTTTCTCATGCTGGATACGGGTATTGGGAAGAGCGTTACGGCGTCCGTCAAATTGGTATTGCCGGTCTTTCACCAACGAATGAACCGTCACAACGTCAGCTTCAAGAAATCATTAATTACGCGAACGAGCATGAATTAAACTACGTGATGTTCGAACAAAACATTACACCTAAAGTTGCTGAAGTTGTCCAAGATGAAGTAGGCGCAAAAGCACTTTACTTACACAATCTAGAAGCACTTGTTGAAGAAGATGTACAAAACAATGAAGATTACTTTAGCTTAATGACAAAGAATATTGAAGCACTACGCACGGCATTGCAATAAAAATGATTCAAAGCTGATGAGATTTCTCATCAGCTTTTCTTTTTTCATGAGAGTCTATTGTTGTTTGCAATAGACAGAACAGGTACAATAGAGGAAACAATCGATACTGGAGGGACTTATTATGCAATTTAACTTCTATATGAATGATGTCGTGGAAACGGCTCGAAAAGAAATGGTAGAAGCAGGATACAAAGAGTTAAAAACACCCGAGGATGTAGACGGTGTCATGAAGGAAGAAGGAACGACACTCGTGATGGTCAACTCTGTTTGTGGCTGTGCAGGCGGCATTGCCCGTCCGGCTGCGGCGTACATGAAAAACTATGAAACAACACCAGATCGATTTGTCACAGTGTTTGCTGGACAAGACAAAGAAGCGACAGTTAAAGCACGTGATTACTTTAAAGGATATGCACCTTCTTCACCATCATTTGCATTATTGAAAGATGGCGAGATTCAAATGATGGTCGAACGCCATGAAATTGAAGGACATGAACCGATTCAAGTCGTTCAAAAGCTTGAAAATGCATTCGAACAACATTGTAAATAGTATAGAAACAACAGCCAGCCATTAGGCTTTAGCTGTTGTTTTCTCTTCGTTAAGACACTCTAGATTTCGTTTCACCTACATTCGTGAAATGTGCTATAATAGGCCAGAAAAGAAAAGGAGTTGGCATGACATGCAAGCATTATATGATCAAATTCAAGTTTACTTAAATATGGAAGAAGAGATTCCATACAAAGATTTTAACGCGTACTACCAAAGCGTTGTGAAAGAACTTGGAGATTCTCACGAGCAGTTTGATGAGGAAACTCTTTGGAAAGCTTTATTCATCGTGGAAAACGTGATGTCTAATGCTGAAGGACGCGCAAAGGAAGCAAAAGGTAACGAAGCGAAGAAATATACGAAGATGGCACAACGTCTTCAATTATGGGCAAAGAATTTTGCAACGCGTCTTGGACAAGCTGGTTACACTGAAGATGACATCAACGAGCGTTTCAATACGATGTTTGAAGAAGGAACACCTGCAAACTCATAATAGGAACCAATAAAAAGGGGAAAGTCTTGACAACTTCCCCTTTTATAAGCTACATTATATACTGTTGCTTTAATAGATTGCGCCTATGGTGAAAGGGATATCACACGAGATTCCGATTCTCGCGTTGCAGGTTCGAGTCCTGCTAGGCGCACCAATCACACATACACTACCGTTATTAGAGGTTGCTCTAATAGCGGTTTTTTTATGATTCATTCTGAATGCGGGCATCAATCATTGATTCTATCGACACGGGAAACGTCTCATCAAAAGAATCTTTAACGATCAAGCGTTTTGTTGTCTGATCAAATCGAATGGGGGTCCCGACTAATGTTTGAAAGTCGCCGTGTTCCCAGTAGGAGAGACAGACTTCGACACCTCGAGTGATCGCTTCTGAGAGCGCTCGTTCAATCTCGCCAAAGGCTTGCTCATCTAGAATGGGCTTTTCTTTTTGTTTCTTATGTTGAAATAGGGGGAGAATCGATTGTTTATGTTCAGGTAATAAGAAGCGACTTCCTTCCCAAAGAAGATTGCCTCGTTGTAATCTCGGTTCTGTGAATGTATTCATTTATAATGTCCTCCAATTTTTTTCGCTCTCTCAAAAACTTGCCCTGCTTTGGTAAGAGATGACGCACGGACGAGAGAGGCTTTTCCGTAGCGTGAATGAATCAAGTCCATGCAAGCCCCAATTCGTTCTTTTTGCTCCCAGTCGTGGTCAAAAAGGGTTAATTGCCGTTCACTAGCAGAGGAGAGCTTCGTTAAGGTAATTCCGATTTGACGAACGGGTTCTTGATTCCAAAACTGATGAAACAACGGAACAGCGACCTCATGTAGGTCAAGGCTATAATTAGTTGCAGCATGCAAAGGCTTCTGCCGTAAAAATGAGTTAGGGGTCTCATAGCTTGCTCCCTTAGCAAAGACTTTGATCGTCTCACCTACTAGTTGTTGTTTTCGCGCTCGTTGTGATACTTCCTCACATAGCTCTAGTAAGATGACTTTAATCTCTTCAAAGTTTTGATAATCACGGGGAAGCGTCATCGCATGCCCAATGGCTTTCTCCCCTTGTATTGACTTGAAATGAACAGGAGATTCATCAAAGCCATTGGCACTCTCCCATAATACGTGCCCAGGAATGCCCCATTTCTTCTTTAAGCGGGCAAGAGGAGTGTTGGCGAGCTGCCCAATCGTACGAATCCCCATATTGTGAAAATGTTGTCTCATACGTGTGCTGACACCAAACAGAGCATCGACCGGCAAAGGCCAAAGTGTTGTCGCAACCTTGTCATAGGTCAATTCGAACAACCCACTTTCATTCTTTTTTGCAAAGTGATCACACGCCATCTTCGCCAATAATTTATTCTCCCCGATCCCGACTCTCGCAAATACACCTGTTTCCATACGGATCTCTTGCTGTAATTTCTTAGCTAATTCTCCGACCGACGCAAAAAGGTGGACTGTATGGGTAACATCGACAAATTGCTCATCAATTGAATAAGGTTCGACGAGATCGCTATATCGTTGAAGAATGGTTGTGATATGGGTTGAGACATCGACATACGTCTGCATCTTCGGTTTGACGATAACTAAGTGAGGACACTTTTGTTGCGCCTCCCAAAGGCGCTCAGCTGTCTTAATGCCGTATTCTTTCGCTATAGGACAAGCGGCAAGAATGACACCACTTCGTCGCTCGGGGTCTCCTGAGACAACGGTTGGTTTACCTCTAGAGTGAGGATAAAAACTCTTCTCAACAGAAGCATAAAATGATTCCATATCAATTAATAAAATCTGTCGTTTTTTCATAATCGACTCACCTTATAGAACGTTTGTTTGGTTTTTAGTATATACGAACAGATGTTCAAATTCAATGGGAATAATTAGAGAAAAAAAGAGGGATTAAGCTCTTTCTGTCGAATGGAATAACAAAAGAAAAAATTTATTTTTCTCAGTTTTATAATAGTGGGAGAAGGAGGAGAGATGAGTACAATCTTACAAGGTGAATGGAATTTACGAACATTGAAGCAGATGGTTCTACATTTATCTTCTCCGACGGTCCTTAGTTGCTGGAGACGAGAGAGCGACACACTAGAATTTGTTTGTATTAATGAACAAATAACAGATTTCTTACAAAGACACGCCATAAATATACATGATTTAAATCTGATGTTAAGTCAGTTTGCTCCTACTTATTTTGAGGAACTGTCTGAATGGAACGGTCACTTTCAGCTTCCTCATGGAGAAGCTGAAGTCGAAGCGAATTTAATATTTGAACAAAGCGGTGAAAGGTACTTCACACTGTATGTCAAAGACAAGGCCGAACGATCAGTACCTGAGATGCATATGAATGATCTTTTTAATCAAGACAAAGATGCCATATTTGTTCTCGATCGTCATGGTTTCTTTGTCGATATGAATAAAAAAGCGGAAGAGTTAGCAGGTATAGATGCATTTGCTTATAAGGGAATCCATTACGAGCAACTCTTACTTGTTGGGGATAAATTGAATGTCAAAGAACATTTTGAAAAGGCATGTTCAGGTGAAATTCAAGTGTATGATATTCAGCTGAAACTGGGCACTCATACTGTTCCTTTATACATCATGAATATTCCACATATCGTAGACGGAGAAGTGATTGCCATCTATGGGGTGGCCAAAAAGAAAAATTCAGCATGTGACCTGGAAGACTTGTCGATCATCATTCAAGATAAGTACCAAATGATTGTTGAAAACTCCTATGATATCATTTGTCTCACAGATAAAATGGGTCATTACTTGCTTGCATCGAGTTCTTATCATCCCGTGTTAGGTTATCATCCGTCCGAATTGATGGGAAAGCATATCTTACACTATATTCATCCGAATGATCGTACGCGAGTGACACAGACGATAAAGATAATGGAGGAAACACATCGACCGAGTGAAGCTGTTGTTTACCGGAAATTGCATGCAGAGGGACATTACCATTTGCTCGAGGGTAAAGGGGTGCCAATTCTTTCAACTAAGGGAGAAGCGAAGTCCTTTGTATTCATTAGTAGGGATATCACAGATAGTAAGGAACGTAAGGACTCACTCAGACGATCGGAAAAGTTAGCACTAGCAGGTGAACTAGCAGCAGGCATTGCTCATGAAATTCGTAATCCGCTAACGACCCTGAAAGGTTTCTTTCAATTAACCGAACAACAACTAGAGCCATATCGAGACGTATTAATGCAAGAGATTAATCAGATCAATGACATTATTGAAGAGCTTCTTCTTGTAGCAAGACCACGTGCGATTCAAAAAGAACGAATTAATGTGTCAAGACTAGCAATCGAGTGCTTACGAGAGGTTGATACCGAAGCGACGCTTAAAGATATTCAAATAAATTTGACTTCACATGACCCAACGTATATTAAAGGGGTACCACATCAACTAAAACAAGTGTTTATTAACCTATTTAAAAATGCGATAGAAGCGATGGAAATGCATGGTACATTAACGTTGAAGATCACTAACACGAAAGATTTCCTCCAATTTATTGTAAAAGATAACGGGATAGGCATGGCACAAGAAGAACTAGCTAAACTCGGAGAACCGTATTACTCCACAAAAATCAAGGGAACAGGCATTGGTTTAATGGTATGTTACAAAGTCATTGAAAACCATAAAGGTCACCTATCGATTGAAAGCAAAATAGGATGGGGGACAGAAGTGACGATCCACCTACCATCATGTGAATAAGGAAAGCGTGACGGACAATAGTCACGCTTTCTTTCTAGTAATAATTTTTTGAATAGAAGTGTTGACAAAATAAAGATTTATCATGTATATTAGTAAGTGTCGTTACTACATAACTTGATCCGTTAGCTCAGTTGGGAGAGCGCCACCTTGACAGGGTGGAGGTCACTGGTTCGAGCCCAGTACGGGTCATACCAAACTTTTCAAGTGTTATATGCACAGAGCTCAATATGTGAGCTAAAAACAACCTTCTTAGTAACTCTGTACAAGTCAATCTTGTAGAGACTACTGAGGAGGTTTTTTTGATGGCTTTAATTGAAATGGTACAGAAGGAATTTTTAGCAGAAAGAAAGTATGAGGGTCTCACTGAGAAAAGCTTGAGGAGTTATGTTGACTTCTTCAAAGTCTGGAATGAGTGGCTTAATCAAGAAGGTATTGAACGAATTGAACAACTCAACGGAAAGAACACAAAAGCTTATCTCATGTATTGTATTGAAGTGAGGTCTAACCAACCCAAAACAATTAACACCAAGTTGAAGCTTATGAGGTCTTTAGCGAATTGGCTCTGTCAAGAGAAAATGACAGAAGAGCCATTCACCACTGGAGTTAAAATGAGAAGAGATGATAGCTCGCCAAAGATACTTGCAGAGAAAGACTTGAGAGATGTTTTACGTTATTTGAGAAGGACACACAGAAGAGAGAACAGCTTCCAAGCCAGACGTAATGTAACGCTCATTCTCTTTATGGCTGGTACTGGAGCTAGGTTGTCTGAAACTTGTTCCTTGAAGTGGGATGACATTGAGGTGGAAGGCTCTCTTATCACAATCAGAACGAGCAAGTCAAGGAAAGCTCAATCAATACCACTCTCAGAGAGTTTGAGAGCTGAGCTATTGGATTACAAAGATTATCTCCAGAGGAAGCTTGGGAGAGTGCCAGTCTCAGTGTTTGTCACTTTAAAGGGTGAGCCATTGAAGAAGGACTCCATTCAAAATATCTTTAAGAGGTTGAGAACTAAGCTGGGAATTGAAACTTACTTTTCACCTCATACACTAAGAAACTATTTCTTGAAGTCACTTCTCAAAAACGGTACAAACTTGAGAGAGGTTCAACTATTAGCAAGGCACTCAAAAGTTGCTACTACCACACTTTATCTTGGTTATTGGAATGAGGAGCTCAAGGAGACGCTTGATGAGAATAACCCTCTGAGAGACCTACTATAATGAACTTTCATTCACCAATTAGAGTATGGAGACATGGGAATAACTTTATCATTAAGGTTGAGCTGATTGATATTCTTCTCACAGTCACTCCAAAGCAACCAAAGCAATACGAACGCTTGGAGAGGTTACTTGATGAGCGTGAACTTCCTCCCTTTATTACTTACGATAAAAATATAGAAGAATAGATTTACAGAGCTGGCTCTTTTGAGTTGGCTCTTTTTTAATGTTTGGTTACATTTTTAATTAATAAAGAAAAGTATTTAATGGAAATGTGTGGAATGAACTCGAAGTATGAAAGGTTTTTATCTATAATGAAGAAAAAGGAAAGGTGGGGGTGTTATGGCTCTAAAAGAGCAACATATGGCTCTTAGTTCTGGAATTGGACTAGCTGGTTTGGCTGTAACAAACTTTTGGGAGTTTCGTCATGAGGCTTTTGACATTTTTAAAGATGAAATTATTGATAGTATTGTAAAGCCAAGCAGATTAACAGCTGTACATCATTATTTGTATTTCTTCCAAGATATTTATGAAGAGATTGATGGATTGAAGAAGAACTCTGATGATATGGAATATGTATACAACTTTATTGTAAGAACTTTAGATGAGGTGAACTTAAAACCAAACCTTCCCATTCCAAGTATAGAAAGTTGTAATGATCAATATGGACACTTTAAATGTAGTTGTACAGAGGTTATTGAAGAGTGGATTAATTATGCTAATGAATATAATAATGAGTTAGATGAGTTAATTGTTCACTCAGCATTTCAATTTATTTTTCAAGATAGAAAGTTCATACATGATTTCCATTTAGAGTTATCTACTTTTATTGAAAAAGAAATGGAGACTATTAAGGAAACGTATCCAGAGTATGTAACGAGTAAGAATAGACTCAAGCGTCAATACTTTCCAGAATGGTTAAAATCAGCTGTTTTGCATAGAGATAAGGGTACTTGTGTTATTTGTCGTTGTGACCTATCTAATTTAATAAGAAGTCAAAATTCGATACATATAGACCATATAATTCCATTACAATTGTTTGGAAGTAATGACGCTTCAAACATGCAGTTGCTTTGCGAAAAGTGTAATACAACTAAGGGAGCTCGTTCGACAGATACCAGCTCAGTAAATGTACCTTTTTGGAACTTATGAGGAAAGAATTGAGTTCGAGAGTTGTCAGGAGGGTAAATCATGAAGTGCATTAATCATTTATTTGTAGACTTAGAAGAATATAGAACACCTTCAGAGATGAAATCTTATTTTATCGAAAAGAAGAAACTTATTAATGAAAATGAAGAGTTTATCAAACTTGCTCGATTAAAAAAGGGTCGAGTTAAAGAGTTTCTTGAGGAGTTCTATCCATTGTATTTATTTAGTCAGTCTCAATACTGTGAAAAGGACTTCAAGTGTAAAATAATTCTTGGCAATCAAGGCTATGATGGTTCAATCATTAAAGATGGTGAAGAGGTAAGAAAGATTGAAATTACTTCTTACTTTGATGGGAAATGGGAGTTTGAAGACGCAAAAAGGTTAAACTCAAGAGGCTATGGTGAAGTGCGTTTTGGTGACCACAAAAGTATTGACGAGAGAGTACCAAGCTATTTCGAGAAAGTGATTGAGAACATTAAAAAGAAGAGTCAAAAAAATTATAATGATGTTTCCATACTCTTTGTAGTTAGTACGGTCGATTACTTTGGTGTTTATGACAAGAATGAACAGCAATTTGTTGATGAACTGAAGCATGAAATCTTTAACATAGAATTTATGGCTTATGAGATATTCTTGTTAGTTTTAAATGGACAAAGTGTAGATGACATTGACCAAAATTTATATTTTATTAAGTAAGTGGAGGAGCTAATGAAATTTAGATATGTGTTTCTTGCAATAGCGTTATTTATATTTTTGTCGCTCGTACCAGTCTTGATAAACCAACTCATGAGAATTGACTGGTTTAGTAATGTGGTGGTTGGTGATGAGACTATCTGGATAAGTTTCTATGGAAGTTACATGGGTGGAATTATTGGGGGATTGCTGACACTTGTAGGTGTAATGCTAACAATTAATTATCAGAATAAAACTAAAAGGAAAACTGTTGAGGAGAAGAATGAAAAGGGTATAAGAATAATTGATAATATAATTGATAAAGCTCTAGTGCACCTTACTTTTTTTCTTCCAGCTCTAAAGGAGGATTATGTTTTAGAGGACAGTACCATCAAGATTATGAAAATGGATTTGGCGAAACTTAAGAAAGTTACAAAAGAAATGAATGGGTTACCTTGGGAAGTAGTCCCCCAACAATATTTTAAAGAGTTTACACTTATTAAAGAGTTAATAAATATCCTAGAGGTTGAAATAAATTCGATACTTGAAAATGAAACCTTCACAAATATAGAAATCCAAGAGCAGTTAAATAAGGTCGGAGTTGAAAGAAGAGTTCGAGGTATCCTGTCTCATTATGTGAAATTCACTGAAGAGAAAGAGTTGATGGAAGGATTGTTGCATGATTTAAATGATAAGTTCTCGAAGTAGGAGATTTTAAAGTTGATTATTAGTAAACACACCACACTCATTGGAATTACTTTAGTAATTATCCCAACAATCTAGCAGAACTTTTTGAGTTGTCCTTCCCTTGGTGTGCACCAATCTGGCATATGCTTAATGAGCCTTCTAGGGTGGAAGTAGATGAGGTAGGCTATTAAGTACGCTCTGGAAGTGGCTCTATAAGGAGTTTACGCTTTGGAGCTGGTATTCTATTAAGCAACCAAAAGAGCATGAAATAAAAAGAAAGACAGCTCTCACTAATTTGGTTAGTTCCAAGTATGTTAGTAAATGTATGATGAGAAGAAAAATGAAAGTAAATATAAGCTGTATTATTATGAGTGAGCTTGGTTTGTTTGAGCTTGTTAGTGTATATGATGAGTCATAACTTGAAGGGTTAAACTTGTTAGTACCACATGATAAGTCAAGCTTGATAGTTGTTGGGTTGATGAGGAGAGAACTCAAGGAAGCTCATGAGGTGGCTCAAAGACGTGACTTAAATACGTAACTCAAAGACGTGGAAACTATCATACAAACACATGTATTCCCTCGCTAGTCCTCCTTCTCAGTAATTGTTGTATGTTTGACTATATAGCACGCTCACAACTCCCACTGAGAGACGTTCACTAGCCTTCTCAGACCTCACAAGTAAACCACTAGCCAGCTCACAAAGACGCTTACTAGCCTTCTCGCAAGTCCTCTCTGGAGCTATATTTGATAGTTCTCCTCAAGTGTGCATTTGAGACAGCAAACCTCCCTTGAGACCACTTTCTTAATAGAGTAGTAGTCAACTCCCATCTTAGTACCTCCCAAGAGGAAACCCTTGTTATATAACCATTCATTTGAGCTCCATATATATAAGGTAGAGCTCAAGAGCTACCAGCTCAGAGGAGATAAGAGCAAAGATGACTGGCTCAAGTGGAACGAGCCTTTAAGAACTGGCTCATAAGACATTTAAATGTTTATGGCATTATAAAAATGTAGGGTATGGCACTCCTTTTATGTAGGTGGCCTGATGAGGCAGCTGCACAAAAAAAGCCACTTGCTAACATCCCAAAAATTCAATACACTTCCTGTTGGACCCAATACTGGCAGGAGGTAGTTTTAGGAGATGTTACAAGTGACCGAGATCAATTATATCAGACAAGAAGTTAATTCGAAAGGTCATTCCTATTCGGATGTGGCTAGAAGAACAAATAAAGATATCAGAACAGTTAAAAAATATGCTGACCTTGAGGAATTTCAACCAGAGAAGAAAAGGAAAAAATCACAACCAGCTCCTGTAATGGAGCCAGTGCAAGATATTGTGGATAAATGGTTGAAGGAAGATATGAAGAAGAAAAGGAAATACCGAAGGACTGCCAAACGTATCTGGCAAATGCTTGTTAATGATGAAGAATTAGATTTTAAAGGCTCTGATCGAACGGTAAGGGCCTATGTTTCTAAACGCAAAAAAGAATTATTAGACGAAAGTGAAGGTGCAGCCATCCCGTTAGAATCAAGGCCTGGTGATGCTCAGGTAGACTTTGGGGAGGCCCCCTTTAAAAGAGACGGTAAGGTCGTTGACCTTCCATATCTCGTGCTATCCTTTCCGTACAGTAACGCATTCTTAGTTCAAGTCTTTGAATCTCAGAATCAAGATTGTTTCCTAGAAGGGTTGAAGCGGTTCTTTAACCACTTAGAAGGTGTACCAAAGAGAATACGTTTTGATAATTTGTCCCCAGCTGTGAAGAAGATTCTTCCACAAGGGAAACGCGAGTTAACAGAAGGTTTTGAGAGATTTGCCCTACACTATGGTTTTGAGTATGAGTTCTGTAACCCTGGTGCAGGAAATGAAAAAGGGCATGTAGAAGCAATGGTTAAATACGTACGGAATAACTTCTTTTTACCCGAACGATCTGTGTATCAACTAGAAGAATTAAATAATAGGTTGTGGCAAGAAGCAGAGAATGATCGATACCGTCTACACTACGAAAAAAAGGATGAGATAGCTAGATTGTTTGAGGAGGATCGTGAGGCATTATTTTACTTACCCCCTAAAGAATACACAGGTAGGCGCATTGAAACATTGAAGGCAGATAAATATGGTTACGTCATTGTGAATTCAAAAAGGTATTCGACTTCTCCACGTTACGCTAAGCAAAAAGTATCGGTAGGTATTAGGTACAATCGCATTGATATCCTTACGGATCAATATGAAGTGATCGTGAGTCATGAACGCTTATATGGAGAAAAGTCTAAATCAATGATTTGGCACCCTTATCTATCACTTATGGCTAAGAGGCCAACTGCTTTAAAATACACGACTTTTTATGATCAGCTTCCCGATGCATGGCAGAAATATCTACATGAATGTACAGTCGAAGAAAAGAAAAAAGCTCTCCTTTTATTATCGACAATATTAAAGAGTAATCGCTTAGAAAGAGCGACAGAGGCCTTAGAGATGGCTTCTGAGAGGTGTCATCCATCTTCAGAGACCATAAAGCAAGTCTTCCATCAATTAGTTCATGGTCGTGGTCACAGACAAACACTTAAACTGAAAAGTACCGTACCAGCTATGCCCATAGCAGAACGTGGTATGAATCAATATGATGCCTTCTTCACCTTAGGAGGTGACAAGACATGATGCAAGAAAAGATACAGGAATATGCCAAACGTTTGAAGCTTAGTTGGATACGAGAACACTTTCATGAAGTAGATTCGAAGAATCCTCAAGACTATTTATTAACGCTTTTTGAAAAAGAAATCGAACAACGTGAGGAGAGGAAAGTTAATCTATTGCTTAAAGCGGCAACCTTGCCAAACGTATCTGGCAAACCTTTTGATTGGCAAGATATCCAGCTTGGACAAGGGTTGAACCAACAATATTTATTAAACGGTAGGTTTATAGAAACAAAGGAAAATATGGTTTTCTATGGGGGTGTAGGTGCTGGAAAGACGTACCTCTCCACGCTCATTGGCCTAAACGCCATACATAAACATGGAAAACGTGTTAAGTTTTACACTATTGCCTCCCTCGCAAATGAACTATTAGATGCCAATGAGAAAGGCACTCTTACTAAACTTTTCAAGAGGATTGAGAAGTTAGATCTATTAATACTGGATGAATTAGGTTACATCCCTTTACATAAGCAGGGAGCTGAGTTGCTTTTCCAAGTGATTTCTCTGTGTTATGAAAAAAGAAGTATTATTATCACAACGAACCTCCAATTTGGGCAGTGGAATCATGTTTTCGGAGATCCTATTCTAACAGAAGCAGTCGTAGACCGTCTGATTCACCATTCCCACTTAGTCCTTTTTGGAGGGAATAGCAATCGAATGAAAGAATCATTAGCATTAAGAGAGATGTAAGTTAGAGAAATTAGGTTGGTAAGTGGCATTCAAAAAGGGTTGCCGTTTTATACATTTTTCTCTTGCCAAATACAATTTAAAAGCGTTCCCTCTGGAGTCACTCACTGGAGCTCCCTTGATGAGTCCACTTTCAAGAGTCACAACTTCTCTTTTACTTGCTTTCTATTATATGTGTGCAAGCTTCTCAGCGTTCTCATGAGGTGGCTTACAGCGTTATAAGGTTTGAGAGTAATAACGATTAGAGGAGCTCTGAGAGCCTTCTCATGGGGTGGTTGACAGTAACGCTATTAGTGTGCTAATGAGCTTGACTCCTCATATTACATATAATGAACAACAGCTCCCAGCTAATGAGGTGCTATATATATGAGAGCTCACTGGTGCTCTTATGAGTCAACTTTTTGCTGTTCTAGGGTATTTTGTACCCCCTTGAGAGTACACGCTCAGAGAGAGCTACTGAGAGCCTTCTGGAGAGGAGTTTGACAGTAATGCTGTTATTGTGCTGTTGAGCTTGACTCCTCATAATACATGTAATGGACTATTGCTCCCAGCTAATGAGGTGCTATATATATATATATATGAGAGAGCTTACTGGTGCTCTTGTGAGGTGGCTCACTATTGTTCTAGGGTATTTGTACCTCCTTAAAAGTAAACGCTTGAGAGAGCCTTCTTAGAGCCTTCCAGTGGGGTGCTTGACAATAACACTATTAATATGCTAAGAGGTTGATTCCTCATAAAACATATAATGAACAAACAGCTCCCAGCTCAAGAGGTAACATATAGCTCAGAGCTCTCCAGTGCTCTTCTGAGGTGGCTCACTATTTCTCTAGGGTTATTTTTAACTCTGTTTAGTAAAGCTCCTTAGAGAGCTACTGAGAGTCTTCTGGAGAGGTGCTTGACAAAAATGCTGTTAGTGTGCTATATAGCTGACTCGCAGTGGAGCTTTGAGGTGTGCTGGTGTGTTTGTACTCATGGGAGTAGAACGCTTCAGAGAGAGCCACAGAGGAGTTCTCATGAGGTGCTCTGGTTCGTGGTGCTAGTGAGTGGAGCTCAAGAGGTTGGCTGGCTCACAATGCACAAGGGAGGGGAGCTGTCAAGTGGAGCTCGTGAATATTACAAGGGGTAGGGGGTCTCTAGCACTCGCACCTTGACATTTACAGAAGAAATTAAATCACTAATTAGTCACCCCCCATTAGTTTCCAGTATAATTCCCTCTGGAGCTCCTCTCTCCATTTCCCTTCTCAATCCAATTACTATTGAGTTTGACTTCTCAAGGGGAGTTCTATTATTCACCTCATATTTTTTATTAAATTTTTATTTCAGAAATGAATGATAGCTCCCCTCTGGAGTTCACTCCTCAAAATGACAACTCATATTTATTTTTAAATGGTTTTTATGAGGAGTACCTACTAGGTGTAACAATTTTGTAATAATAATGTATTAGTAAATTGTTACACTAAGTAGTTCCAGCTCAATAATACAGCTATTGTTTTATTTTAAATGTTTCCATGAGGTGGCTTCTCAAAAGTGACAATCTCCCTAATAGTATTTATTTCTTTAGGGGAAGCGTCACTTTTTATTTTAATGCTTTTAATGAAGTGAGTTAAAAAGCGTACCATGTCCTAAAGAAATAAACTCTATTAGGGGATGGTACGCTTTTTTTTCCAGAAATGAATGATAGCTCCCCTCTGGAATTTATTCCCCATGATGACAACTATTCTTTTATTTTTAAATGTTTCCATGAGGTGGTAGCTTTAAAAATAAAACTCATCATAGCCTTATAAAGACTCTATAAGCATGATTAGTTTCAAATAACATTCCCAATAGAGTAAAGCTCATTATAAATCTTTTTTCTAAAACTTTTTAAAATAATTTTAAGTCCAATCATACCAAGGGTTTGAGGGGTTCAACTCCTTAGAAAACTAGCTTTATTACTGAAGTGTAACTCCTTTTGGATAAACGCTTCTCTCATATATATAGTATAGGGACAAAAAGGAGTCACACCCTCGTCATATATATAGTGAAGGGACAAAAAGGGAGACAACAAATGAACGGTTCAATTATCTGACTCACTCAAGAGTCAACTGTTTACTTTTCATAACTCTCTTCTTACGTCTCCTTGGAAGCCTTGAGAGCTGGCTTTTAAAAATGCTCTCTACAAATCTGCTTCACTACCTCATAGGTGGAGCACACTTCATGGAATTGTATATTTATATAGTCTCTGATGATGAAGAGGAGCTTGCGAAGACTCTTGGAGAAATTCAAGAAGAGCGAGCACTCATCTCCCTTAATTAAAACTAATCGTGTTACTTCCAATTATTTATTGTTTAACAATGCTATTGAGTTGCTTCTTTGAGCAACTATTCTTTTTAAATATGAATTGATTGGAAGAATACTAAACTACATGAAGGAGGTAAATAAAATGAACTTAATAGTTATTAACAACTTAGCAAATGCCATAAAAAATAAAGGAATGACCCAAGCTCAGTTTGCTGACAAGCTTGGAATTGACCAGCCAACTGTTTCAAGGTTATGCAAGCAAAAGCGTTACACATTAAAGAGACTTCAAGACGTTATGGAAGCACTTAATGAGACAGACGTTTCAAAGATTATTCGAGTTGTTCAAGTCAATGACTAAATAAAGGAGGTGAAAATGAATGAAGCTTAATGCTATCTTTTCAAACAAGCACGAGCTGGACACAATGTTTTTAAATGCAAGAGGGGATGGAAATGCTGTTCACATGGCTCACGAATTTGAAGGTACTCTTAAAAGTCATGGTCTTGAGGTAACAATTGATGAGATAAACTTTGCAAGAGCCAGTTACATGGCTTGGAACTACCAAGCACCACTTGAAAAGCCAATTGCGTGGTCAGCTCCAGCTGGGTTTGGAAAGTCTACAATGCTTGAGACGTGGGCAACTTATAATGGCAACTCCAACAATGTTCTCTGGGGTGCAATTATAGCAAAGCCACAAAGAAAACAAGTTATTGAATTTTGTAAGAAGGTCAACAGCTCCACTGGAGGAAAGCTTACAGCTTCACCCCTACTAGGAAGAGGAGAAGGGATGACTGAGGAGGTTTATTTGGAACAATTTAAGGCTCAAGAGAGAGCTCCAATTCTTGTTGTTACTCATAAAATGCTTGAGTTGCTTGTTTCACAGAACAAACTCTCTAACTACATGGAGTGGATTGATGAGGAAGGAAACACGAGGAGAAGAACAAACTTAATTATTGATGAAAGACCAACTTTCACTGAGACTCCAAAGCTTACAACAACAAATATTGAAAGGCTCACAGAGCTTGTGAGAAGCGTCTCAATGGCTTCAACTGAGTACCACAAAGGTTATGTCATGGAGATTGAAAAAGTTGCTGAGAAGCTCAAGGCAAAGCTTAAAAGACCCATTGAGCAAGGTGGAAGGCAAACTTTTAATATTGAAGCTATTGACCCATTGTTTGAAGTGCCAAGCGAGCTATTTTATGACTGGATTAAATTCCATGAGGTGGTTAGTGGTGATTATAACTTACTAGGAACATTCTCAGAAGCAATTAAGCGTGGTGGTACTTGTGAGAGCAACTCAAGAGGAGTTGGCTTGGTGGTAGGTAGAACAGTTTGGCAAAAGCTTACTTCAATGAACACTCACATTCTTGACGCTTCAGCGGTTGGAGATGTGAACTATGAGGTTGCTCCATTCAATATAATTGCTCCAGTGATACCAGAGAAAGCATATTCAAAAATAACGGTTAAAAACTGTTATGAGCACAACATTGGAAGAAGCTTCTTTGACAATCACAAAGATGGATTTAAACAAACAGTTAAACTTGCAAAGGAAGTTTCTAAGAGCCACAACAAAACGCTTGTTGTAGTTTACAAGAAACACTTCTCAAAGTACCAGAAAGCTCTTGAGCTTGAGGAAGCCATGGGAAAGATTATGTTGAAGTATTTTGATGATGAGAGAAGCTCAAACGACTTCCAACACTGCGACTCTGTTCTCTTCTTGGGAATGAACAGAAAGACTCCAGCTTATTACATTGAGACTGCAAGAGCAATTTTTGGAGAAGACTTCTCAACAGAGTTTAACACTAGGGGAGGTCAAAAGTTCGAGAGTGAAGCAATTCAAGGCTTCTTTGAGTCAGACATTTCAGCAGACAGACACCAAGGAATTGGAAGGCTAAGGGGTTACAAGTCGAATGTTGATAAAACAATTTATATGTTTTGCACGTTTGAAAATGTTATTGAGCAACTCAAAGAGGACTTTGAGGGAGCTACTTTTGAAGATTGGAAGTTACCTTTTAGCATTACTGGAAAGGAAAAAGAAAAAACTTCCCTTGAGAACTATATTGAGTATTTAAAAACTGGTGGCTTTGAAAAGGTTAAATGCTCTTACGTTTACAAAGAAGTTTTAGGAGCGAGTAGAAGCCAATGGTCAAGAATTAAAGACACCCCAGAGGTGCTTGAGGTAATGGAGCAAGAAGGTCTTGCTTATGAAGGTAACAGCCTTATAGAAAAATAGAGAGAATAAAAAAAGCATTGTAAAAGACTAAATAAATGGAGGAACTAAAATGAAATTACAATACGATGAGATAGAAACAAAATGGAATAGAAAGAGGGTTTACTTGGAAGGGGAGCTTGTTGGTTTGTCATGTGGGAGTTGTGGAGAGGTTAAAGCTCTTGATAGGTTCAATACAAAAAAAGGTGGGTTTGCTGAGAGGTTTAGTGCTTGCAAAAAAATGCAATAGAGAGCACGCAAGCTCTTGGAACAAAAACAACCCAGAAAAACGCAATGAGAAAAGTAGAAGGTGGTACAAAGACAACTCAGCTAAAAAGTCAGCATATGCTCACAACAACCGAGCTGAGAAATTGGGTCTCAAAGCAACACTCACAGCTCAAATGGTTGAACAGCTGAGCTGGTCAAGGCAAGGTAAATGCTGGTTGAGTGGTCGTTCAGACGTAACCCTTGAGATTGACCACGCTGTACCACTCTCTCGTGGTGGTGGCTCTCACCTTGGTAACCTCATTTTAATTGACAAGAAGCTAAACATGATGAACAAAACTCAAACGTTGATTGAGTTTCTCAATAGAGAAGACATTCAAGCACTCATTGAGCCAGCTCACGTTGAGGAGACTCTGAGACAGCTGGCGAACTCCAACTCAATGAGCGTGCCAGCTTATGAGTTATACGCTCAAGCACTTGCTGAAAAGCACGACAAGAAGAAGAACTCTCCTCAGTACACTTTTGAGGAAGGGGTTTTAATTGATGAAGGCAACTTGAGAGGGTTGGACTACTATGGTGACACTGGTGAGAGAACAGAGTATTGGCTGAATAGATTGCAACAACTACAATGCATGGAGGTGCACTAAGATGAATAACAGAAAAGAAATAACAATGGAACAGCTGACAGATTTCATTGAAAAAAATACAATTCCAGCTGAGCTCCAGAAGCGTGGCTATACAATTGAGGACTTCATAGAAATAAAATTACTTATGAGTTCAATTCAAGAGCAAGTTACACTGGAAAAAGAGCTACAAGTTCGCTTTAAGAAAAACCATGAGAATATGCTTGAGAACGCTCGGAGGTTGGGTGAGTTGTCAAGTAAGTAGAACTGAGATAGAAAACAGATGAAGAAACACCTTGGAGCACTGAGCTTGAAGGTTATTTGATATTTCAATAAAAGTATGAGTTGGAGTTTTTCTCCTTCTCTATCAGCTCCCAAGGAGCTAAAAAAACTAGGAGAGTGATTTGAAATGGGATTATTTACAAACAAGAAGGTATTAACAGTTGAGACAGCTACAAAGGAAGTTACAAAGGTTCAAGAAAATATTGGAGTTCTTCAGCAAGAACAAACAAAGTTGAACACTCAGAAGAGCCAACTAGCCAAAGCTAAAGAGGTTATTCAAGCTTCACTTGTAATTGATGAGAACGACAAGCCAGCTCAGAAGCAACTAGAGAAGGCAACAAGCAAGTTAGCTGACATTGAGAAGCAACTTCAAGAGATTGCTAGCAAGCTCCAGAAGGCTCAAGAGGAACGCTCAGAAGCTCAGAAAGACTTGAATAAGGCTCAAGGAGAAGCCTTCAAGAAGGAGCAAATTGAGACGCTGACAAGAGTTGGAGTTGTGAAGCAACTAGAAGAGAAAGTTAAACAAATTCGTGAAGACAATGACAATTACAAAAACTTCACTTTGGTTGAGTGGGGTCAGCAATATGGCTTCAATACGGTTGATGGTAGAAACTTGGCTACACAAGAGCAAGCTCAGTTTGCAAAGCAAGAGCTCAACTCAGCAAGACAACAAGCTAATGAGAAGGCTAAGGAGATTGTCAATAAGGTTCTGGCTCAATTAGAGAAAGAATTGAAGGCTCAAGGGATTGAATTGAACTAATAAGAAGCACTGATGAGGGAGTCATTCTCCCTCTCCCCTTCTTTATAAATTACATTTCGTGAGGTGAAGCATATGAGGAAAGTTGAGGTGAAATTGGAGTTAGAATTGTTTTCTATGCAAGTAAACGAAAAAGAAAGCTTGAGAGATTATGCTCATGAGTTGGCTATGAAGCGACTCACAAAGAAACAAGAAGAGATTAGCTCAACGCTTGAAAGTTTGAGCAAAAAATAAAACATGAGGTGATTTAATTGAAACTAACAAAAAAGGAAATTGAAGAGACAAAAGCTTTAATTGATAAAGCACTTGACCAAGCTGAGCCAAGCTTGACAGCTCAAGAGAGTAAGGAGCTCCAAGGGTTGCTCAAGAGGTTGGAAATTGAGAATAAAGAAGACAAGAAAGAAGAGAAAAAGGATGACTTCTCAAGTAAAGTCTCAAAGGTGGTCTCTGAGACAGTTGACAAGCACTTCAATAAGCTTGAAGAAGAATTGAAAGCCAAAGAGGATTTTAAAAAGCTTCCATTCTCAGAACAAATGAAACGAACAAGAGAAAAAATGGAGAAGGCTAACAGCTTCTTTGAGAGTGCTTCCAAGAAGCTTGAAGCTAACACAGCAAAACTCCAGAAGGAGAATGAAGAGCGTGAGTTTTACGCTGAGTACGAAAGAAAGTACGGTAAAGATACAATATAAAACTGACTGAGCTGGTTTCCTTTTGGAGCTGGCTCTTCAGTAACAACCAAGGAGGGGTGAGAAATGAGTATTGATAAGGAGAAAGCTTCAGTGGTACTTGTGAGGTTACAAGAAGCTTGCTTGGATAGCTCAATTTGCTTGATATTTGAGCACTTTGGAGAGCTTGAGGAGCTAGTTGGAGCAACAAAAGCTCACAAGATATTTCATGCAATTATGAGCAATATTAGTGAGGAGAATACATTCAAACAAATTTATTATACTCCAATTTTATTGGAGGTAATTCAAGAAGAAAAGGAGAGTGAATAATTATGCCAAGCTTCAAAGATTTAGATACACGTTTACAAGCTAAAGTGAAGACTGTTCAAAGTGTTGCTATTGAGGAAGATAAGGATATTGCAAAGACAACCTCAGCTTACAAGGAACTGAAGAAGTCCCACACTGTTTGTGGAGCTCTTCAAGGTCTGGGAGAAAGGGTTGCTGTTTGTACTCGTGCTCCCCACTTTAAAGAGGATGAGTCAACCAATGGAAGGTGTGCAATACATGGTGGTAAAAGCACTGGAGCAACTTCTGAGGAAGGCAAGAGGAAGTCAATAAGCAAGCTCAGAGGTCGTTCAAAGGTTCATGGTTTGTATAGTCCAGATTTCCTTCAAACGCTCTCTCAAGAGGAGCTTGACTTTATTGATTGGTGCGAGGAAGGAGCAAAGCAAAGCTATATTATTGAGACAGTATTTGAAGAGTACGCTCTCCAAGCCATTACCATGGAAGCTCTTAGACATATGAGAATGGTAAATACAAGGTTTGACACTGAGACCAAGAACGCTTCTGAGCATTTAACTAAGTTTATTAGATTGATTGAGTCTCAAGGTTGGAGAAGACGTGAGATGAATGAGGAGAAGAAACAAGGATTGTCAGTTAGACAAATGGTTTCACTTCTCAACGCTGTTGAGGATGATGAAGAGGAAGAATACAGCTCCCCAGCTCATTGAGGTTGATTGGGGGGAAAGCAATAAAAAAAGAAAGATTGACTCAATGTTCACTTATTAGAGTGAGCTTATTTGAGTTGGTTTTGGAGGTGAAGAAAATTGAGTAATGTAATTGATATTTTAGTCAACGCTAGCGATAACGCTAGTGACCAGATAAAGGGTGTCAGCTCAAGTGTTGAAGGTATGCAAAAAGCTATGGAGAATGCTTCTGGAGCTTCAAAGGCACTCCTTGGAGCTGTTGCTGGAGCTGGAGCTGGCTTGATTGCTCTTGGAGGTCGAGCTGTTATGCAACTAGCTGACATTGAGGACATTAACACAAGGCTAACTCATTCACTTGATAACACTGGTTTGAGTGCTGTTACTTCAACAGACGCTATTGGAGATTATGCAACTGAGTTGCAATATAAAACAGCTATTGAACATGAGTCAATTCGTTCAGCAATGGCTCAAGTTGGAGCTCTTGAGAATGTAAATGATATGTTTCTTGGAGGACACCAAACAGTTGAAGACTACATGGACACAACAGCTGATTTAGCAACCTTCTGGGGAAGTGACTTTGAGAGTGCTTCTGATAAACTCTCAAGATACCTTGAAGACCCAGCTGGAAGCTTTGAGAGATTGCAACGGAACAATATTTCACTAACTGAGGAACAAAAAGCCAGTATTGAAGCAATGCAAGAGCAAGGAGATATGGCTGGAGCTCAAGGTGCACTCTTTGACATTCTGACAGATAAAACTGGTGGATTGGCTGAAGCTTCTGGGCAAGGACTTGGTAAGCAACTCACAATGGCAAAAATGGCTTTTGATGATATATTCCAAGCAATTATGGAACAGCTTGACGCTCTTGACTGGCTCACTGAAGGTGTTGGAAAGGTTGTTGATGTATTCAGAGACCTAGCCAGCTCTATTACTGAGAATGGTATTTCTGAGACACTAAAGAACTTAATACCAAAAGGACTTGAACCAGTGCTTTATGGTGTAGCTGGTGCAATTATGGTTGGTCTAGTTCCAGCGTTCTACGCATTACTAAAACCAATTTTACTAGCAACAGCTAGCTTGCTTCCATTCTTGGCTGTTGGTGCTCTTGTCGGTTTACTAGCTTACCAAATTATTCAGAACTGGGAGACCTTTGCACCTTACTTTGAAGGAGTTTTCACCTTTGTTGGAACAGCTGTTGAGGGGTTCAAGACGGTATTCATGCAAAGCTTTGAACAACTTCAAGCTGGTATTGCTCCACTTTGGGAAGCTGTTAAGACACTCCTTCAGAGCCTTGAGCCAGTCATTATTATGATTGGAGCTATTCTTGGAACAATGCTAATAACTTCAATGGCTGTATTCAATGGAGTGGTTTCAGCTCTTGCACCACTAATGACAGCGTTCTTCAACTTGGTTGATGTTGTTGTAAATGTGGTAAAAGCTGTTCTAGCTGTTCTCTCTGGTGACTTCCAAGGTGGTATGGACTTATGGAACAAAGCAACAGAGTCAGCCATTGAGTTCTTCAAGAATATTTGGAGCGCAATTGTCAACTTCTTTACTGGGTTTGTTGATACTTTTATTAGTATTCTAGGAAACTTTGGAGTTGATGTTGTTGGTGGCTTCACTGAAATGTGGAACAACGCTAAAGCTAAGACAACTGAAGGAATTGACGCTGTTGTAAGCTTCTTTAGTGGTTTACCTTCCAAGGCTATGGAGTTCATAAATACTCTTGCCAGTGACTTGATAGCTAAATTTACTGGAATGATGAGTGATGGAAAAGACGCTGTTTCAACTGGTATTGATAACATTATTAGTACCATTACAAACTTTGGTAGTACCTTCCTAGACGCTGGTAAGGGTCTCTTGTCTTCCTTCACTGATGGGATAAAAGATGGTATTAGTGGAGCTCTTGGAGCTGTTTCCGAAGGGATGAGCTCAATTCGTAACTTCTTACCATTCTCACCAGCCAAGAAGGGAGCACTTTCAGACCTTGATAAGTCTGGAGCAAGTTTCTTCCCTACTTGGTATGAAGGAGCACTCAAGAACGTGAGACCAATGGCAAGAGCTATTGGAGGTGCTATGGAAGACTTAAATGATGAGCTTGTTGGTGGCTCTGGTGGAGGTCTTGGAGTGGCACTTGATAGCTTTGGCTCTTCAAGAAAACAGACTCTCACAATTCGTGTTGAGGGTGATGTGAACGTAAAAGGAGACTCTGGAGAAGAGCAAGTAAAGTTTGTTGCAGAACAGACAAGACAGCAACTCTCAGACAACCAAGCCTTTAATGGTTTACGTCAAGCAATAAGACAGAGATAAGCAATAACTGAGCTAGGATGACTAAAGAGGGTACGCTGAAGGAGCTTGCTCTGGAGTAACTTCTTTGGGAGTTCTATCTCTCAATCTGTAACACCAATAAACAATGAGGAGCTGGTTCACTAATGACAAAGGTAAAAAGCCACTATATGGTTGCTGGAAAAGTTATTGTTTTTACTGAAGGAGTGGAACTTGGGTCTTCACAATTAGAGGACACTGTGAGAGAGCTTGCTTTTGGTCAATATGGTGGAATGTTCTCTGAGATAGTTGTTATTAGTGAAAGCAACGACTCAAGGGTATTCAAAGGGAAGTAAAACAAAAGTATGAGGGGTGAATGGTTATGAGAGAGGAGCTAAAACTGAGATTTATAACTTATTTTACTATTGGAGAAGAAACCGAGAAGCACGCTTCTGAGTTTGAATATAGAAGGTACTTGAAGGGAAATAGTAAAGAAGCATACAAGAGAGCACTACAAAAACAAGAGAGTTGACCTTCTGAGGTTGGCTCTTTTTTTTGTAGTAAAAGTTCTTAAAATTCTATAATATGATAACTAAGTAAATAAATAACAGAGGAGTGAGGTTTTGATAAAATTAATTAGTAAGCTCTTGGGGAAAGAAAAAGTGAAAAGTGATAGCAAGCCAGAACAACGGACTGTTGAGAGTAATGAGCCAAGTAATGAGAATGAAAAAGTTGAGAGAAACTTAAAAGGTATGGAACTAGAGAAGAATGGAGAACTTGACCAAGCCATAAAGCTTTATGAAATGAATGTACAAGAAGGCTTTGATGGAAACCATCCATACGACCGTTTAGCAATTATATATAGAAAGCAGAAGTTATATAATGAAGAGATAAGAGTATTAGAGAGAGCAATTGAGGTATTTTCAAACTTGAAAGAAACTTCATCTCGTCAAGACATTGACCCCAAGTTGAAGAAGTTTAAGGATAGATTAGATAAAGCTAATGAACTAAGCAAATCATAATTTCTTTTTTGTGCTAAAGAGATTTTTAAATTATCGAGGTAATCTATTTTAATTATGATGAGCTGACTAATAAAGGGTTGGCTCTATTTTTGTTCGACAGTGCTATAATTTTGGAAATGGACTTGAGGAGGGAATTATTTTGAGTAACCTCGATTTACTAATTAAATATGAGCGTGAGGGAACAAGGCTTGATTTTAAAAAGGAACAATATATCAAGGAAAAATATCAAGATTTAATTAAGGATATTATGGCTATGGCTAATGCACCAATTGAGGGAAGAAGACATATTATAATTGGTGTAAAGGACAAGCCAGATGGTACTAAAGATTATTTCTCTTTAAATAGAGATGAAATAGTAGACCAAGCTACTTTCCAGCAGATTATTCGTGAGAATGTTGAGCCTAGTATTGATTTTTCATACTTTACACATGAGATGGATGGAAACTTGTTTGGTGTAATAGAAATTGAGCAATGCACTAACCCTCCCTGTATGATGAGAAAGGATTATAAAGGGTTAAAAAAAGGTGAGTGCTTTATAAGAAAGGGAAGCCAACAAGAAAGAATGACTAGAAGTGATTTAGATGAAATGTTGAAACACAAAGAGAAAGTGCAATTCGATAATAAAATCTTAATTGGCTTTAATAAGAACTTAGATAGCAAAATTAGTGTTGACGCTGTTGAGGAGTTACATTTCCCCTCTGATAAAGCTAAAGATAAAATTGAAGGTATAATTGAGGGTAGAGAACTTATAGGGGAAGACAACACTAATGCTCTTTCAATGTTAGCAAAACTAGGGATGAATTATAGCAATATTATGGGTAATGCTCCTTACGAGCAACGTTCCACAGAGGAACTAAAAAAAGATTTAAAGAGTCTTAAAGAAACATATATGGATGAAGATTTTTACTACATAGGGGAAGAATTGTCTGAAAAAATAAATCTAACCTTGAGAAATGAAGGTAATCAATATTTAGAAGATGTATCAATTGATCTAAGAATACCAGCTCGCGGGATAATGGTAATGGATAAAATACACCAGAAACCCAGCAATGATTATCTAATGACAGTAGGTGGACAGTATTTTCCTAGTTCGTACCCTAATGTAATTGAGAAAGGTGATATGTATATAATTGAAGATGAAATAGGACAGCTCAAACACCAACAAGATACGATAACATTTAATGAAGATATTAGAGTGTTTTTTACACCAGAAAGCAAAAGTGAATTAATAAAAATCACATATATAATTTACGCTAAAAACCTCCCTAACCCTATTAGTGGGGAGCTGACCATTGAAGTGAAGTAAGCTTTTCTATTCCTACCACTCCTCAAGAAATTCTCCAAAAGTAACTAATGGGAGCAAATTTCAATTTAAACCATTGAGGTGATACTTGAGAGAAGCTCTCTGTTGCATTTATCTTTTATGAGATGGGTATTGAGACGTAAACTTGCACAGCTGAAACTTGTGAGGTTGACAGCTTCTTGATGGACACTGTACAATGAAAACTCAAGATTGAACTTGTATAGAGTCCAATAGAAGTTTAAGCATACATACACACTGACTCCAGAGATTGTCCACTCTCGTCCACCTTGACAGGGTGGAGGTCACTGGTTCGAGCCCAGTACGGGTCATACCGAAAAAAGCCTAGTATGGCACGCATTCTCAGTTAATGAGGTGCGTGTTTTTTTGTATTGGGAAAGGGAAAATGAAGGTTTTGATCATATTTTGATCACATATTTATTAAAATTTGTTTTACACTCGAATTTGCTTTTTTTGTTTGGTTTCATGTAGCCAGTGTTTCTTGTGAATGCTAGACTGAATAAATAGTGAGTTGGTGAAGGGAGTCATCGCATGCTTAAGTTTTTAATGAACCTCGGTTGGACGGTCAGAAAGGTTGTTTTGGGTGTCCTAATTGCTATCCTTGTTCCTTGTGCATTATTTTTAGCAATAGAGCTTCCCTATATAATAGAAGAAGGATTGTGGGGTATGGTACCACTATTTCTATTGGACTTCTTTCTTCAGAATGCTGTCCTTCCGGTCGTTATATTTCTTTATTATGTCTTAGTCACAACAACATTTATGCTAGTTAAAAGTGTTATAAGCAAGTTCTTGGTGCGCAAGGTGAACAAGTAGGAAGACGGCCTAAGGGGCGTCTTTTTTGTGTTGAAAATATTCCTATGCGTAAGTTGCGTTTCATGAGTATAAATAATTCCTCCCTCTTGTTAAATACTATGGTGAGAAGGAGGAATTATGGATGAATGAAACGCGTTATGTTGATACATGGTTTGGTAATATACGGGGGGATATTTTATCTGGTCTTGTCGTTGCAATGGCCTTAATTCCAGAGGCGATTGCCTTTTCAGTTATTGCTGGATTGGACCCAATGGTAGGATTGTATGCATCATTTGTGATGGCGGTTGTTATTGCTTTTGTCGGTGGAAGGCCAGGGATGATTTCTGCTGCTACAGGGGCAATGGCACTTGTTATCGTCACGTTAGTCGCTGATCATGGGTTGCAGTATTTGCTGGCAGCGACCATTCTTACTGGGGTTATACAGATAGTGTTTGGTTTGCTTAAACTTGCTAAATACATGAAGTTTATTCCGCGTTCGGTCATGGTTGGGTTTGTGAATGCCTTGGCAATTCTTATTTTTATGTCCCAGATTGACTACTTCTTCGGTGAACGGCCAATTATATATGGCTTAGTTATTTTAACATTACTAATCATTTATTTATTTCCTTTCATCTCAAAAGTAGTACCTTCAACGTTAATTGCGATTGTTATTGTAACAGCATTGGCAGTTTTTGTGAATATACAGGCTTGGACTGTTGGTGATATGGGCACAATACCTAATACATTGCCTGTGTTTTTACTTCCCAACATTCCAATCAACTTTGAGACATTGATGATTATTATGCCATACTCTTTAGCTCTAGCGACAGTTGGATTAATTGAATCATTGCTCACAGCTTCTATTGTCGATGATATGACAGAAACGGAAAGTGAAAAAAACGTTGAAAGTAGAGGACAAGGTATTGCTAATATTGCGGTTGGATTATTTGGTGGTATGGCTAGTTGTGCGATGATCGGTCAATCTGTTATTAATGTGAAATCGGGTGGTTCAGGTAGATTGTCTTCGTTTGTAGCTGGGGTATTCCTCATGTTTTTGATTGTTGTTTTAGGAGATATTGTTGTACTCATTCCGATGGCTGTTCTCGCAGGTGTAATGATTATGGTATCAATCAGTACATTCGATTGGAATTCATTAAAAACCATACACTTAGTTCCCAGAACGGATGCTGCTGTTATGATTGTGACGGTCTTAACCGTGGTCATCACACATAACTTAGCAATAGGAGTATTGGCAGGGATTTTATTAAGTGCAATGTTCTTTGTTTCCAAAATTTCTAATGTAAAAGTGGAGAGTTCGTTAAACAATCAAGTAAGGACCTATAAATTAAATGGCCAATTGTTTTTTGCTTCTGTCACAGATCTCCTTAAGAAATTCGATTATCAGGAGCCAGTTGATAAAGTAATCATTGAGCTTTCCCAAGCGCATATTTGGGATGATTCTGCGGTAGCTGCTATTGACAAGATTGTGTACAAATTTAAAGAGAACAAGGTGGATGTTTCGGTGATGGGTTTGAATGAAGATAGCTCGGAACTTGTTGAGAAATTAGCCAATAAACTAGGAGGGCATTAAAAGAAGGAGGTTAACTATGTATCAGAAAATTTTATTAGCCTATGATGGTTCAAAGTATTCTAAGCGTGCAGGCGAGAATGCCTTACACATTGCGAAATGCAGTGCGGAGTCATCCATTGAAATCTTGTATGTCGTCGATGGCAATAAAGCAAAACATGATGTGCTGAGCAATTGGAACTCTCTAAGTGTAGAAGATAAACGTAAGCAGCTACTAACGGGTGTAACAAAAGCGGCAGATGATATGGGGATTAAATACTCTATTAAAATTTTGCACGGAGAATCAGGTCCGACGATTATCAAATATGCGAATGAGCAAAATGTCGATTTAGTTGTAATAGGAAGTCGAGGGTTGGACGGTATTCAAGAATTTGTGTTAGGTAGTGTGAGCCATAAAGTAGCAAAAGGGGCAAAATGTCCTGTGTTAATCGTTAAATAAGCTAAAAGCCTACCTTTAACAAAATTTGTCGAGTGAGTATAGACTAGTCATCTTCCTGTAGATTGGAAGATGATTTTTTGTTCATTCATTTACAGTTTATTTTCTGAATTCTTCCTTTTTTCTTAATAATGTTATACAATAACGATATGATGTTATATAACAGAGGTAAGTGTAAGGTGATTAACCGTAAATAAATGAGGAGGTACAAAAAATGACGGCATTGAATTATGTGAAGGTAGGAAATTTACAAGTGGCTTCAATTTTTTATCGTTTTATGGATGAGGAGGCACTTCCTCTGAGTGGATTGTCTAGTACACAGTTTTTCCAAGGGGTAGAAACATTAATAAAAGAGTTGGGGCCTCTGAATAAGCAACTATTAGAGCGTCGTGAAGACTTACAAGCGTCAATCAATGAGTGGCATAAAAAACACCAAACGTCGTTCTCTTTTGACCAATATAAAGCGTTTTTAGAAGAGATTGGTTACTTAGAGCCAGAGGTAGAAGATTTTAATATTACGACTGAAGGGGTAGACCCTGAGATTGCACTGCAAGCAGGTCCACAACTTGTTGTACCAGTAAATAATGCACGTTATGCCTTAAATGCTGCGAATGCACGATGGGGAAGCTTGTATGATGCCCTTTACGGTACCGATGTGATTTCTGAAGAAAACGGGGCAACGAAAGGGAAATCTTATAATTCAGTTCGTGGGGAACTTGTCATTGATTATGCGAAAACGTTTTTAGATCAGGCGCTACCTTTAGCAGAAGGCTCCCACAAGACTGTAGAAAAATATACGATTGAATCAGGGAAACTGATCGTACATAGTAAGGGTCAAACGGCTGAATTGAGAAAATCAGATCAGCTTGTCGGCTATACCGGATCACCTGAGAGTCCCTCTAGTATTTTATTAAAAAATAATGGATTGCATGTTGAAATTCAATTTGATCCAAACCACCCTATTGGTAAGACAGACCTTGCCGGAGTATGTGATGTCGTCATGGAATCAGCTATGACAACGATTATGGATTGTGAGGACTCCGTTGCGGCTGTGGATGCAGAAGATAAGGTTGGGGTGTATCGTAACTGGTTAGGCTTAATGAAAGGCGACTTAAAAGAATCATTTACTAAAGCTGGAAAAGAGGTTACTCGGAGACTTCAAGAAGACCGTAAATATACAACGGTTCAAGGGGAGCGCCTCACGTTACCAGGTCGTTCATTAATGTTTGTTCGTAATGTTGGTCATTTAATGACAAATAATACGGTACTCGATCATGAGGGTAATGAAGTTCCGGAAGGCATATTAGATTGTATCGTAACGAGTTTAATTGCTAAACATGATTTATTAGGGAATGGAGAGCTTCAGAATTCCAAAAAAGGCTCTGTTTATATTGTAAAACCAAAAATGCATGGCTCTGAGGAAGTTGCCTTTGCGAATGTTTTGTTTAATCGTGTCGAGGATTTGATTGACTTGCCACGTTACACCCTGAAAATCGGTGTGATGGATGAGGAGCGTCGAACATCTTTAAATTTAAAAGCATGTATAAACGAAGTGAAAGAACGTGTCGTCTTTATTAATACTGGTTTTCTAGATCGAACGGGAGATGAAATGCACACTTCAATGGAAGCAGGACCGATGATTCGTAAGCATGAGATGAAAACGTCGACATGGCTAACAGCATATGAGAAGTCCAATGTGAACAATGGTCTTCTTTGCGGATTACCAGGACGTGCTCAAATCGGTAAAGGAATGTGGGCAATGCCAGACTTGATGGCTGATATGTTGAACCAAAAAGATGGACAGTTAAAAGCAGGTGCGAACACGGCGTGGGTTCCGTCACCGACTGCAGCGACATTACATGCTCTTCATTACCATCAAGTGAATGTGTTTGATGTACAACGCGAGCTTGGAAATCAAATTAGTTATCTAACAGACGACATTTTAAACATCCCATTAGCCGAACATCCTAATTGGAGTCTAGAAGAAATACAGCAAGAGCTAGATAATAACGCGCAAGGTATTTTAGGATACGTCGTTCGTTGGGTCGATCAAGGTGTCGGATGTTCAAAAGTTCCAGACATTAATCATGTTGGGTTAATGGAGGACCGTGCGACATTACGAATTTCAAGTCAGCATGTAGCAAACTGGCTTCATCATGGAATATGCACGAAAGAGCAAGTGCTCGAAACGATGTATCGTATGGCCAAAGTGGTTGATCAGCAAAATGCAGGCGATCCAGAATACCGTCCGATGGCAGCGAATTATGAAAACTCAGTAGCGTTCCAAGCGGCGTGTGAATTAGTGTTCAGTGGGATTGAACAACCTAGTGGATACACAGAACCAATTTTGCATAAACGACGTTTAGAAGCAAAACGAAACCGAGTCGCAAGTACGAAATAACAACTAAAAATAAGTAGGCTAATGAGTGAGTCAGTTCGCTCATTAGCCTATTTAGTATTTTAAAAATAAACAGTCGGCATCATACTTGTAGGGGAGTAGTGTTGTTCATTGTGAGTAGTTATTAAAACGTAGATTACATTTTAAATAAGTAGAAGGTTTTTTTTGCTAGGTCAAAATCTCATCCTGTTACCTGCTGCTCTTATGAAAAATATGCTAGAATGACAGACGATATAAAAATATCTGTAACTTTCCTTGTGTTAAGACGTAGAAGTTAGACGGAGGTGGAGAAATGAGAAAGCCAAAAACAGATCGGTTATTAATGGGTGTGGTGGGAACAAGTATGGCTCTGGCAAGTTTAGCGGCTTGTTCGACATCATCAACCGAAGAATTAGTTGGTTTTCCAAATAGTGAAACGGCAACAACTAATACATCAACCCCACCATCCCCTGAGGAAACAGGATGTGAAACATGGACATGGGATGCAGAAGCAGAAGCCTATCAATGTGTAGAAGAAGGTTCCGAGAATAATGGTCATTATTATTCAAATGGAAGCTGGTTTCCAACGATTGCTGCATTTATGGCTGGACGGGCTTTAGGTGGAGCGGGTAGCTCTTCTGGAGTCACCAACCAGAGGCAAGATGGTACAACAAACAATAACCAGCAAACCAACCAAAATCGAACAACGAACACAAACCAATCAACTACATCACCAAATCAATCAAATCAAAATTCAACACAATCAACTAACTCACGGTCGGGGATGGGAGGCGGTGGCTTCTTTGGAGGATAACTTTACACGTCGCCGAAATGCGTTCTACAACAAATTTGATTCTTTTTGGGATCGGTTGTATGGTATTGAATACTCCTTATTTGATTGTCACACGATATCTGATTTAGAGAAAACTCACATTAGACGCGCTACAAATGAAGCATACAAGATTTTTAAAAAGACAAATGAATTAGTGAAGCAAGCTGATGACGAGACGTTTCTTAAATTAGGTCTACCTGAAAAGACCATTCCCTTCTTACGTCAACACGGAATTGGCTACGAAACCGTGATCGGACGTTTTGATTTCGTACTAACAGCCGAAGGATTAAAAATTTTAGAGTTCAATGCGGATACCCCAACGTTTATTCGTGAATTATTTGAAGTGAATGGAGCCGTCTGTAAGGAATTTGGATTTGTAGATCCGAATCAAGGAATGGATGAGAATGTGGGTGAGGTTATTCGTGATGCTGTGTACCGATCAGCTAGACAAATAGGAGTTCACGGTCATCCTTATGTGGTTTTCACCGCCCATGCCAATGATATAGAAGATCGCCAAACGATGATGTACTTAATGAATCTTGCAGCGATTTCAGATGCAACCTTTGTCCCGCTTGATCAATTGCACGTAAATAGTGAAGGCGATCAACCTGGAGTGTACGATCTAGAAGGCAAAAAGATTGATGTCGTCTATCGTCATACTTATCCACTCGAGGCACTAATAGAAGATCAGACAGAAGATGGGTTTGCTATTGGGGAAGCATTCTTAGAGCTTGTAAGTCGTGGACAAGTTGCCATACTCAACCCCCCGTCGGCCTTCTTGATGCAAACAAAAGCGATGCTTGCTCTTATTTGGGGGATGCACGAAAAAGGGCATCCATATTTTACTGAAGATGAACATCGGCATATCGCTTCTTATTTTTTGCCGACATATTTAGATGAAGATCCATTTATAGAAACTGGTGATCGATATGTTTCTAAACCGGTATTCGGTCGAGAAGGGGATACCGTATTCATCAAGCAATCTGGTAAGCAAATCAAGAGCCAGAAGAAGCAAACGTATAATCATTACCTAAAAATTTATCAGACGTATGTTGATCTTCCAAAGACATGGGTAAAAACAGAAGAAGGCAAGAAGGAAGTGCATTTGTTAATTGGTAGTTTTGTCGTCGGAGAGCAGGCAAGTGCATTTGGTCTTCGGGCAGGAGCTGCAATTACAGATAATCTATCGTACTTCTTACCATGCGGAGTGAAAGGGGAAAACTAATGGACATCTTTTATTATTTACAAACATTCGATCGTTTTCTTATTTATTTGGTTGCTTCCTTACTATTATTTGTGTTAGGAACATTTTTATTTAAATTAATAACACCATATTCAGAACGTAATTTAATTCGAGCGGGAAATGTGGCTGTTTCATTAAAATTACTCGGGAAAATGGCAGGTTTAGTTGTTGTTTTACAATCAGCGATTCGTAGCTCAATTAACCTTATTGATTTAGCGATTTGGGCAATTATTGCAATTGTTATTCAAGTCATTTTACATGCGGTTATTGAACATGTATTTACACGTAATACGAACCTTGCAAAAGAAGTAGAAAAAGGCAATGTAGCGGTTGGACTATTCCTTGGTGGGATATCTATTCTTGTTGGAATGATCGTCGCTGCCACGATTAGTTATTAAATTTTAGGAATAGGTAGGTGATAAATCTATGTTACCTTATCGATCTTTAACGAAGCCTTTTCAACAAGAGCAATATGTTAAAAGATTTGACGATCTATACGAAAAGATGGTGAGTGCCGGATTTACTTGGCCTACTTTATATGATAATTATGAGGACAATCAATATATGAGTGATTCAATGCTGGACATGCCTTCTGGAATGTACAATGAAATCATTCAAGCTACTAGAGCTGTTGACGATATTTACAAAAAAACATACTCTATGATTCGGAAACATCCAAATTGCATTCATCGATTAGGTATTCCTGTGATGCTGTGGGATTTATTACTTGAAGATGAAAGTAAGCGATTTTCTTATTTTACGAGGTACGATTTCATCGCTTCCGCCAGCGGTTTAAAGGTGATTGAAGCTAACACAGATACACCTGTTGGCATTGTGGAAACGGCCATCGCTCAGAAAATTCTTGCTAAAGAACATGGAGTGACGAATCCTCATACCAATATTGATTCATTAGTAAAACAAACATGGGAACAGATTATTAAAGATTACCAGATCAGAAGCTCAGATGTATTATATGTTACAGCAGCAAATTGGCACGAAGAGGATAAACAAACAGCTACGTATCTAATGAAACAGTTCCCACAGGAAGTGAAATATATCCCGCTTGAAGAGATTATCGTTGAAAAAGATGGCTTGTATACACCGACAGGAGAGCTGATTACATTTCTCTATCGTCTTTACCCATTGGAATATTTTTTGAATGAGAAAAGTGGGACTGGAGAAACGATAGGTGAACAGCTATTAGTCCATGTGATGACTGGAAAAATAAAATTGATTAATCCACCTTCTGCGCTACTCATGCAATCAAAAGCAGTTATGTCCTTAATAACGGAGTATAAGCGGGAGTGGTATACACGAAGTGAGCAAGATGTCATTGATCGCTACTTTTTACGTACGTATGATCAGCCTTCAGGGTTGTTGTCATATGTGAAGAAGCCGGTTCTAGGTCGCGAAGGTGGCGGGGTTCAAGTTGTTGAAGAGAATCAAACGCTTGAGCAAGACTTAGATCATTATCAAGATCAACCGATGGTGTACCAGGAATATTTTACGATGCCTGAGCAAACGATTGATACGTGGGACGGGCCATATACCGGACGGTTACTGATCGGTTCACATTCATTTAACGGGGAACCCGCAGGATTGTTTTTACGTGTTGGTGAATATATTACTGGAAATTTATCGATGTTTGTGGGATACACGGTATCTAAGTAGATGGTAAAGACGGTCACCAGTTTTTATGATGTTGTTTGGTATTGGATTGATTAGAATTACTACCTCACCCTTGACAAGTTATTTCCATATTTGAGCAAAAAAAACAGAAAAAAGGCCGCGCGAGTTCAGCAAAGTCATAAGCAACCAGTACAGACTCTGGTTGCTTTTTTACTATAATATCTTATGATTTCTCTTGATTGCCCTGGAAATAATGCATGCAGTCGGGCTTCATCGAAAGCATAAGAATTTATAGAGATTTTCATGCATTCTTCACTTTTTGATGATTTCTACTTGTCTAAATTTAACATGAATGTTAACTTATAATTATAATAGGTTAACAAATGGAGGGGATACTTGTGGGAGCTAAGTG
Organism: Bacillus sp. FJAT-45037; assembly: GCF_002797325.1. Taxonomy (GTDB): domain Bacteria; phylum Bacillota; class Bacilli; order Bacillales; family Bacillaceae_D; genus Alkalihalophilus. The sequence continues at coordinate 1,917,639 of NZ_KZ454938.1, read as the reverse complement.
GTTGGAACTGGCCGAGCGAGCAATCAATGGGGAATTGATTTCGTTAGAAGAAGGTTTATCTGTAATCCAAGCTGATGATAATGAAGTTTTACCTATTCTTCATGCTGCATTTAAAGTGAGGAAGCATTACTATGGTAAAAAAGTAAAGTTGAATATGATCATTAATGCAAAGAGTGGTTTGTGTCCAGAAAACTGCGGATATTGTTCGCAGTCAATCGTATCTAATGCACCAGTAGAGAAGTATTCATTCTTAGATAAAGATACCTTGGTAGCGGGAGCTAAAGAAGCGATGTCCCGTAAAGCGGGTACGTACTGTATTGTAGCTAGTGGGCGAGGTCCGACTGAGCGTGAGCTTGACGGAGTAATTGAAGCGGTTGAAGAAATTACGTCGACTATGCCACTGAAAATCTGTGCTTGTTTAGGTATTCTTACTGACGAGAAAGCAAAACGACTTCAACAAGCTGGAGTTCACCGTTACAATCACAATATTAATACTCATCGAGACCATCATGAGGCGATTACAACAAGCCATTCATACGACGACCGTGTCGATACCGTTGAATTTGCCAAAACAGCTGGAATGTCGCCATGTTCCGGTGTGATTGTAGGAATGGGTGAGACCGATGAGCAAGTCGTTGAGATGGCGTATGCTCTTCGCGCCCTTGATGCAGATTCTATTCCAGTTAATTTCCTACATGCAGTAGATGGGACACCGTTAGAAGGAAGAGAACGCACAGCTCCAATGAAAGCGCTTCGAATCTTAGCTTTAATGAGATTTATTAACCCAACAAAAGAGATCCGTGTCTCAGGAGGGCGGGAGCTGAATTTACGTACATTACAACCAATGGCTCTGTATGCGGCAAATTCAATCTTTGTTGGAGATTATTTAACGACAGAAGGGCAGAGTGTAGAGCTAGATCACCATATGATCGAAGATTTAGGGTTTGAAATTGAAGAATCAGCTCTTCCATTAACTAACCAAGCATGATTAACTCATAAGAAGTTACGATCTACTCCATACTAATGGTACATGGAAAGGAGTGGATCAGGATGTTTCGAAAAAAACGATCATCTCGTTCAAGCTATATTGCAGGATCAATTCTGGGTGGCTTTATAGCTGTAGCTAGTTATTATCTATTGGCAACAACGGAAAAAGGAAAGGACTTTAAAGCGGAATTAGCAAGTCGAGTACCTGAGAAAAAAGCTTCATCTGGTTCTCTTTCTCATCTTTTGCTTGAATTTGGAGGAGAATGGAGCGAAGACTTGAAAGAGGTCTTAAATGAATCGAAGAATCGGAATCACCAAGGAACGGCAAAACAATCCAAAAATCAGGTAATTAGTCAAGAGCAATCAGAAATTGGGGAACTAATTCAAGGAGTGTTAGATGAGGAGTAGTCTAAGGACTGCTCTTTTTTGTCTTGACGGTAGATTGTAAAACATTACTGTATTTCAGATAGAAAGCAAGCAGAAGCAAAGAGTTCTATGGTAAAATAACCTTTCAATATAGAGAGGTGAAGATTAAATGGAAAACGGAATGGAACGTTGGCAACAACTCGTCAGATCATTTCAATATTTGGAATGGATCGACCTATCGATTGCCTTTGGTATTTTTCTTATCTTTTTAGTGTTTAGAAAATTATTTACAACCTATATATTTAAATTTGTATTATCACTCACAAAGAGAACACCGACAGAAGTCTTCACAAACGTCTTGCTTTCGTTTGAGAAGCCGCTTCGTTTATTTTGGGTTATTTTAGGGACCTATTTGGCTCTTCTTTATCTTCCGTTCAATATTACAACCACTCAATTTGTACAGCATATATATCGTTCTTTTATAATTGTGCTCTTAGGTTGGGGGCTATATAATTACATGTCAGCCCAATCGGCCTTCTTCTTCCGTTTTGCAAGAAAAGTCGAGCTAGATGAAGATAGTATGTTGGTACCTTTTCTATCTAAGGTCCTACGTTTTTCAGTCATTGCACTGACAATTGTTGTGATTGCTGGCGAATGGGGATATAGCATTAGTGGATTTGTTGCTGGACTAGGACTCGGGGGACTCGCATTTGCTCTTGCGGCCCAAGATACGATTGGAAACTTTTTTGGTGGAATTATTATTATTACAGAGAAACCATTCTCAAAAGGAGACTGGATCAAAACTCCATCCGTTGAAGGTGTGGTCGAGGATATTACCTTTAGAAGCACACAAATTCGAACATTTGAAGACTCAATTGTTACGGTGCCTAATTCAACATTGTCCAATGAACCAATTACTAACTGGTCAAAAATGAGCAAGCGGAGGATTATGTTTAATATTGGGGTGACTTACTCGACACCGAAAGAAAAAATTGAAGGATGCGCAAGAAAAATTGAAGCGCTACTCAGGGAACATGAAGAAATCAATCAAGAGCTCATTATGGTTCGTTTCAGTGATTTTAACAGTTCAAGTTTAGATATTTTTGTTTATTTCTTCACTAATACAACGGCTTGGACAGAGTGGTATCGGATTAAAGAAGACATCAACTTCAAAATCATTGACATTTTAAAAAATGAAGGAGTCGATATTGCGTTTCCAAGCAGAAGCTTATATATGGAAAAAGACGATAATATGCTTGCAGAATGGAAAGAGTATGAAGAAGAACAAAAAACAATTGAACAACAAGAAGAAAAGAGCTCAGGTCGATGAGTTCTTTTTTTTTGGACATTAAAGCCAACTAGTTCATAAAACCTCCAATATTGACGCACAATATAAAGATTAAAAGTAATTGGTCAATCTGTAAGGAAAGAAAATATGGTGATAGAACAGAGAGGGTGCCATAAAGGTGAAGAACTTAACGACTACTTATAAAATTTCGATAGTGATGGCGATTATTTTTGTGATGTGGGGGGCATTTTTCCCAGATCATTTAGCTGCCATAATGGGACAAGCGCAAGATTTTTTCTTGACAGCGTTTGGTTGGTTCTATCAATTTGCCGCCTCTTTCTTTTTACTGTTTGCCTTGTTTTTAGCATTTAGTAAATACGGAAAAATTAAGTTAGGTAAAGATCGGGATCAACCTGAGTTTAATCGAGTGACCTGGTTTGCGATGCTGTTTAGTGCAGGAATGGGGATTGGATTGTTGTTCTATGGTGTTTCAGAACCGATTTCTCATTATGCCGCCCCTCCATATGGTGGAGAATCCTTCGCAAGTACCAATGAGTCTGCATTACTCGCGCTAAGATTTACGTATTTGCATTGGGGCTTTCATGCTTGGTCTATTTATGCAGTCGTTGCATTATCACTCGCTTATTTTAAATTTAGAAAAGGAGCACCGGGTTTAATGAGTGCCACGTTGTACCCGATTTTTGGGGAGAAAGTAAAGGGCCCACTTGGGTACACGATTGATATCTTTGCTGTATTTGCTACATTATTTGGAGTGTGTGCTTCACTTGGTCTCGGGGCACAACAAATTAATGCAGGGTTAAACTACCTCATTGGCATTCCGATCTCATTTGGCGTGCAGTTGATTATTATTGGTGTGATTACAGTTTTATTTATTATTTCTGCATCAACAGGAATTAAAAGAGGGATTAAATATTTAAGTAATACGAATATTATTTTAGCAACGATCCTCCTTGTCATTATGCTTATTGTGGGACCAACGATGTTTTTGATTAATTTATTTACCCACACATTAGGACAATACATTCAGAACTTGCCACAAATGGGATTACAAATTTCCCCATTTAATGAAGCTAGCGCTGCTTGGACCCAAGGGTGGACAATCTTTTACTGGGCATGGTGGATTTCTTGGTCCCCGTTTGTTGGAATGTTTATAGCAAGAGTATCTAAAGGACGAACAGTTAGAGAGTTTGTTATTGCTGTATTAGTCGCCCCTACATTGGTTTGTGCTTTTTGGTTTGCTATATTTGGAGGGACAGGCATTTATTTAGATCTGATACAAGGTGTCGACGTGGCAGGGCAGAGTTTAGAAACGGCACTATTTTTCGTCTATGAGCACTTGCCTTTAGGAGGAATTCTTTCTGTTGTTACAGTCTTACTTATTAGTACATTCTTTATTACATCCGCCGATTCAGCTACGTTTGTTTTAGGAATGCAAACAACAGAAGGAAATCAAGATCCATCTGTGCTAATTAAAGTATCTTGGGGACTAATACTAAGTGCTTCTGCGATTGTCTTAATGGCTTCAGGTGGGTTGGATGCGTTACAAACGGCCATTATTGTTAGTGCCTTTCCACTTACTTTCATTTTACTAGGGATGAGTCTTAGTATATTAAAAGAGTTTAAAGGTGAGATGAAAGATATAAAAAAATAAGGGCTAGGAGACAATTAGGCATATTTGTGCTTAGTTGTCCTTTTGAGTTTCAGAAAATTATATTTATAAATATGAGAAACGTGTGGGTCATGGCGATCAAGCAATACATCGGTCGATTGCCGTAAGTTTCTGACTGTTTGCAGCTACATATGTCTGAACTTTTGGAATGATTTAGATAGGATATCACATCAATCAAGCGAATAATTATTTTATTAAGGTATGTTTTAAAACTGGATTCAAAAGGGTAAGGTCCCATATAGAAGAAATTATAGGATTTTATAATTGTTTTTAATGCTTAAAGGTAGGTGGATGTTCGTGAGAATAATTCAAGTTTTGATGATCAGCTTTATCATAGGTATATTAGTGGGATGTGGTCGGGGAGACCAATTCATGTTTGACATTGAAGAGATAGATAGACCAACGTCAGTTGTATCAGCTGCGACCCCTTCATTTGTGACGTTTTTGTGGATTGAGAAAGGATTTAACGGGGAGTTTGCTGCTGTCAATCGATCACTTGGAGAGTCTAAATCAACATTATTAAATGAGCTTGGTGAACCAACGGGATCTGGAACGTATGAAGGGGGAGAATATCTTACATATGGCCGAACAACGTATCTGTTTTCAAAGGAAGATTATCGCACACAAGCGATAACGATGGATATTTCAGATTATGGTGTAACTGTTGAGGAAATGAAACGTGCGTTAGGCACACCAGATGAGAATTCTTTAGATGAATTAGATGGTTATTGGTCGTATCAATATCATCTTGACGAGTACACACTTTTCTTTGAGGGTGCAGAAGGGGACAATTATTTACAGTTTGCATGGTTTATGGAAAGAAAGACGCACTAACAATCATGTTTGTGCGTTTTTTTGTGGTGAATAAACAATTTAACTAAATAAAGGTTAAATTTTCAAAAAAATGAGAAAAAACTATTGCCAACCAAAACATACTGTTATATTATAATAGACATAGAAATAAACTGTATTAAAACAGAAGAGGTTGAGGGGTCAACATAAAGGGGTGAACGATTCAACGAGTAATCGATTTCGACGTGATTATGAACTAAAAAGGGCATGTGTTCTTCGATTGGTATGAAGCATCTAGATTATGACAGAATGAATGAGTGGTGTGTTTGGATCATCTGTACTTTAACAGATGATCGGAAGTATGACATTTTCTTGTTTTTAGAACATTGTAGCTAGGTAGAAAGAATACTAACCATTAGGGAGAGATGAACAATGACAAAAGAAAATCAAAAGTTGGCAGCGGAACAATTACAAGCAACGTGGGAAAACGATCAAAGATGGAGTGGGATTGAACGTACATATACAGCAGAAGAAGTAGTGAAACTTAGAGGATCTGTTCAAATTGAACATACATTAGCGAAACGTGGTTCAGAGAAACTATGGAACTATCTTCATAATGAAGATTACGTGAATGCACTTGGAGCTCTTACGGGTAACCAAGCGGTTCAACAAGTGAAAGCAGGGTTGAAAGCAATCTATTTAAGTGGTTGGCAAGTTGCCGCAGATGCTAACTTAGCAGGTCAAATGTATCCTGATCAAAGTTTATATCCAGCTAATAGTGTACCGAGTGTGGTAAAGCGTATCAACCAAGCGCTTCAACGTGCTGATCAAATTCAGCATATGGAAGGTGAAGGGGATCTAGATTACTTCGCTCCAATCGTCGCAGATGCAGAAGCTGGATTTGGTGGTCAGCTAAATGTCTTTGAATTAATGAAAGGGATGATTGAAGCTGGTGCTGCTGGCGTTCACTTAGAGGATCAATTGGCTTCTGAGAAGAAATGTGGGCACTTAGGTGGAAAAGTTCTTATTCCAACTCAAACAGCTATCCGAAACTTAATTTCAGCTCGACTTGCAGCTGATGTGAGTGGCGTTCCTACATTGCTCATCGCAAGAACAGATGCTGATGCAGCAGATCTGATCACAAGTGATATTGATCCGGTAGATCACCCGTTCATTACAGGTGAACGTACACCAGAAGGCTTCTACCGCACGAATCCAGGTCTTGATCAAGCGATCGCTCGTGGTCTTGCTTATGCACCATATGCAGACCTTATCTGGTGTGAAACGTCTAAACCATCTCTTGAAGAAGCTCAAGCTTTCGCAGATGCAATCCATGCGAAATTCCCTGGAAAGATGCTAGCATATAATTGCTCACCATCATTCAACTGGGAAGCAAATCTTGATAAAGATACAATTGAAACGTATCAAGTTGAGCTTGGGAAAATGGGTTACAAATTCCAATTCGTTACACTTGCTGGCTTCCATGCCTTAAATCACAGCATGTTCGAACTTGCGCATGGATACAAACGTCGTGGTATGGGTGCATATTCAGAATTGCAACAAGCTGAATTTGCAAGTGAGTCAAAAGGATATACAGCGACTCGTCACCAACGTGAAGTAGGTACAGGTTACTTTGATGAAGTTTCACAAGCAGTTTCCGGTGGGACATCTTCAACGACTGCGTTAAAAGGTTCTACGGAAGAATCACAATTCCAAAAGCAATAAGAACTCAATGAGCAACTGGCTTAATTAGCCAGTTGCTTTTTAATTTTTTTATGTTGGGGACTGTACAAGCTTCTCCTAAAGAAGTCCTAGTAATGATAATCTAACAGTTACAGAGATGGAACTCCTACCTCCTAACTGTTTAAGCAAATTCCGATGATTTCTTGCAACATCATTGCAATTTTCACATGTTATCTTTATCATAATGAAGAAGTCTTTTATTCAATATGAGGAGGGTTATCTATGAAAATGATGGATGCAAACGAAATTATTCAATTCATTTCAAACAGCCAAAAGAAAACACCTGTTAAAGTACATATTAAAGGTGATTTAGAAGGAATGAACTTTGGTGCTGATACAAAAACATTTGTAACAGGGAATACAGGTGTATTATTTGGTGAATGGGAAGTTATTGAGCCTGCCATTAAAGAAAATGAATCAAAAATCGAGGATTATGTTGTAGAGAATGATCGTCGTAACTCAGCAATTCCAATGCTTGATCTTAAACATATTAAAGCACGTATTGAGCCTGGTGCGGTTATCCGTGATCAAGTAGAAATTGGCGACAATGCCGTCATTATGATGGGAGCAAGTATCAATATTGGTTCTGTGATCGGTGAAGGAACGATGATTGATATGAATGCCGTTCTTGGCGGACGAGCTACTGTAGGAAAGAACTGTCACGTTGGTGCAGGTTCTGTTCTTGCAGGTGTCATTGAGCCACCTTCAGCAAAACCTGTCGTTGTAGAAGACGATGTCGTCATTGGTGCCAATTGCGTAATCTTAGAAGGTGTAACGGTTGGTAAAGGTGCTGTTGTAGCAGCGGGTGCCATTGTGACAGAGGATGTTCCTCCAAACACTGTAGTAGCAGGAACTCCTGCACGAGTGATTAAAGAAATTGATGAAAAAACAAAAGGCAAGACAGAAATTAAGCAAGAACTTCGTCGTTTAAACGACTAATCCTTTGTTTTTAAGAAGAGCTTTGCTCCATGTGAGCAAAGCTCTTTCCATACATAAAATCTAGTTACAGAGGTGTTCGCCAAGTGGATTTAAATAATTTAATGATGATCCGTAGAGATTTACATCGAATTCCTGAGATCGGATTTCATGAATTTAAGACACAAACATATTTATTAGAAGTCATTGAGAAGTTACCATCAGACTTTCTTGAAGTGAAGACATGGAGAACAGGTATTTTGGTAAAGGTTACTGGTACAAATCCAGAAAAAATGATCGCATATCGTGCGGACATGGACGGGTTGCCTATTACAGAAATGACATCCTATACACAGTTTCGTTCATCACATGAGGGGTATATGCATGCTTGTGGACATGATTTTCATATGACAATTGCGTTAGGCGTGCTTAGCCACTACGCGTCCCATCAACCGAAGCAAGACTTATTATTTATTTTCCAACCGGCAGAGGAAGGTCCGGGTGGGGCAGAACCAATGCTTCAATCAGAGGAGCTTAAATCATGGTGGCCAGATGAGATTTTAGCTTTGCATATAGCGCCTGAACATCCAGTAGGCTCGATTGCAACAAAACCAGGAATGTTATTTGCGAATACGTCAGAACTTTTTATTTCCTTAAAAGGAAAAGGAGGACATGCGGCATACCCCCATACTGCTAACGATATGGTGGTAGCGGCAAGTTCACTCGTGACACAATTACAAACCATTGTCGCTAGAAATATGAACCCTCTAGATGCGGGGGTTGTGACGATTGGTGTCATCAAAGGCGGTACGAAGCAAAATATTATTGCAGCAGAAGCGACAATCGAAGGTACAATCCGTACTAAATCAATGGAAACGATGCAAATGATTAAGTCACGTATTGAAGCACTGGTCAGTGGCATTGAAATTGGCTTCTCCTGTTCGGCTACAATTGATTACGGAGCGAATTATTGCCAAGTGTTTAATGAGGAAAGTAGAACAAATGAATTTATTGAGTTTACAAAACGATCAAAACAGGCTCAGTTTGTCTTAAGTCCAGAGGCAATGACAGGAGAAGACTTTGGTTACTTCCTTGAACAAATACCAGGTTTCATGTTTTGGCTTGGAGTGGGCAGTGAATTTGGTTTGCACGACGCGCGATTAGAGCCAAATGAAGAGGCGATTCCTTTTGCGATCTCGCATCTGATCGAATACTTAAATAACAAATAATGTTTTTCAAGAGACCCACAGTGTGTTTGGGTCTTTTCTCTATTTATACATACTTTGGACATTCGTGGTTACGATAAAGATGTACCATTTTAACTTACCTACGGAGGTGTATGAGATGCCGAAAATTGGT